>JBIQJZ010000142.1:0-9746 GCA_044507115.1 Flammeovirgaceae bacterium | reverse complement strand
CTACTGTGATATGAAGCGATTGTCTCTCCTTTTATTCCTGGCGTGGTCCGTCTCCTTCCCTCCTGCATACGCTCAACCTGCCGAAAAGCTGGTGAAAGTGATCGTTGCTCCTGACCGTGATAACTGGTTGTACAAACCCGGAGAAAAGGTCAAGTTCACCATCACCGTGCTTCGAAATGGAAATCCTATCAAAGACGTAAATGTGCGTTATGAAATCGGGCCGGAAAAAATGCAGGCTACGAAAAAGGAAACGACAAAACTTGCGAAGGGCACCATCACCGTGGACGGTGGTACGCTAAAATCACCGGGATTTCTCCGGTGCACTGCCATAGCGGAATTCGAAGGAGTGGAATACAAAGGCCTTGCTACTGCGGGATTCGACCCGCTTGCCATCAGCCCTACCGTTGGAAATCCTTCAGACTTCGTCACATTTTGGGAGAACGCAAAGAACGAAGCCTCCCGAATTCCGATGGATGCCAAAATGACGCTGTTACCGGAACGAAGTACAGACAAAGTAGACGTCTACCACGTTAGTTTCCAGAGTTTCCGGAGCCGCTCGCGTATGTACGGCATTCTGTGTCTCCCAAAGGGAGAAGGTAAATTTCCCGCAGTGTTGCGTGTACCCGGAGCAGGGATTCGCCCTTACTACGGTGATATCAGCACCGCTGAGAAAGGAATTATCACGCTGGAGATCGGTATTCACGGCATCCCCGTGAACCTTGATCCCGCTGTATACGCAGACCTCGCCGCCGGAGCGCTCAGCGGATATCCCAATTTTAACCTCGACAACCGCGACGATTTCTACTATAAGCGCGTCTACCTCGGCTGTGTCCGTGCGAACGATTTCCTCGTCAGCCTTCCGCAGTTCGATGGCGTGAACCTGGGCGTATGGGGTGGAAGCCAGGGCGGCGCATTGTCAATTGTGACCGCGGCACTTGACCCGCGCGTGAAATATCTCGCTGCGATATACCCCGCGTTGAGCGACGTCACCGGCTACCTCAATGGTCGCGCCGGCGGATGGCCGCATACCTTTAGGAAGTCCAACACGGAGATCAACAACCTCCGTGAAAAGCAAGAGACCATTCAATACTACGACGTCGTCAATTTCGCCAGACAGATCAAAATACCCGGATATTACACCTGGGGTTTCAACGATGAAACCTGCCCGCCGACTAGCATGTACGCGGCATACAACGTGATCACGGCTCCAAAGGAACTGGTGCTGGCGCTTGAAACTGGGCACTGGACGTATCCGGAACAGCGCGACGCCTTCACCGAGTGGATGGTGAACAAATTGCTGTCTCGTTAGTTCGCAGTACGAGTGTCTGGCAGTCAGCACCCCATAACGTTTTTGCCGACCCCGCCCTGGACCTCACTTTTCGACGCAAATCATACGTACCTTAACTCCTGTAAGGTAATTTTTACGCAAACGTTTGCAGTATCGAAAATTACCTGGATTCGCCATTTTTCCTCTTTGAAATCGATTCCCCCAAATGTTTTTTTTTGCATTCGCGTTAAAATATTACGCCCGGTTGCTCGTATTTTTCCCGGACGGCCTTAGATTTGCACAACCATATACGAAGGGGACGCCAGTATCCGGAACTGTGTCTCAAAGTCCCCCAAAAGTGCTATACAGGATCCTGTTCGTAGGTTCCAGCGCTAGATGTTTCACCAAAAAAAACGGCATGAAAAAGTTGGCTTTATATATTAGTGCAGGATCGGTGTGTCTGATTGCGTTGATGGGAGCGGATTACCGCACCAAGCCTGTCACCCAAAACAAAAAGACATGCACCGGCTACACAATCATCGAGTTTGACAAAGGGATAGATTGCCACGGCGACACGATCAGGCTCGTCCGGAAGAACGGCTTCGCACAACGAGTCATTGATTAAACCCCTCACCCTTCCGCCACCCGATTTCTGTATTCGAGTGGCGTCATTTGCACCAACGCTTTGAACTGTCTGTTAAAATTTGACAGCGTGTTAAAACCACTGTCGTAACACGCCTGACTCACACTGATTTTTTTCTCCATCAACAGCTTGCATGAGTAGCCGATCCGAATACCGGTCAAGAACTCAGAGAACGTTTTGTTCGCGTGCGTCTTGAAATATCTGCTGAATGACGAGGGCGTCATGCTTGCCAATGCGGCCACCTCCTCCAGCGAGATTCGCTCGCGAAAGTGTTTGAGCACATAGGCATGCACGGTGTTCATTCGCTCCGTATCGGATTCCCTGAGAGAGTTCGAATAGCCTGGATTGGCCAACAGCGAGTAGTCTCGCGACGATGACAGAATCTTCAGGATCGTAAAGAGCTGCAGTATGCCGTCGAAGTCTTTCTTTTCCGGCAGGGCCGCCATCAGCGGTTTTATCCGTTCCACCGTTGCCGAGTCGTAGGCGATTCCAAGCGCAGAGCGCGCGAGCAACTGACGGATCGCCACCATCTCTATCTTGTTTAAGAACTGTGCCGGAAAAAAGTCTTCCGGAAAATAGATTACGATTCCCTCGGTCATCAATCCACCATCACTTTCAAAGTATTCAGGATCACTTCTCCATACATGAGGCAGGTCGGGTCCCGTTAAGACCAGGTCTCCACTCTTGAAAGGATGGACGTGATCGCCTACGACTCGCGTGCCTGTTCCTTTCAATACTATGAACAGCTGATACTCCGAATGAAAATGCCAGTTCGGATCAAAGTACGGCGCCTCAAGACGGCTGCATTCAAAGGCGCGGTCGGGTGAGATCGGGGACTTCTGAAGGGCACGCATGACACTTATTTATCATTCAATCTTACCAAAGATAAGTATCGATGTCAATAAACAGTCAGCAATGGACAAAATACAGGAATCGGATACCGGTTTTTTGTCCGAACTTCAAATTGTATTCAACCCGACCCGATACCATGAGAGCATTCTGCGTTATCTCGCTGACGTTACTGATCGCCAGCATCGTAACTAGCTGCGACAGCAAGCGCCGTGACACCGACCCGAGACGTATCGAAATTCTGTTTCTGGGACACGACAGCGATCATCACCCATCGGCAGTAGTGCTTCCGTTGCTCGCTTCAGCTCTCGCACAGGAAGGAATTAATTTCTCGTACACGGACGAAACCGCAGACCTCAATCCAGAGAACCTCACCCGGTACGACGGTCTGATGATATACGCCAATCATGATAAGATCGAACCGGAACAGGAAAAGGCTCTGCTGGACTTCGTCGCCGCAGGTAAAGGTTTTATTCCGATCCATTGCGCGAGCTTCTGCTTTCAAAACTCAGACGAATACATCAAACTGGTCGGCGGCCAGTTTCACGCACACGACACGGCTACGTTCGTCGCGTCGATTGTCGACCGTGCCCACCCGGCGATGCAGGGCATCGACAGTTTTCCTACCTGGGACGAAACATACGTTCATCACAAACTCACAGACGACCGAACCGTGCTGATGGAGTGGGTCGAGGGCGATCACCGCGAGCCCTGGACGTGGGTGAAGGAGCACGGCAAAGGAAGAGTCTTCTACACAGCGTACGGACACGACGAACGCACCTGGAGTCATCCGGCATTCCACAAACTCGTGAAGCAGGGAATCGTGTGGGCCGTCGGCGACAAAGTCCGCGCCCAATGGGATGCCTTCGCGCAAACAATTCCTACACTGGCGTATCGCCACGAAGACAACATCCCCAACTATGAGCGGCGTAACCCACCTCCACAATACCAGGAGCCCCTTTCCCCGGAGGAGTCGGCGAAACTTATTCAGGTTCCACCCGGATTTGATCTCGAACTATTTGCCGCCGAACCCGATATTATCAACCCCATCGCAATGGAGTGGGACGAACGCGGAAGACTTTGGGTGATTGAGACTGTAGACTATCCAAATACCGTTCGCGACGATGAGGGAGTCGGCGACGACCGCATCAAGATCTGCGAAGACACGGATGGCGACGGGAAGGCTGACAAGTTCACGATATTTGCAGACAACCTCAATATTCCTACGAGCCTGGTGTTCGCCAACGGCGGGGTTATTGTATCACAGGCTCCTGTCTTTCTTTTTTTGAAAGATACCGATGGAGATGACCGCGCAGATGTCCGCGAAGCGATCATTGATGGTTGGGGGACGTTTGACACGCACGCCGGACCCTCAAACCTGAAATACGGATTCGACAACCAGATATGGGGTGTCGTAGGATACTCCGGCTTTAAGGGAAAGATCGCGGGTCAGGATCGACGCTTTAGTCAAGGTGTGTACCGGTTCACCCGTGATCTGTCGTCATTCGAATTCATGACCCGAACGAGCAACAACACATGGGGACTCGGCTTTACTGAAGCGAATGACGTGTTCGCGTCCACCGCGAATAATACCCACAGCGTATTCATGGGAATACCCGCTCACCTGACAGAGAGCGTCGAGGGTATTCCGCTCGGAAGTCCGAAGATCGATGGACATTACGCCATGCATCCGATCACTGAGAAGGTTCGGCAAGTGGATGTGTTCGGCGGATTTACCGCAGCATCCGGGCACAACTTCTACACGGCGAGAAACTATCCACCGGAATTCTGGAACCGCGCGGCGTTCGTCTCCGAACCAACCGGCCACCTCGTTCATATTGCACGCATCGAAAAAAAGGGGGCGGGTTTCGTCGAGAAGGACGGATGGAATCTTTTTGCGAGCGCCGACGAGTGGGTCGCGCCGGTGGAGGCGAAGGTCGGCCCTGACGGAGCCGTGTGGGTACTCGATTGGTACAACTTCATCGTCCAGCACAACCCCACCCCTACTCCTGACCGCGGCGGATACCAGGCAGAGAATGGACCGGGTAATGCTTACGTCAATCCACTGCGCGACCGGACAAGAGGTCGGATCTGGCGCGTGGTATACCGTGAAGCGAAGCCTTACCGAGCCCGGGTGCTTGACCCTTCCGACGGCCGCGCACTCGTGAAAGCGCTCGCGGACGACAACCAATTCTGGCGACTCACCGCGCAACGACTCCTGGTGGAACGCGGAAACACGGACATCCTCCCGGCGTTGTATGAAGTGGTCCACGACCGCAAAGACGGAGCCAATGAAGGACTCGCTGCAACGCATGCTCTATGGACAATTGATGGGCTCAAAGCGATTCAGTCGGGCAACGAAGCGTTTCGGGTCGCGACAGAGGCACTCAAACACCCCGCGCCAGCCGCAAGAAAGGCTGCGATTCAAATACTCTCGCAAGTTCAATGGGTCGAGCAGGATGTCGTATCGTCGGGTATCCTCGACGATCCCGATCCAAATACACGAATGGCAGCTATTCTTTCGCTTTGCAGGATAGCTCCCTCTCACGCTCTCGGAGAAAAGTTGTACGCGATCAGCAAGGAGGAAAATGTACGTCTCGACGATTGGCTGGCAAAGGCAGTTTACATCGCGGCAACAAAACACCAGCGCGGATTCCTCTCTGCATTCCACAGAGATCATCCGGGGTTCGACCCGACCAGCTTTGAGACATCTGAGAAAAACGGCGAACCGGGTCCCCTTTTCCACCGTATTTCAATTGCCGAAAAGTTCGCTGCCACCTATCGGCTCGAAGACCTCGCCGAAACAAGCGCGGTAATAAGTCCACCTCCACCCGGCGCAATCATTGTCCGCATCAAGGCGCTGGTCAACGAAATGAAGTTCGACATTACAAACTTCCAGGTGCCACCTGGCAAGCCGGTCAGGATTATTTTCGAGAATCCCGACCACATGCAGCACAACCTTGTGATTACGTCCCCGGGAACGATGGAAGCCGTGGGACGTGCTGCAGACAAGTTGGCGACGGCATCGGATGGCGCTGAGCGCCACTACGTGCCTGCGACACCGGATGTGCTCTTCCATACACGACTCGTGAATCCGCAGGAGACGGTCACTCTGGATTTCGTCTCACCTGCGAAGCCAGGCGATTATCCGTTTGTTTGTACATTTCCGGGTCACTGGTCGATCATGAATGGTGTTATGCGCGTGGCAACCGACGCACAGACCGCGGCGAGGTGAAAAAACAGTGTCCGAAATAAATTACTTAGCATGCACGCGTCAGCAAAAAAAGAGGAGATGGTAAGTCGTGAATTGAGGTTCGGCGTGAGTACCTGGCTTTGGACATCGCCATTCACGTCTGAATCAGTGTCGCTGTTTCCGAAAATCAAAGCGATGGGTTATGATGTCGTGGAAATTCCAGTAGAGTATCCCGACGTGATCGATCCTGTCGTAGTCAAACGCGCGCTCGCGGAAAACGACCTCCAGGCGGTGGTATGCGGCGCGTTTGGGCCGACGCGGGATCTGACAAATGAAGACCCGAACGTTCAGCGCCATTGCTTCGAGTATATCGCAAAATGTTTTAATTTTTGTCGCGCGTGGGATGCGAAATTCCTCGCCGGCCCGATGTACTCCTCCGTGGGGAAGGCGAGAATGGTTCCCGCGGAGCAACGCAGGATCGAGTGGGACCGCGCGGTTAAGAACTTGTACCAGGTCTGTCAACTGGCTGGTGAGCATGGCCTGATGATCGCGCTGGAACCGCTCAACCGTTTTGAGACGGACCTCGTCAACACCGCCGCAGATGCGCTGAGGCTTGTTCAGGATATCAACCACCCGGCTGCGGGCGTCATGCTTGATGGGTTTCATATGGCCATTGAAGAACACAATCTCGAAAGTGCGATCGTCAGCACTGCTGGGAAACTGATCCATGTCCAGGTATCGGAAAACCACCGCGGAATTCCCGGTACTGGTCAGACCGATTGGCAGGCGCTACAGCGCGGACTTTCGAAAATAAATTACAAAGGCGTCGTGTCGATCGAGAGCTTTACTCCGGAGATCAAAGAGCTCGCCGGCGCGGTGTGCATCTGGAGAAACCTCGCCGAGGATCAGGATCTCTTTGCGAAGGAGGGGCTTGTGCACTTGCAGAAAGTGTTTGGAATGAAGGAATGAGAGCATGAAACGTTCGGACAACAATGACCAAAGGACTTTAGCCAAAAACCAACCAACTATGAGTGACAAGAAGATCAACATCGCTGTTATCGGACTCGGATTTGGAGCCGAGTTCATCCCGATCTATCAGAAACATCCCAATGCCAACATCATGGCTATATGTCAACGAAATGAAAAACGGCTGAATGAAATCGGGGATGCTTTCGGAATAGCGAAGCGCTACAGTTCCTACGATGAGTTGCTTCGCGACAAGGAGATCGACGCAGTGCATATCAACACACCGATCCCCGATCATGCGGCCCAATCAATTGCCGCGTTGAAGGCCGGCAAGCACGTGGCCTGTACCGTACCAATGGCGACGACCGTAAAAGAGTGCGAAGAGATTGTTAAACTCACCAAGGAAACCGGTCTGACGTATATGATGATGGAAACAGTCGTATACGCGCGCGAATTCCTTTTCATGAAAGACCTCTACGACAAGGGGGAACTCGGCAAGCTCCAGTTCATCAAAGCAAGTCATCAGCAGGATATGGATGGCTGGCCCAACTACTGGCCCGGACTTCCTCCGATGTACTATGCCACACACTGCGTCGGCCCCGCGTTGGGTATCGTCCGTGGAGAAGCGGAATACGTTTCCTGTTTCGGCTCGGGGACTATTCGCGAAGAGCTTCACGCCCACTACAATTCGCCGTTCGCGGTTGAAACAGCGCACATCAAATTTCGGAATTCGGATCTGAGTGCGCACATCTACCGATCACTGTTCGACGTTGCGCGGCAGTATCGCGAAAGCTTCGAAGTGTACGGTTCGAAGAAGGCTGTGGAATGGCCGCTCATCGAGGGAGAACCCCTCGTAATGCACACGGCAAAACGCCCTGAACCTGAGATTCCCGAGAAGGTTGAATGCCCTGACTTCGCTCATCTCCTGCCGGAGCCTATTCGCCGGTTCACGACCAAAGGAGTGTATGATGCCGACGAGCATCAGCACCTCTCATTCACACAGGGTGCCGGCCACGGTGGCTCCCACCCCCACCTGGTACACCAGTTCCTGACTGCACTCGTCACGGGAAAGGCATCCTATCCCGATGCAGTACAATCGGCCAACATCACCTGTGTGGGGATTCTCGCACATGAGTCAGCGATGCAGGGCGGTAAAATAATACACCTCCCCGAATTCACCTGGCATCAATAACAGTGACAGGAAAATCAGAGCAGTCGTTACAACGATGTACCCATACGCAGGACGACGCCGGTTTACGGGTTCGGTCAAATGCAGGGCTCAAAAAAACATATCTGCACTATTTGCGATTCGTCCTGCAATAGTTGCGATCGTCGATCCGGAATTTCGGGCTGGCGCGCTACCGCTATCTTTGATTTTATAAAGCAATCTATAGACAGTAAAAATCCCCGGGGTCCAGGACTTCGGGGATTTTTATTTAGTAGAACGGGAGACATTTATCCCCTGATGATTCCCGTTTTTCGTACGGGATATTGACCGCTCATAGGGCAAGTGGTATAGTTAGAATAGTTTCGCGTTTGAGATTTCGAACCAACCTCTTCCGCATCCCCCGGCGTTCGATAGTTAAAAGTTGATTCCGGGTGAATCTTGAATCTGAAATTTCCTATCTTTCCTATACTAAACCAAACCAATACCAAACTTATGACCGAACCGAACAACAACAAGAGACTCTTTTACGGCAGTTGCTTCGCGCTGATTACGACTGCTTTTTCATTCGCCATAAGGACAGGAGTTCTCAATGAACTGGGAAGTGCCTTTCAGCTCTCGGCGACTCAACTCGGTTTTATTAACCAGATGTGGTTCCTCGGGTTCCCGATTTCGATGGTTCTTGGAGGGATATTTTACAATGCCATCGGCGCAAAACGCATTATGCAAGTGGCGTTCTTCGCCCATGGGATCGGGTTACTGCTCACCATTTTCAGCGGTGCGTATGCCGGGCTCCTCGTCGGCATGTTGTTCATCGGTATCGGTAATGGCTGTACGGAAGCTGCCTGTAACCCGATGATTGCCACGGCTTATTCTGGCAGAATGATGAATACGCTGATGAACCGCTTCCACATGTGGTTCCCGGGTGGAATTTTCCTGGGCAGCCTCCTCTCGTTTGGAATGACCGGACTCGGATGGGGATGGGAAGCTCAGTTCGGAATCATCATCGTTCCGACATTGATCTATGCCTACCTGTTCTGGGGACAGAAGTTTCCCGAGCCTACTGGTGAGCAAGGTTCCCTTGCAATCAACGTTAAGGCTATGCTGACCACGCCTCTGTTCTACTTCATCTGTATCTGTATGACGCTCACCGCGATCTCCGAATTTGGACCGCAGCAGTGGACATCACTTATCCTGTCTGCCAGCGGTGCAGAACCGATGATCATCCTGGCGATCGTTACCGGACTGATGGCAGTCGGCAGATACTGGGGTGGTGACTTCGTACATAAGTTCGACCAAACGGGTGTACTTCTGGGATCCGCTATCTTCACGACGCTTGGTATCTATCTCCTCGGGACCCAAACCGGTGGTATGGCGTACGTTGCTGCGATCGTCTTTGCGGTAGGTGTCTGCTATTTCTGGCCGAACATGCTGGGCTTCACTGCGGGAAAAATGCCAAAAACAGGAGCGATCGGTCTGTCCATCGTAGGTGCCTTCGGTATGTTCTCAACTTCGATCTGGCAACCGATCATCGGCGGCTGGATTGACAGCTCACGTGCAGAAGGAGCCGCCGAAGGTATTCAGGGCGATGCCCTCGAACTCGCCGCAGGGCAAGCAACACTGCAAACCATGACAATCTTCCCGCTCATTCTGATCGTGCTAT
>JBIQJZ010000141.1:7493-9914 GCA_044507115.1 Flammeovirgaceae bacterium | reverse complement strand
CCTTTTTGTCCGGTCAGCAGTATTTCGTAGTATCTGTTTTCCGGAAAGATCTCGAATGTATCACCCGCGTTGTAAAGTTTCTTGCCGCGAAACAAAATATCACGTCGGGCGACGACATGAAATATATCGTTGGTAAACTCGACGTCATTCGGATTGACATAACCAGGTTTATCGCGTGGCTGAAGTCGGTCGCCTTTGAACTCGATCCGATAGCCCGCCATCGTTCGCGGCTCATTAATGAACAGGAGAAGATTGTCGCGGTTGAATTCATCGCTTGCTTCACGGCTGTACAACAATCCAGTATTGTTCAGCGATACCACCTTTGAATAGCCGGAAGAGAACATTATTCCAACCAGCATCAGGCCTACGCCGATATGAGCAATAGCACCCCCGGACAACGTCGGACTGCTTTTCAGCAGGCGAAAAAGAATCTTTCCGTTTGCAGCTACTGTAAAAATGCCACAGAACAGCACCACCAGATAACTCACATTCTTAATTGCATCGGAACTGAATGCGAAGATGATAATTTGAAGCGCCACCACGAACGCTACAAGCGTCGCGAGAAGCGGGCCGAGCAACTCCTTGCCAAGTTGTTTGATGTCTATGTTCTTCCACCAGAAATACTGCCCGATACCGGAGAGGATCGCGACAGCCACAGCAAACCACAATTGAAACTTCGTATAGTATCCGACCTGATCAGCCGGTGGCGCCATGTTCGACGATCCCCCAAAAACGTTATTGACGATGCTGTTCCACACCGGGATCGAAGTGGGTACCAATACCTGAAATCCCATGAGGCACAAAACCAGAACACCGACGAAAATCCAGAACTCGCGGGAGTAAGTCGAAACCTCTTTGTCTGTCGAGGGAATAGCTTTCCATCGAACAGCCAGGAGAATTATCGATATAAAAAGGAAGAACAGCAAATATATCAATAGTTGCCCCGACAATCCCAGATCCGTGAACGAGTGCACGGACGAATCACCGAGGATACCACTCCGCGTCAGGAATGTTGAATACAGGATCAGGACGAAAGCGGTTACGACAAGGATCATGGAGATCTTCAGCGCCGTTCCACTATTCTTGTATGTGATCATTGTATGAATGGCGGCCACCAGAATAAGCCATGGAACATAGACTGCGTTTTCCACCGGATCCCAGTTCCAGTATCCGCCGAAGTTCAACGTCTCATATGCCCAATACCCGCCCATCAAAATGCCTAGACCTAGCACCGCGGCTGCAAAGAGCGCCCATGGAAGAGCCGGGCGAATCCAATCGCGAAACTTGCCAACCCAGAGCCCGGCAATGCAATAGGAAAAAGGAACCAGTGTTGCCGCAAACCCAAGGAAAAGCGTTGGGGGATGTATAACCATCCAATAATTCTGAAGCAATGGATTCAGCCCATTGCCATCTGCCGGGATAAAGTCTGGTTGCGTAAGGAAGATCGGCGCGTCGTGCATTACCTCACGTAGCAGAACAAAGGGCGAGCTTCCAATGCGGAAGTCAATGCCCGGCAACACCACTCCGAGTATCATCGAAGCCAGGAATGCCTGGACAATCGCAAACACCGCCATCACCGGCGCCTCCCAGAACTTGTTGGTGTGAATGATCACAAGCCCCAACAAAGCGTGCCAGAACATCCAGAGAAGAAAGCTTCCTTCCTGCCCGTTCCAAAACGTCGAGATCAGATAGTGATCAGGCAACTTGCTGTCTGAATAGCTATAGGCGTAGTGATACTCGAAATAGTGGTTGGCGATGATGACAAAAAGAGTAACACATATTCCGATTACCGAAATCGCATGGATATAAAATCCTGTTGCCCCATTCTGCTTCCAGAAGTTCTGTTTGTCTACAGCAGAAGCGTTAGCAGCTTTGAAATATGAGAATGCCGCGGCAAGCGCTGCCACGAAAGAGGTAATGACAAAAAAGTGACCGAGGTCACCGACGAAGTAGTGAATCATGCCCGAATGCTAATAACAAATGAAGAATAACGAACACCACGGCAGAATGCTCAAACGCTTACATTCTGTTCCTGGTATTTGGAAGGACACTTCAGCAGGATCTTGCTGGCTTTGAACACGTCGCCCTCGTAGCGACCGATCACAACGACTTTTTCTGATTTAATAAAATCCTGAGGCATGGGTTCATTGTACTCCACCCGCTGCTTCCTTCCATGCTCGTCTACAAGTATAAATGAGAACGAAACCTTGTCGAGACCCTGCTCAATACCTACAACGTTACCAGCCGGGTCTTTTGTCAACTCGCCCACCACGTGGATATCTTTCCTGTTGCCGGCGGTTGCCATTTCATACGCTTCACCAAAACCGACATACGTACTGGCATCGCCAGCAGTCGACACCAGAATCCCAATGGCGGCGGCAATAACGATGATGATGAGGATATGCGATTTTTTCATTGCAG
>JBIQJZ010000141.1:0-7483 GCA_044507115.1 Flammeovirgaceae bacterium | reverse complement strand
AGGTATTTTCAGAACGATTTCCGGTCGGCTTTAGTTTGGCTCTGCTCACGCACAGTCTTTTCCAGTTTCTGAAGTTTGCGGTCGAGCATAAACAAATACGTGATCAGTCCGGCGAGGACGATCAAGATGATCGCAACCACTACATAGATCTTTCCGTCTGCGCGGAACGCATCCGCCATTTCCGCGTCCTGAGCCAACGCGTCGGTAAAGAGCGCGGACATGATCACGGCAAGAGTGTACTTTGCTGATATTTTCATTCTGTTTCCAGTATTCGTTCTTCGAGATTCTTGTAGCGTATCCGCAGCGTTGCGATCCAGAGTCCCACGAGTATCCAGCCTGCTACCGCAGGATAAAAGACAAGTCTCATTCGGCTATCCAGGTCATAAACGTTGAAGCCCGGGTTACCGCCGCTACCCGGGTGAAGTGAATCCTGAAGCCGAGGAATAATAAAGATAAGGGGGATCATGGCGGCGAATGCAAAAATATTATAAACGGCACTGAGACGTGCCTTTTGCTCGTCGTTGTCAATCGAACCGCGCAGGACAAAGTACGCCAGATATACGAGTAACGCGATTGCCGACCCGTTCTGTTTGGGATCGCCATGCCACGGTGAGCCCCAGGTGTAATTTGCCCAAATCATTCCTGTAAGGATGCCGAGAATTCCAAAGGCAGTCCCCGCGTGGGCGAAACTGACTGACTTGCGGTCGATTTCAATGGACGGATTCTTCAGGTACCGGATGGCGTAGTAGGAAGACATAACGAAGAGAAAGATCATCCCGAACCACATCGGCACGTGGAAATAGAGGGCCCGGACGGTCTCGTTCAGGATATTCAGCCTCGGCACATCGAATAGCAGCCCTGCAGTGTGAACGTACAGCAGGAGCACCACCGCCAGGTATTTCATCCAGTTCTTCATCTCGGAGTTGGTTTTCTCGGAAAGGCCCGCAGCAAAAACACTGCAAGGTAGCCACGAAACGACGAATAACGAATCCCGGCGGTTGAATAAATCCGTCGGCTAGCTGCGCCAAATATAGGGGAAGAGCAGCCAGGCGAGACCTGCTAAAATGCCGTTGATCGCAAGTAGATTGAGCAACTCGTCATAACTGGCAGACCGGTCTATTCCGTCGAGTACATTCTTGGTGACACGGATGGCCATGAGCAGCACGCTGATCACAATCGGAAAGCTAAGTACCGCCATGAGGATGTTGCTGTTGCTGGCCCGTGAAGCGATGCCGGAAATGAGGGTAAGAGCCCCTGAGAAACCAAAAGAAGTCAAAAGCAAGAGCAGGAGAAAAAATGCATGGTCCTCAACTGGATTGTCAATGAATAGCTGGAACAGAAGATATCCAAGAACCGAAAGAACAAAACATAATATCGTGTTGTAGATGATTTTGGAAACAATTATCAACTGAGGACTGGCAATTGAATAATAATATATTGAAGTTCCTTTCTTTTCGCCGATAAAACTCTTCGCAACGGAATTCACTACGGAGAACAGCATTGTTAGCCAGAAAAGGGCTGACCAGGTGGCTTCGTTGATCGTATCCCGACGCAGGCTGAAGGTCAGGTAGCAGATAAAGATCAGGCTCAGCAGGTAGAGTGCGATACCTGAAATGACGGACTGACGCCGAAGTTCAAGCCTGAACTCCTTGAGAAGAAGGGTCTTAAGTCCGGCCAGCACGTTGCCTGTTTTTCGGGTACTCAGCCAAAATTCGGTCAAAGCGGTAGGCGGCCAGAAGCAGGTACGCAACGATAATCGATATCAGCAGCGAGGCCGCCAGAACATCGGCCAAGCTGGCGCTTTCAGGCTTTTTGAATGCTGTAAAGCCCTGGACGATCTCGAAATCGGAAGACAGGGCTAGTTTCTCCCTTATCTGCTCGAGCTCGTCGTACAAGCGCAGGTCGGCGCGAACCACACTTAGTGGGTCTGTCATCACTCCTTCCGCCCCGATCACAACGTTGGTCGTCCCGCGGTCCTGTACCGGCAAAGAGCGATAGTTCTTGACCATAACTTTTTTCAGACTGTCGAGATTCCTTAGCTCGGCTTCCAGTTTCGCCTCGCGGCGCGCAAGCGCCACGCGGTTTATTTCAATCCTCGCCTTGATGTAGGGGTCGTTCTTGAAATAGTTGACAATCGCCTTTTCAAGCGGTTCGATTACGTCTGGGTCGTAGACCAGCACACCAATCTCAAATACACTCTTATTGATCTCGAGTCGGTTTACCACTTTGTCAACGAGTTCTTCTTTCTCGAGGAGATCCATCTTTCTCTCCTGAAGAATACCGTTGAGTTGTTGTCGTAGCAAGGCGGTGCTGACCAGGTCATCTTCGGAGACCAGTGGTCTGAAATCAAACTGCTGAACATTCTTCGCGGTGGCGGCGTCGATGCCAAATACCTCCTGCAATCCTTCCCGATCTCGTTCGGCAGCGAGGAGATTAAATTTGTGAATCTGGCTGCGAAGGGATTCGGTATTGAGGTAGTCACAACTGAGGACCATCGACGATCTGTAAAAATCCTTCTGCAGGAACTTCGAGTACAGCGTACCAAGAACGAGGCCTATAACGATCACGGTGGCGAAGAACGCCCTGTATTGATAGAGCTGATTTCGCGCTCCGGCAACGCCAGCGATGATGGATGTACCAAGTTTTGAAAAACCCCGTCCTACCGACCGAAAAAGTTGCGCAAGATCTATCTCATCAGCACGGTCGGGCTTCTGTTTTGGCTCTTCCATTCTTTATCTGATAAAGGAGCCCCAATTTATACACAATAAGTCTAAACTTCATATTTTTGCGCTCTTCTTAACATCTACACGCCACTAATGTCCTCAAACAGGAAGATTCTGATCACCGGAAGCGCGGGCTTCATCGGGTTTCACCTCGCCAGAAAGGCTAGTGAGCAAGGGTATGAAGTCGTGGGGATCGACAACATGAACGACTACTACGACGTGTCGTTAAAACAGTCCCGACTTGATATCCTCCGGCGTTTGCCAAATTTCACTTTTCGACAACTCGAACTCGGGGACGCAGAAGGAATTAACCAGCTGTTCTCAGAAAACGAGTTCTACACCGTCGTGAACCTTGCTGCGCAAGCCGGTGTTCGATATTCGCTGGTCAATCCGCACGCGTATCTTGAAAGCAACCTTCACGGATTTCTGAATGTCCTGGAAGCTTGCCGCCATAACAAAGCCGGCCATCTGATCTACGCTTCCTCAAGTTCTGTATATGGCGCGAACAAGAAAATGCCTTTCTCGGTACACCACAACGTCGACCACCCGATATCGCTATACGCTGCATCCAAGAAGGCGAACGAATTGATGGCCCATACATATTCGGCGCTGTACAACCTGCCCACGACGGGACTTCGGTTCTTTACTGTATACGGTCCGTGGGGCCGACCGGATATGGCACTTTTTCTTTTCACCAAGGCGATAGTAGAGGGCAAACCCATTGATATCTATAACAACGGTAAGATGATGAGGGATTTTACCTACGTGGACGACATCGTAGAATCCATCGTTCGCCTGTTGGATAAGAAACCATCACCGGATCCCACGTGGAACGGAATGGCGCCCGACCCTTCCACGAGCTTTGCGCCGTACCGCATATACAACATTGGCAACAACAAGCCCGTTGAACTCATGCGATTTATCGAAATCATCGAGGAAAAGGTAGGAAAGAAAGCCATTCGGAACTTCATGCCGATTCAGGATGGTGATGTTCCCGAGACATATGCAGATGTCGATGACCTCATGCGGGAGGTTGGGTTTAAGCCCTCGACCCCGATCGAGGTTGGAATCGGCAACTTCGTCGACTGGTATCGCGAATATTACAAAACGAACTAACATCAAATGGATAAGATAGGCATCATTGGACTAGGTTACGTCGGGCTTCCACTGGCCGTCGAATTCGGCAAAGTAGTCGACGTTATCGGATTCGATATCAACAATGAAAGGATCGCGGAATTGAAACGCGGCGTTGACAGAACACGCGAAGTCGAACCCGAAGAACTAAAGGTGTCGACAAAACTGTCATTCTCTTCCAACGCCGAGGATCTTCGCAGTGTAAACTACTTTATTGTGACGGTACCCACGCCAGTCGACGAATCGAAGAAACCTGACCTTCGCCCGCTGATCGGCGCGAGTCGCACAGTCGGCAGCGTTCTGAAGAACGGAGATGTCGTCATCTATGAGTCAACTGTATATCCGGGGTGCACGGAAGAAGTCTGTGTTCCGATTCTCGAGGAGCAGAGCGGCCTGACGTTCAACAAAGATTTCTTCTGTGGTTACTCACCCGAGCGCATCAACCCTGGAGATAAACTTCACCGCGTGACAACGATCAAGAAAGTGACGAGCGGAAGTACGCCTGAGGTAGCCGACAAAGTTGACCAGTTGTATCAACGTGTGATTAAAGCGGGCACGCACAAAGCATCGTCAATCAAAGTGGCGGAAGCTGCTAAAGTGATTGAGAACTCGCAGCGCGATATCAACATCGCCTTCGTGAATGAATTGGCGTTGATTTTCGACCGCATTGGAATTGACACCAACGAAGTTCTGGCAGCTGCGGGAACGAAATGGAACTTTCTTCCCTTCAAGCCCGGTCTTGTTGGAGGACATTGTATTGGCGTCGATCCGTATTACCTGACGCATAAGGCGGAAAGTCTCGGGTATCACTCGCAGGTGATTCTCGCCGGGCGAAAGATCAACGACAACATGGGGATATACATCGCCAACAGCGTTATTAAACTGATGGCGAAGCAGGATATCGCAATCAATAAAGCGCGGGTGCTGGTGTTGGGTGTTACGTTTAAGGAAGATTGTCCGGACATCCGCAACAGCCGGGTCGTCGACGTGATCAATGAACTTAAGTCGTACGGCACGCAAGTGGAAGTATACGACCCGCACGCAGATCCAGCCGAAGTGAAACACGAGTACGGGCTATCCGTCATTGGATCACCCGGAAAGCACTATGATGCCATTGTACTAGCTGTCGGGCATCAAGAGTTTCGCAATCTCGACTGGAAATCACTGCGCCACGAAAAATCGATAACCTATGACGTTAAGGGATTCCTCGATCCCTCCCTTGTCACTGCACGCTTATGAAGAAAAAGATTCTTGTAACCGGCGGCGCCGGATATATCGGCGCCCACGCTGTCGTGGAATTATTCAATGCCGGCTACGAGCCAGTGATCGTCGATAACCTTTCGCGCAGCGACCGAACGCTGCTCAGAGGGATTGAGCAGATTACCGGCACGAAGCCGAATTTTCACGAAGGCGACTGCACCGATGAGACATTTCTCGATCGGATCTTCGCGGCCCAGGGACCAATTTCCTGTGTCCTTCACTTCGCGGCCTACAAATCCGTGGGGGAATCCGTTCAGGAGCCGTTGATGTACTACCAAAACAACCTGGGCTCTCTCGTTAGCTTGTTGAAGGTCATGAAAGCTCACGGCGTGCGCGACATCATTTTCTCCTCCTCATGTACCGTCTACGGCCAGCCCGACGAAATACCCGTAAGCGAAAACGCGCCATTCAAACGCGCTGAATCACCGTATGGGGCAACGAAGCAAATGAGCGAGCGCATCCTGGAGGATGCCTGCGCAACAGGATTGCGGGTCATCTCGCTGCGATACTTTAACCCTATCGGGGCTCATCCGAGCGCCTTGATCGGCGAGCTCCCCATCGGAATTCCAAACAATCTCGTGCCTTACATCACCCAGACCGCAGCCGGCAAGCGCGACAAACTGACCATTTTCGGCAACGACTACGACACTCCTGACGGCACAAACATCCGCGACTTCATCCACGTTGTGGACTTGGCGGACGCGCACGTCAAAGCAATGGAATACCTCGCGCAGCAAAAAGAAGAAATACTTTACGAGCCGTTCAACCTTGGCACCGGCAAAGGGGTCTCGGTACTAGAACTGGTCAACCAATTCCAGGAAGTCACAGGGGTAAAACTCAATTTTGTCATCGGTGCGCGCCGGCCTGGCGATGTCGTGAAAGTCTTCGCCGACCCGGCACGACTAAATGCAAAACTGGGGTGGAAGACGCAATACACAATCGCCGAGGCTTTGGCCCACGCATGGGAATGGGAGAAAAAGGTTGACACCCGGCAAAACAGGTAGACTCGACGCCATGGTCAACGAGGTGACGACGTGGACCAACGCCCAGGACTAAAGAAATAAAGAACCATCATGGAGAAAATAAGAATGGTCGATCTGCAGAAGCAGTATCTCCGGATCAAACAGGAGATCGACCAGGCAATGCAGGAAGTTATTTCCTCAACAGCATTTATCCAGGGTCCGCAAGTGAAACAATTTGCCGAAGCGCTCGGAGAGTATGTAGGCGTGGAGCACGTCATACCCTGCGCGAACGGAACGGACGCGTTGCAACTCGCCATGATGGCGCTCGGCCTGCGCGCCGGAGACGAAGTGATCGTTCCCGTTCACACATACGTAGCAACAGCCGAAGTAATCGCGCTTCTCGGTCTGACCCCTGTATTCGCGGACGTCGACGAGAACAATTTCAACATCGATGTTCAACAGATCGAGTCGCTGATAACGGAAAGGACGAAAGCAATCGTCCCGGTTCACCTCTATGGTCAGTGCGCAGATATGGAACCGATCCTTGCTGTCGCCCGCAAGCACAACTTGCACGTAATTGAAGATGCCGCCCAGGCGCTTGGAGCTGAGTACCGTTTCTCTGACGGAACCCGAGCAACTGCTGGCACAATGGGTTCGATCGGCACAACTTCCTTCTTCCCATCCAAAAACCTCGGATGCTACGGAGACGGGGGCGCTTTGTTTACACGCGATGCCGGCGTCGCCGAGACGCTCAGAATGATGGCGAATCACGGTCAGCGCGTCAAGTATCATCATGATATTATTGGTGTCAACAGCAGACTCGATACCCTTCAAGCCGCTATCCTCAACGTCAAACTAAAGTATCTCAAAGACTACGAAACTCGTCGCAGAGCTGCCGCCGACTACTACGATCAGCACCTGACAGCCGATCATGTTGTTACACCGGTTCGCAGCGAGCGATCAAGCCATGTCTTCCACCAATACACGATCAGGATTGCGGGAAGAGACCGCGACGAATTTCAAAAGTACCTTACCGCGAATGACATTCCTTCTATGATTTATTACCCGGTGCCGCTGCACCTGCAGCCTGCATACAGAAGGACCGGTTTTGGCGAAGGCTCATTTCCGGTTACGGAAAAGCTTTCGAAAACCGTAATTTCGCTTCCAATCCATACGGAGTTGGAACACAACCAGCTAGCTTATATCTGTGACGTTGTTAATCGATTCTAGACATGGCAGAAGAAAAGAAAACATACTTCGCACATCCGACTGCGGTTATCGACGAAGGTTCTGAGATCGGAAGCGGTACGAAGATCTGGCACTTCTCGCACATCATGCCGAATTGCCGTATTGGAATGAACTGCAACATCGGGCAAAATGTCGTTATCTCACCCGAAGTCGTTC
>JBIQJZ010000140.1:0-9961 GCA_044507115.1 Flammeovirgaceae bacterium | reverse complement strand
CGCTGATGAGGGCATATGTCGGCTCTCAGTTCGCCCTGATTCCAGAATACGCAAATAAGTCCTACCTGATTGTTCAGCATGACAGAAAGCAAATGACGATCTCCGATGCTTCGGGGAAAAAGATTATCACACACGACTACGTCGCGGATGAAGGTGGAATCAAATTCTACAGTTATGGGGGTGGCAAGCAGTTCATTTCAATCACGGACCGCACACAGGAACTGTCATTTGTCTTTGACGGCAACGGTACGCTACTGACCAATCCTCCTCTGGAAAGCACTGCGCTTGAACTGAGAATGGCGGGAGACCGGTCGTATGTGTTCTTCACTCACGGGGCGACGCTAACGATCCAGCCATTGTAAGAATTCCCGTATCGTTTTGTATATCTCCCTGAGCTCGCCAGGTGTAATCACATACGGGGGTACTAAATACAACACGTTGCCCAATGGACGGAGTAAGATGTCTTTCTCGAGGAAGTAACTATAAATGGTGGTGCGCAGAGAGTTTTCGTATTGACTCTCCTGGTCTGTTTTAATTTCGATTGCCAGTATCGTCCCCAATGTCCTTGCGTCGGCGACGCGGGGGTGGTCGGTTATTGTGCGCGCAAACTCACGGTGAAGCTGTGAGATCACCGCGATATCGCGCTGGCAATTTTCTCCCATGAGCAACTCGAAGCTGGCGTTTGCGGCGGCACAGGCGAGCGGATTGGCGGTGTAGGAATGGCCGTGGAAGAATGTTCGATCGAAGGAGGGTGACTCAAAAGCTTTGGAGATCCGTGACGAGCACGCAGTGACACCGAATGGCATAAAGCCTCCGGTGATCCCCTTTGAGAGGGCGATGATATCAGGCTTCTCTTTGATTTGATCGACTGCCAGAGTTGTACCTGTTCGTCCGAAACCGGTGAATACCTCATCGGCGATACACACGATCCCCTCGCTCTTCGCATAACCTAGCAATTCGTCAAGAGCGGATGCAGGATACATGCGCATGCCGGCAGCTGCCTGGACGAGTGGTTCGAAGATGAACGCGGCAACATCGCCGTCTTTTACCGCTTCGCGGAACTGGTCGAGCGCTTTCCCTTCGTGGCCCTTCGCCGGAAACTCGATAAATGACGTGTCGAAGAGGAATGGCGCGAATGGCTTGGTAAATAATCCGCGCTCGGCGACAGACATTGAGCCGAAGGTGTCGCCGTGATAGGCTCCTTTGAGGGCAATAACTTTTTGTCGGGGCGCACCGGAGTTGTGCCAATACTGGATTGCCATCTTTAGGGCAACCTCAACTGCAGTGCTGCCGTTGTCGGAGAAAAATATTCGGTTGTATGTCGGCGGCAGGATGCTGAGAAGGTTTTGGGAAAGTCGAATAGCTGGTTCATGAGTGAACCCCGCGAAGATCACATGTTCGAGCTTTGAAGCCTGGTTGGCTATCGCCTGCGAGATCGCAGCATTGGCGTGGCCGTGCAGATTTACCCACCATGAAGATATCGCGTCGAGAATCCTTCTGCCATCGGATGTGTGAAGGTACACTCCCGATGCCTCCGTAACCAGGGGGACAGGGGCGCTTGTTTCAAGAGGGGTGAACGGATGCCATATGTTCTTCCGGTCGAGCGATATCAATTCATTCATTCCATTGTTCGTTTAGTTTGTTTGCATATTTCTGCACAACGTCTCGCGTGATAGCCGTTTCTTTGTTAATGTGCAAGAGGCATCGCAGCTGTGTCCGGGATAGGATTATTTGCTCAGTATCTTCGTTCGCATCACCATTGAAAATAAGGCCTTTGATTTTCACACCACGAGCGCGCAATGCCTCGATCGTCAGCAGCGTGTGGTTGATACTTCCGAGATAATGGTTGGAGACGACAATTGTTTCTATGTCCAGTCGGTCGATCAGATCGAGCATGGTTTCTCGCTGATTAAGCGGAACGAGGCAACCACCAGCACCCTCGACGATGAGACCGTTTCGGCTCGGTGGCAGGTGGAATGAATCAAGGCTGATGTCGATTCCATCAATCCTGGCGGCGGCGTGTGGAGATGCGGGTGTCCGTAGTAGAAACTGCTCCGGGAAGAAGATTGAAAGTCGGTTGCTTACGAGGCTGGCGACTTTCTCGGTATCTCTCGGTAGACCCGCCTGTACCGGTTTCCAGTAGTCGGCTGTTAACGCCTCGCACAGAATAGCGGAGACCAGCGTTTTTCCCGAATCGGTGCCGATCGCTGTGACAAAGTAATTCATGTTCCTATTGTATTCAGCGCGTGTGCCAGCCCAGTGATTTCTTCATTTGTATTGAAGGTATGGATGCATATCCGGAGGCGTTCCTTTCCTTGTGGCACGGTTGGCGAAACGATCGGTCTTACATCAAACCCCTTTTGCTGGATTCTACTCGCTGCTTCGCGAACAGCGATGTTCCCTGGTACAATGAACGACTGAATGGCGGAACGACTTTCACCGCGCTGCTCCAGGTTTTCGCTGTGCTGGATAAATGATTCTGTCTTATGTCTCAACGAGTCCTGAAGATGCATGTTCTCCGCGAGGAAGTCGAACGAGCATTTGATGGAAGCCAGCTGATGCTGAGACGGGGCTGTCGTGTAAATGAAGGGCCGCGCATGGTTAACCAGGTAGTCGATTACTGTACCGGATCCGCAGACACAAGCCCCACATACTCCCATTGCTTTCCCGAATGTATAGATGCGGATGCCGACGCGGTCGTGCAACCCTTTTTCCACGGCAATGCCGGAGCCCCGGGGTCCCCTTACGCCCGTGCTGTGCGCTTCGTCAAGCATGATCGTGAAACCGAGCTTCGCGGAGAGCGACGTGAGCTCCTCCAGCGGGCATTCGTCTCCATCCATGGAGTAGATGGATTCGACCGCCACGTATACTCTTCCCTGACTTCGGGATACTTTACGCTCCAGGTCAGCGAGGTCATTGTGACGAATCGCAAATTTTTTTGCAAGGCTAAGTCTTGCGCCATCCTTGATGCTGGCATGTGCCAGTTCATCGTAGATGATTGTATCATTTTTTCCGGGTATGGAGGAGAGTACTGCGAGGTTTGCTGAATAGCCGGAGTTGAATAGAAGTGCAGCTGCGCTATTGAAGATGGCGGCAAGTTCGTATTCAACTTTGTCGGCGAACGCGGAATTCCCTGAAAGTAGTCGTGAACCTGTAGCGCCATTTTGCACCGGCAGCCCGGATACCACTTCTTTTATCAGGATGTGCAACGCTTCGTTGCGGGCTAGTCCGAAGTAATCGTTGGAGGTGAAATCAGTCAGCCCGCTCGCCTGAGGCAGCGCCCGGTGCAGACCTTTGTCCCTGCGCGTGTGCAATTTTTCCTCTAACCATTCATCTAGCATACTAACTCCCTCGATGGACAAATATAGTCGAGATGCCCGGATTGGTGTCCGGCGGGTGGTCCTATTTGCCGCGCATCTTCTCGAGCATGTCCCGCATCTCCTGAGGAATAGTTTCGAGGTGGCTGAACTCTCCTCCGTTGCGTAGCCACTCGCCACCATCGATCGTAACCACTTCCCCGTTGACGTATGAGGAGAAATCGGAGATCAGGTAGGCGGCGAGGTTTGCCAGTTCCTGATGTTCACCTACGCGTTTCAGTGGTATTCGTTGGGCGGGGTCAAACTTCTTCACAAGTTCTCCTGGTAGCAACCGGCTCCACGCTCCCTCAGTGGGAAAGGGGCCGGGCGCGATGGCGTTGCTTCGGATGTTGTATTTTGCCCATTCGACCGCCAGGGAACGGGTGAGCGCCAGGACACCTGCCTTTCCGCATGCCGAGGGCACGACGTAGCCGGAGCCCGTCCATGCGTAGGTTGTTACAATGTTGAGAAACACGCCGGGCTGTTTTCGGGCGATCCAGTTTTTTCCGACGGCGAGGGTCGTGTAGTATGTTCCCTTCAACACGATGTCGACTACAATATCGAAGGCGCGGTGAGAAAGACGCTCGGTGGGGCTGATAAAATTTCCCGCTGCGTTATTAACTACTCCGGTGATGGCACCGAATGCCGCCTCTGCTTTTTCAATAACATTCGTAATCTCTTCGTATTGCCGGACGTCGCATGGCACAGCCAGTACGTTTCCCCCGGTCTCACGCGACAGTTGGGCGGCGGTCTCGTCTATGACGTTCTGTTTCCGGCTTGTGATAACCAGGTTGGCGCCAAGCTCCAGAAAGTACTTTCCCATTGACCGGCCAAGCCCGGTGCCGCCGCCCGTGACGATGATCGTTTTCCCTTTCAGGGAATCCGGTTGAAGCATTCCAGTCATAACATCAAGTTTCTGTCAAGATAGGGATTTTCGGGCACCCTGGTGAGGAAGAATCGGGCGAAAGTTTATATTCGTGTATTACTTTTGTAAGAATAGAAACCCCAACTTTCAATCACCATGACGCAACTGATTTCCATCGCCATCCTGATCATTGACATCATCGCCATTGTCGATATCGTCAAGAGCAACAAAGATACCGGGAAGAAGATCCTCTGGATAATCATTGTTCTATTTCTCCCCGTGCTTGGGCCAATACTTTATTATTTCCTGGGACGATAGCGATACGAGTCGTCTTTCTTCATGGACAGAAAAGATCTGAGATTACTGTTCAGCGTGCCGGTCGTTGTCGCCGCCCTGGGCTACTTCGTTGATATTTACGACCTGCTTTTGTTCAGCATTGTTCGGATGCCAAGCCTGATTTCTCTCGGTGTACAGGAACGCGACCTGTTGGCACAGGGAGAATTCTTGCTGCGATGGCAAATGGGTGGCCTGTTGATCGGTGGAATCATTTGGGGTGTGATGGGAGACAAGCGTGGACGACTGTCCGTTCTTTTTGGTTCCATTCTTCTTTATTCACTTGCGAACATCGCCAATGGTTTCGTAACCACCGTAAATCAGTATGCTGCTCTTCGGTTCATCGCAGGGATTGGCCTTGCAGGTGAATTGGGTGCAGGGATCACACTCGTCTCAGAGATTCTTCCGGCTCGGATACGCGGATACGCCACAACAATCATTGCTTCGGTTGGTATTACCGGGGCTATTCTTGCAAATTTTGTCGCACGTATCTTCGACTGGCAGATAGCCTATTTTATAGGCGGAGGACTCGGTCTTCTGCTACTGGTCGCGCGCGTGAGCGTCTTTGAATCAGGAATGTTTCTGAAGCTCAAGAAGATGACTGTTGCGCGCGGCAATTTCCTGCAGCTCTTCACTTCGCGAAGCGCCTTCACTCGTTACCTGGGCTGTATCCTGATCGGGCTCCCCATCTGGTACGTCGCGGGTATCCTCGTGACGTTTGCTCCGGAGTTTGCCAGAGCGCTTTCCGTGACGGGCACAGTGCTTGCCGGAGACGCAGTGATGTATTGTTATATCGGACTCGCTGTCGGCGACTTCTCGAGCGGATTTATCTCGCAGAAGGTCGGATCAAGAAAGAAGGTTGTTGCAGCGTTCATCTCATTGACGTTACTGATGGTTGTGCTCTACCTGTTCATGCCTGTACGCACTGTCGGGTTCTTCTATGGTGTCTGTCTACTGCTTGGGATTGCCATTGGTTATTGGGCGTTGTTTGTTACGATTGCCGCGGAACAGTTTGGAACGAATCTTCGGTCTACTGTCGCAACCACCGTTCCGAATTTTATCCGAGGTACGGTAGTGCCGCTAACTTTTCTTTTCCAGTTTCTACGCGGCGTGATAGCCGATCAGAGTACAGCAACGTACGGAGCCGACCGGGCGCAGGACATGGGTATCATCTACGGTGCACTGGCTGTCGGCGCCATAACAATAGTCATCGCATTTGCGTCGCTCAGAGCTATCGACGAGACGTACGGACGGGATCTGAATTTCGAGGAGAAATAGTCGGACTCGGTTTCTTATCGCGAGATTGCCTGGTCGAGATCGGCGATTAGATCATCCGCATCTTCGATCCCGACGCTAAGGCGAATAAGTGAGTCACTAAGACCGCTTTTTATCCGCTCTTCCTTTGGGATACTGGCGTGGGTCATCGATGCTGGATGATTGATCAGTGATTCGACACCCCCGAGTGATTCAGCAAGTGAGAATAGTCGGACACTCTCCATCAATTGTGTGGCTTTCTCCTGACTATCATCCTTTAACGTAAAGGAGAGCATTCCGCCAAAGTCGCGCATTTGCTTTCTGGCTATTTCGTGGTTAGGGTGATCGACGAAACCCGGCCAATACACCCGTCCGACACGGGGGTGCGACTTCAGGAATTCTGCTATCTTTTTTCCGTTTGAACAATGCCTTTCCATCCGCAGATGGAGGGTCTTGATACCTCGCAATACCAGGAAAGAATCCTGTGGGCCTGGAACTGCACCGCACGAATTCAGAATGAAAGCAAGATCCTGATGCAGTTTCTCGTCGTTCACAACTAAGGCCCCCATGATCACGTCGGAGTGTCCCCCCAGATACTTGGTGACGGAATGCATTACGATATCAGCGCCGAGGTCAAGCGGGTTCTGAAGATAGGGCGAAGCAAAGGTATTGTCGACGGCCACAGTAATGTTGTGCTGCTTCGCGATTGAAACACATGCTCCGATGTCAATGATATTCATCAGAGGATTGGTGGGTGTCTCAACCCACAAAAGTTTCGTTCGTTCGTTGATGTACTGCTCGATGTTGCCGGGCGTTGTCAGATCAATAAAATGAAACTTGATACCGTACTTCTCAAACACTTTCGTGAACATGCGATACGTTCCTCCGTAGAGATCATTACCGGTGATTACTTCATCACCCGGGTTCAGCAGTTTGATGACAGCGTCCGTTGCACCCATTCCAGAGGAAAAGCAAAGCGCAAATTTTCCATTTTCAAGTGACGCGAGACTGCTCTGCAGGGCGTTGCGCGTGGGATTTGCACCCCTGGCGTATGCGTATCCTTTATGTTTGGCAGGTGATTCCTGCACATATGTAGAAGTCTGATAAATGGGTGTCATGATTGCACCGGTGGTGGGATCGGGAGCAACACCCGCGTGTACAGCTTTCGTTGCGAATTTCATTTTTTTGTCCATTTGCCTTGCAAAAATACCCCAAAAAAACGCGTTTAGGGTTACATTCGCGATGTAAGTTTTATTAAATAAGGTCGAGATTTGGCGATCCCTGACTAAAATTGCACAATACCCAAACCTATTGCCATGAAGTCGATATTTACGCTCCTTTTCTCCAGCTTTTTAGGTCTGGCATTCGCTCAGGTTGGAATTGGGACGATTACTCCGAATACACACGCCGTCCTTGAATTGAAATCACCGGACAACAACCAGGGATTTCTTGTGCCGCGTCTGACAACGGCGCAACGAACGGCCCTTTCACTGTCCGCGCAAGAGAATGGCATGCTCGTGTATGATAGCGATGAGAACAGATTTTATTACTGGCTCTCTTCGCAGTGGTCGCCGGTGCAATCGGGCCCCAGCGAAATACAAGACCTTCAATTGAACGGCAGTACGTTATCGATTTCCAATAATCCGTCGGCTACGCCGATCAATCTCGCGCCATTTTCCGGTACAAATACCGACAATCAAACTCTTACATATAGCGCAGGCACACTGAGCATCTCCGGCGGTAATAGCGTGACCGTTACTCCTGCCGGGGCAGCAGGAGGAGTACTGTCGGGGACTTACCCAAATCCCGGACTAAATACCGCTTCGGGAAATACGATTATCGGTGTGCTCAACAACGCATCGACCACCGGAACGATTGCAAGTAATCGTCTCGCTGCGAATGTTGTTTTGGATACCGAAAGCCCCGCAGCATCAGACATTTCGGGTAGTTTCTCAGGAGGTCTGGCCATCAATAACAACGCCGTAACGACGGCTAAGATCAACACGTCCGCAGTCACTACAGTGAAAATTGCGAACGGAGCCGTGACAACGGCAAAAATTGCTCCGTCAGCAACGTCTGGTCAGGTGTTGACGACTGTTGGAGGTGCCGCTGTCTGGGCGAATCCCGCTGGAGGAAGCGGTGGAGGTGAAGGTCTGGGCCAAACGATCGAAATAGATCCGGACGCAAAGGCGCACCATGCATACAACTTTTCTGCTGTCTCTATCGGACCTTGGGGAGGAGGCAAAGGAGGGCCGGGACCGGGAGCACTGAATGTCTATGGATCACAATTTGTAAACTTCAAGCAGGTAACTGACGGGTATACCGTTCTCAGTAGTGACTACATTCTGATTGCAGGAATGCCCGGGACGATGAAGCCCACTCGCATTAACTTGCCTGATCCTTCCGAAAATGCGGGACGAATGCTGATCGTCAGGTCCATGACCAAAGTGAATAACGAGGCAGTATATGTTGCTGCATCGAAAGGCGGCGTTGATGGATCCGCCGAATCCGAACCATTGTACCTGGATGCGACCAACAGCAACGTCGCGTATGCAATAACCCTCTTGTCCACCGGGGAATCCTGGATGACGATCAGTAGGTCCATTGCAAGACCTGATAAATCCGGAATGTGATGAGGGTTGTGTTCATCATTTTATCCTGGTTTGCCGGCGGCGCGTTGTTCGCACAGAACTTGCACAACGAGTCAATCATCAGTATCGGAACGAACGGTGTACTCTTTGTGACCGATACGATCTTCAATCGGGGCACCATTATCAATAACGGTGATATGCAGGTAGGTGGGTCATGGATTAATTACGAAGAGTACGATGCCGGTGAAGGAAAAATTACATTCAACAGCGATTTGCCGCAGGTGATCAATCACAATGATCAATCGTTCAGCAGGCTGACGTTGAGCGGCGGTGGTGAGAAGCTTTTTCTGGCTGACATCACCATCGACAACGAACTCAATCTCTCGGATGGGATTCTCGTTTCACAAAACAATTCGCGGATCATTATTTCGGAGAACGCCCAAGTCGTTGGCGGGTCAGACGCGTCGCATATTCAGGGACCGGTGTATCGCCGGGGCGCAGGTCATAAGGTATTTCCTGTAGGCAATGGGGGGATTTATCTACCCGTGGAATTTCTCAATGTGCAGGGGAATTCTCCTGAGGTTGGCGTGACCGCAATCGAACTCGATGGGACAACGCTGCGCGCCTCGCGGTCGCTCAAGGAGATTTCAACATCGCGGTACTGGCAGGTTGATGTAGTTTCCGGCACTCTCAATAATTCGCGCATCGTCTTGCCTGTAAAAGAAGAAACAATTGTCGACCGCGCCGAGGCCGCCGTGGTTGCTGAGGCTGCATCGCTTGACGACGACTTTGAAAGTCTCGGGCAATTACAGTTTTCGGGTTCGACGAACGATGGCAGAGTTACGAGTGACGAAGTGTTTACGAAGTCACTCTTAGCGGTGGCTACCGCATCACCTGGAGAAGGGATCATTGTTTACAATGCAGTGTCACCCAACGCAGATAAAAAAAACGACTACCTGCTCATCGAGAACATCGAAGGTTTTCCCGGAAACAAATTCTCGTTGTTCAACCGATGGGGTGACAAAGTTTTCGAGATCGAAAATTATGACAACCAGGAACGGGTGTTTCGCGGAAGGTCTAATATTGGCGGCGACTCTATACTCAGTTCCGGGACGTATTTCTACGTCATTGAGACAGGAACTGATTCACCCAGGATCAACGGATTTCTCACAGTGAGAAATTAGCGTGTCCCTTTCGAGAGCCCCTCTTTGATTTAAGACGCTGACAATGACGCAGTCCTATATCGTGCGATTTGCGTCAAACTGCTCCAGATAATCCGCTACTCGCCTTACGAAGCTGCCTCCAAGCGCACCGTCAACTACCCGATGGTCGTACGAATGCGAGAGAAACATCTTGTGTCGGATACCGATCGTGTCTCCATAGGGAGTTTCGATTACGGAAGGCTTTTTTACAACCGCGCCAAGCGCAAGAATCGCGACCTGTGGTTGCATGATGATTGGCGTTCCCATGATATTGCCAAACGACCCCACGTTTGAGACTGTGAACGTGCCCCCGGAGAGGTCGTCCGCTTTCAGCTTGTTGTCGCGCGCCCGGTTGGCGAG
>JBIQJZ010000139.1:0-10022 GCA_044507115.1 Flammeovirgaceae bacterium | reverse complement strand
CGGGGATTCTGTTGTTTTCTTACGACGTGTACTGGTACCTGTTTTCGCTTTTCTTAATTTTTGTTGTTATTGGATTACTTGATACACAGCGCGCTTTCAGGAAGATCGAGGGTTGGCTGACTGCCTTGATTTGTTCCTTCGCGTTCCTGTTTATTTCAGAAAACCTGCTCGATCCGATTCCCAATGTATTCAGCTTTAAAGGAGCCGCCTACCTCCTTCCATTCTTTCTGATCGGCATTGGTATATATCGTTATCGACATGTCCTGCTCGCTGATCGGTTCACATACCTCATCGTTGCGACCTTTGTCATTTCATTTCTGTTGCAACAGCTGATGTGGTTTGGCTATCTACCCATGCAGGACAGGCACAGTATTTTCGGTATCCCCGTCGGGATCACCGCGGCTTTACTCTTGTTTCGCCTGCGAGTGGATAACAAGCTTCTCGTCAGGATCGGCGGGCATGCCTATGGGATTTTCCTTTTTCATGTATTCCTTACCGGTGGCATCAGGATTGTTCTGACGCAGTTAGGAATCACCAACCAGGCACTCATACTTGTTATCGGCGTCATCGGTGCAATTATCTTTTCAATCGCGATAGAAAACCTCGTAAAGAAATCCGCCTTCCTGCGCTTTTATCTCCTGGGCCTGGGAGAGAATAAGTCAGGCAGGCGGTTACCAAATACTGCCCATCCCGCAGCCTGAAATCACTCTACACCAAAAACCCCGTACTTCCTTATACATAAGGCGATTTCAAATCACCAGTGGTTCCCACATTCTGGAAATTTCTTATAGTTTTGAGCCGGATTTGCGCGTGTGCGCAGATACTACCTAAACCCACTTGGCGAGAAATGATACAGATTGACAATAACCTCAAACCGTCGGACCTTACGCAAAAGCTTCAGCGATTTTGGGAATTATCCGGAGAAAAGATACACCTCATCCAGAAAAACTACGACGAACGCAAGGGCTCTCCCGTGTTCACAGTTGGCGGTCAGTATACAACAAGGGGATGGACGGAATGGACGCAGGGCTTTCAATATGGATCTGCTATCCTTCAATTTGATGTTTCCGGAGACACTGCACTACTCAATGCCACACGTAAAAAGGTCGTGGAAGTAATGGCTCCGCACGTAAGTCACATCGGTGTTCACGATCACGGATTCAACAACGTAAGCACTTACGGGAACCTCCTGCGTCTCATGCAAGACGGTAAGTTACCCGCGAACGAATGGGAGAAAAACTTTTACGAACTCGCATTGAAAATATCCGGCGCTGTTCAGGCGAGTCGCTGGACAACGATTAAAGATGGTGGATTTATCCATTCCTTCAATGGGCCTCATTCGTTGTTCGTCGACACGATTCGGACGTGCCGCGCGCTGGTACTTAGTCACGCGTTGGGTCACGTATTTCAGGGCGAAGGTGATGCCAAAATCAATCTCCTTGAACGCGCGATCCAGCACATGGAAGCTACCGCGCGATACGCAATATACTATGGCGAGGGCCGTGACTCGTACGACATCCTCGGAAGAACTGCGCACGAGAGCGTATTCAACGTGAAAGATGGAAACTATCGCTGCCCGAACTCTCAGCAAGGTTATACAGGATTCACGACGTGGACACGCGGTCTGGCGTGGGCAATCTGTGGCTATGCAGAACAACTGGAATGGCTGGAAACCGTCGACGCAAGAACGCTCGATCCATTTGGCGGAAAAGAGAAGATCAAAGCTTTCATGCTGAAAGCGGCAAAAGCCACATGTGACTTTTACATTAATCACACGCCAACAGATGGAATACCTTATTGGGACACCGGGGCCCCCGAACTGCACCGTATTACTGACTATCTCGACAAACCCGCTGACCCATACAACGAGTTCGAACCCGTTGACAGTTCTGCCGCCGCTATTGCCGCGCAAGGTCTGCTGAGACTAGGGAAGTATCTAGGTGCGTCTGACAAGAATGCATCGCAACGATACTGGCAAGCCGGCTTGACGGTCCTTAACACATTGCTGGATGAACCCTATCTAAGCACTGCACCAGAACATCAGGGGCTGATCCTTCATTCAATTTACCACCGACCGAACGGTTGGGATCATATTCCCGAGGGCAGCAAGATCCCGAATGGCGAATCAAGCATGTGGGGTGACTATCATGCGCGCGAGGTTGCTCTTTACCTTCACCAGATCATTCGCAACGAAAGATATTACACCTTCTTCAACTGTCTGTCATGAGCGCAACACCGCTGACCGACCTGTCGAGGTTGTGCATTCACACCATCACAACCAAGCCGTGGAATATTGAAGAGGCTGCTGCCAGATTCTCATCCGCGGGTGTGAAAGGGATCACGGTGTGGCGTGACGCGCTCAACGGGCGAGACATTCGCAAGACCGGGCAACTCCTCCTCGACCACGGACTGTCAATCGTATCACTCTGCCGCGGAGGTTTTTTCCCTTCGACCGACACTGCCAAACGATCAAGCGCGATCGATGATAATCGCCGGGCGATAGACGAAGCCGCTGAACTGGGTACCGATATGGTTGTACTCGTATGTGGCGCGGAACCCGCGCAACCCCTTGAGGAATCGCGCAAGCATATCCGCGAAGGAATCGAAACGGTGCTACCACACGCCACAGCTACCGGGGTAAAGCTGGCCATCGAACCTCTGCACCCCATGTATGCCGACACCCGGTCTGCCATCAATACCCTTGGGCAAGCCAACGATTTGGCTGAAGCAATTAACTCTCCCTGGGTAGGTGTTGCGGTTGACGTGTACCATGTATGGTGGGATCCGCAGTTGCAGGAAGAAATCAAGCGATGCGGACGCAATGGTCATTTACACGCATTCCATATTTGCGACTGGAATGTTCCAACAACTGACATGCTGAATGACCGGGGACTTATGGGTGAAGGATGTATCCCTGTGCGGCAAATCCGCGGCTGGGTTGAAGAAGCAGGGTTCTCCGGCTTCAATGAAGTCGAAATCTTCTCTAATCGTTTCTGGAAAGAAGACCAGTCGGTGTTTTTGAATAACATCGTCACTGCATACCGGCAACATTCGTAGCCGAAAGAATTACGAAGCTAAAACACGAAACAACAATGAAGCAACACACAATAGGCGTTATCATGAACGGTGTAACAGGTCGCATGGGTACCAACCAACACCTGCTGCGATCTATGGTTGAAATCATCAAGCAGGGTGGCGTTAAACTCGGGCCCGGTGAGACTATCATGCCGGATCCGATTCTGATCGGTCGTGACACCAATAAACTGGAAAAGCTCGCGGCACTATCCGGAGTAAAGAAGTTTTCAACCGACCTGGACAAGGCATTGGCCGATCCCCACTACTCGATCTATTTTGATGCGCAAACTACCGGTCGAAGGGCAGACGCTATTGAAAAAGCGGTTAAGGCTGGCAAGAACATATACTGCGAAAAACCGATCGCTGTCGACACGAAGACGGCGCTTTCACTCGCCGAGCTTTGTGAAAAAGCCGGCGTGAAGAACGGTGTCGTTCAGGACAAGCTATGGCTTCCAGGGATTCTCAAGATCAAGCGCCTGATCGACCAGGGATTCTTTGGTCGCATCATGTCAGTACGGGGGGAATTCGGTTACTGGGTATTCGAGGGTGATACTATTCCGGCGCAGCGTCCTTCCTGGAACTACCGAAAAGAAGATGATGGAGGTATCATCGTAGATATGCTTTGCCACTGGCGATACGTCCTGGATAATGTCTTTGGAAAAGTGAAGGCCGTGTCGTGCCTCGGTGCCACGCACATTCCTGAGCGAATAGACGAGCAGGGGAAGAAGTATAAGTGTACTGCAGACGACGCCGCATATGCGACTTTTGAACTGGAGAACGGCGTCATTGCTCACTTCAACTCATCGTGGACAGTGCGAGTACGTCGCGACGATCTGCTCACACTTCAGGTTGACGGCACCAAAGGATCCGCTGTCGCAGGTCTTCGTGAATGCTATATTCAGCACTATGGCAATACACCCAAGCCGACGTGGAATCCCGATATCCCGCAGCCCATCAACTTCTTCGAAGGCTGGTCCAAAGTGCCGGATCAGGAGACGTACGATAATGCCTTCAAGGTTCAATGGGAACTGTTTCTGAAGCACATCGTCAAGGGCGACCCGTTCCCGTGGGATCTTCGCGATGGCGCACGCGGCGTACAACTCGCTGAAAAAGGACTTGAAAGTTGGGCAAAGAGATGCTGGGTCGACATCCCGGCGATCTAAACGCTACAGACTATGAAGAAAGTTGCATTAGTAACAGGAGGGAGTCGCGGCATCGGACTGGGTATTGCGCGAGAACTCGCGGATAACGGCTTCGACCTCGCAATCAATGGTGTTCGTGATGAGTCGGCTATCGGAGATACGTTGAAAGAACTTCAGCAGAAAAGTGCACGTGTCATCTACTGTCAGGGTAACCTCGCTTCTTCTGAGGACCGGGTTGACATTATCGCTAAGGTTGAACGTGAACTCGGGAGGCTCGATGTACTGGTCAATAACGCCGGCATTGCTCCAAAAGAACGACGCGATATCCTGGAAGCAACCGAGGAAAGTTTCGACGAAGTCCTGGCAACAAACCTCAAAGGAAATTACTTCCTCACACAGCTGGCTGCAAACTGGATGATCCGACAAAAGAAAGCAGATAGTTCATTTGCGGGCTCCATCATAAACGTGTCATCGATCTCTGCGACGGTGGCGTCTGTCAACCGCGGTGAGTACTGTATATCAAAAGCAGGGATCAGTATGGCGACTCAACTCTTTGCAGTACGCCTTGGTGAATTCAATATTCCCGTTTATGAGGTTCGCCCTGGAGTCATCGCCACTGACATGACCAGTGGAGTGAAGGACAAGTACGATAAGATGATATCGGAAGGATTGTGTGTTACCCGTCGCTGGGGGCTCCCGGAAGATGTTGGCAAAGCCGTGGCTTCGCTGGCAATCGGAAATTTCCCTTACTCGACCGGGCAGGTCATCATGGTAGACGGCGGTCTTACGTTGTCGCGTCTCTAAGATTAGTTAAATTCCCGGGACAGGCTCTTGCCAGAGTCGTCCCGGGAATCGCGACTAGCGCCGGCGGCCGCGATGCCGGTCTTGTGGACCACGTATCTTCTGCTTCTCAAAAGTCAGGAACTTCTCGTACTGCTCTTCGGTCAATACCTTCTTGATCGATGTACGTCTCTCGTCCATGATACGCTTCTGTGATTTCATCCGGTCTTCCCGCGTTAGGGTACTATCAGCGCGAAGAGCCCGGAACTGCTTCATCATTGCCCCGTTAATCGTTTTGATCTTCGCCACCTGATCGTCAGATAATCCCAGTTCAGCCTTCATTTCTTCCACTCCTGTGCGACTTTGGTGAGGAGCTGGTCCCGCACGCCGAACCGCTGGCTTACTGTTCATCCACTTTTCATATTGATCCTTCGTCAAGATCTCCTTGATGCTTTTCTCCCGGCCTTCAGCGAGTTCCCTTCCTTTTATCATCATATCCTTCCGGGTCATCGAAGTATCTCTGAAGACACGTGCATGGTTCTGCCGAAACTCTTCGTTGGCTTTTGCCAACCGCGCGACTTGGTCATCCGTCAAAGCGAGTTCGGTTTTCATTTTTTCTACCTGCCGGCCTTGCCAGGCATCGCCGGCGTTCCGCTGCGCAAACAAGCTTGTTGAACACAAAACTGCTGCCAAGAGTAATAAACCGTTCTTTTTCATAAGATTTCGTATTTATGATCTTAGACAGCGATGCCCCTTTGAGGTTTAACGAAGAGATACTTTTTTTTCAGGAGACGGACTCAATGCTGGTGAAACGCCGCCGATACAAACGCAAGCACCTCAGGGAGGGCCTTGCGCCAGTACGACCAGCTATGCCCGCCGTCCTGGATTCGAAACTCGTGCGGAATTTCCTTTTTGCGCATCGCAATATGCACCAGAGAGTTCCCCTCGTATAAAAAATCATCATCACCACAGTCAATATACCACCGCACAGCCTTTTTCTGATCGTCGGGCAACTGCGCTATGAGTTCGAGTACACTGTGCTTTCGAAAATACTCCTCAACTTCGCGATCTGACCGCCATTTGACATTTCTGCGAGTCAGAAACTCCTTTGCGTTTTCAAGTGTAAGCGGGCCTGTTGATGCGCTCAGAGGGCACGCCGAAGAAAACAAGTCGGGGCGACGAAGGGCATAGACAAATGATCCACCCCCTCCCATCGACAAGCCAGCAACCGCGCGATAGCGCTTCTCTCCTTTGATTCGCCAGGTGCGTTCGACGTACGGCATAAATTCCTCAAAGAAGAAATCCTCATATCGCCACTCACCTGATGGGTCATTGAAGTAGCCGCGTTGCCCCGTATTCGCATCTGGCATCACAATAATCATGGGAGTAGCTCTACCTTCTCGGATTGCTTTGTCGGTGATATGTAATACCTCCCCAAACTGAATCCAGCCCGTCTGGTCATCACCCGAACCATGCAGCAGGTAAAGTACAGGATAGCTCCGCTGAGACGTTTCGTAATCGGGGGGTAGATAAATGGCATACTTGCGTTCGCCTTTTAGGATCTTGCTCGGCATTGAAAGATTATCCATGACCCTTCCTGTTTGGGCCTTGGCAGAAATGCAAACAAACAAAAACAGTAACAGCAATGGAACTCTCATGGGGGAATGGGTTAGCGGAAACGAAAATCAGAAAATAATATCACTGGTGCAAACGTTCGCTCTCGGAAACATTTCGTTGCTTTGAAACCTTTTAGATCAAAATCAGTTTGTCTATTGATAGGCTATCGCCAAATACAAGGACTTCTCGTATGGGTCGAAGACAACAGGTTATTTTAATACTCATTCTCGGTGCTCTTTCTACAATCAGCCCCTTCTCCATCGACATGTACTTGCCGGGGTTTCCGGCGATTGCAGAGGATCTGAATACTTCCATTCACATTGTTCAGTTCTCGCTCACCAGTTACTTCGTCGGAATCGCGGTCGGGCAATTGCTCTACGGTCCGCTGCTGGACCGATTCGGCAGAAAGCAACCGCTCTACGCCGGCTTGGCGATCTATATCGTCGCCTCTATTGGGTGTGCAGTTACACACTCCGCCGACGCGCTGATCGCCATGCGTTTCCTTCAGGCAATTGGTGGATGTGCCGGCATGGTCGCCGCCCATGCCCTGGTTCGCGACCTGTTTCCAGTTGAAAGAACAGCTCAGGTATTCTCCTGGATCATACTCGTCATTATGGTATCTCCGATGATCGCTCCGGCAGCAGGAGGATATATTACCGTAGCGTTTGGATGGCACGCAGTGTTCATCGTACTCGCGGCGCTGGCGCTGCTGTTCATGATCGCGGTTTATATTTACCTGCCGGACGGCAAGAAACCCGACCCCGGACTGTCCCTTCGACCGCCAGTAGTAATCCGCACATTCCTGTCTGTGAGCCGTCAACGGCAATTCTTGTTATATACGGTCGCGGGAGGAGTTGCCACGGCGGCACCATTCGCATATATCGCCGGATCTGCAGACGTGTTCATGAATATCTACCACACAAGCGAGCAGGAATACGGATGGATATTCGCATTCATCGCTTTCTTTATTATTGGATCGTCACAACTAAATCACATTCTGCTCCGATACTTCACCAGTGAACAGATCATCCGCACGAGCCTGACATTCCAGACAATTCTCGGAGCCGCCCTGTTGGCACTGACGCTCGTAGGTGCTCCTAACATGTACGTGCTTATAGGATTGACTGCGATATTCCTGATGGGTCAGGGTCTTACCGGCCCGAACGCGAATGCGTTATCGCTTGCGCCATTCTCCCGTCACGTAGGAAGTGCCGCATCGTTGTCAGGGAGTTTCCGGATGGGAATGGGCGGACTCGTTACGGCACTGGTAAGCGTGCTCCACAACGGCACTGCTATTCCGATGATCAGTGTCATGGTCGGATGCGTCTTTGCAGGCTACGCGATTCTCTTATTAGGAGTTCCCTACCTCCCAACAGCAAATCCAACTCAGCTCGGTGACGACGCGGTAACCATCTGACCGGGCTATCTCATCACCCCTTGCCACTTAATTCTGCGTCAAGGCGTGTATTGATAAATCCCCTCTCCTGCTCGGGCAAGTCACCGGCCCGCGTCTTGGATTCTGCCGTGGCGCGCGCAGTCGTCTCCGTCTCCTGAACTACGAAGCCATGCTCGGTAATTCGCAGAAGATTGTCGTAAGGACCCTTTGGCGAAATCAACTTCACGAAAACAGGCGCAGTCTCTACTGCGATGAACAGCAACAGAATAAACCAGTGCGCCCACAAGATGGCAGGACTGCTACGCGCAATCCTGTCGAGGGCTTCTATTCTCGCTGCGAGCCCGTTGACCCGCGACCGCTCAAGTGACGACATCTCCTGCTTCATTGCCGTCATATTTTCGAGCAAAAGCGACTCAAGCGTGGAGACCTGATCGTTATTCGCGCGTCGCAAAGCCACTAATTCTTCTTCTACCCTGTCAGCGTCCGCCTTCTTTAACCGGTAGATGGGGCCCGCGTTTCTCCGGCGGGTGCCACCTGTTCCATCCGCTTCCTCACGTGCAATCCGGGCGAGTTCGTCCCGCTCCAATTCCTTGGCCGCAACCTCTTGTTTATGCATAGCGATCCTGCGGCGAAGGCTGTCCTGCGAAGGCACAAACCGGCTCATCAGCTGACGCTCTTGCTCGGCGTATTTCTCCTGCTCCATAACGACAAGTTCGGGAGCGATCTCCTTCTCAAATATCTTGAGCTCCAACGGGCGCGCTATCACAACCGAGATCAGAATCGCCAGTAGCAGGCGCGGCACTGCCATAGCAAACTCTCGCGCTGTCCTACCCTCCTTCCGCATCGAGGAGACGATAAAGCGGTCCAGGTTAAAGATCATTAGCCCCCATACGATGCCGAATGCGATCGCGGAAAAAAAGTTGTCGAAAACTGTGTACAGCGCGTATGACGCAGAAAGGAAGGCGAAGACACCGGTGAAGAACACTGTGGCGCCAATCCCCGTGTACTTTGAGGTCTCGGACGGGCAGCGTTTCAGGATTTCGACATCTGCGCCGGAACAAAACCAGAAAAACTGAACGACCTTTCGCATGTGAGGATTAACGGTGCCTCAAGAATGATATTGCGAAAGAAATCCAATATGCGTGCCAGCTACAAAACCCTCACCGTTGAGACACTAAGCCGCACATGAAGCATCGTCGGGTTCAGTTTCGAACACTGCAATGTCCGGTATTGCATTCAAACAATACATCGCTGCAACGCGTACTTCCTGATAACTCACTGGCTAGAATGATAGAATCACTCGATTACTTTGATCAAGGTTCCCCGATCAACGCGCTCGTTCAGCTGCATACCATTGAGAACGGCCAGTTCCTCCATCCTCTTCGCGTCTGCTCCCGTCTGCGCAAGGGCGTCCGACAGCGTCGTACTCCGACTTACCGTCTTTATCCGGATTCTCTCTGGCTGCCTGTTAAGCTTTGACGGATCTGTCAAGCGGTTAAACGTCTCCATGGTTGACTGGAAGATCGACCCGTAAGAATTGAAGTTCTGGGCTGCCGATGCTCCGATCAGGCTGTAGATGTGTTCGCCATACTGGATAAAGTACATGAGCGCCCGGATACTTTGCTGCTCGTTCTGTTGGTCTCCGATGGCCACTATCGCGGGGAATCCGTTGACGTTTCCCTGACGCGAGTCCGTCACTTTGATATTGTAACCTTCTATTGCCGCTCGAGCGGCACTCTCGAGGTTGTTCCCTTCTGCAAGTCGGAGGATGATGACAGCAGATCCGTCTCCAGGCGCCATTTGAACCTGGCTCGGCGTATTCTGCACATTCCATCCACTCGGAATGGTAAACTGAAACTTCAATTCCGGATGATAAAAGCCATTGCCCTCAACGAAACCCTGTTTGGGATCGTCGCCATAAACGATCCCATCGATCATTCGAAGGTATGCATCCCTGTTGACCGCCAAATCTGCTCCCTTGGATTTTCGCTTTGCATCATTGGCAAGCTTTC
>JBIQJZ010000138.1:0-10037 GCA_044507115.1 Flammeovirgaceae bacterium | reverse complement strand
CTCACTCACGACTCACGACTCACCACTCACCACTCACCACTCACGTCCCATTAAGTAATTGTTAACAATCCCCCTTCCGGTTTTATTCCCGTGCCAGGAGAGTTACCTTTGCATAAACAACGTTCTATGGCAAATAAGCCGAAGCATCGAGTGCTTGTAGTCGACGATGAGGAGCCCATTCTTGAATTGCTGAGGTACAATCTCGAGCGGGAGGGCTATCTGGTAGAAACGTCGCTGAATGGTCGGAAGGCGCTTGAGAAAGCCAGGACCTTCCGTCCTGACCTTGTGTTGCTCGACATCATGATGCCGGAGATGGACGGTGTAGAAACCTGTAGACGTTTGCGCGAGATCCCTGAGACGCACGAGACGTTTGTTATTTTTCTGACAGCTCGTGCGGAAGAGTACTCCGAAGTTGCAGCGTTCGATGTCGGTGCGGATGATTACATCACCAAGCCGATAAAACCCCGTGCGTTGTTAAGTCGTATTAGCGCGGTGTTTCGCCGTGACAAGAAGCTGGCTCAGCCATCCGGGCGGATCGAGTTCGATGGACTGACGATCGACCGCGCAAGCTATACGGTTACGGTTAGTGGGAAGGAGATCAGTCTTCCTAAGAAAGAGTTTGAGTTGCTCCATTTCCTGGCAAAAAATCCCAACAAAGTGCTCACACGGGAAGAGTTGCTGCAACACGTGTGGGGCGCTGATGTATATGTCGTGGCGCGCACAGTAGACGTTCACATCCGCAAGGTTCGTGAGAAGATCGGCGATGACTACATTGCGACGGTAAAGGGGGTGGGGTATAAGTTTAACACACCGTGATTGCCGGCTTTTATCCGTAACTTTGTCAGCTTATCTGTTTCATGTCACGTAACCGGGGTATGTTGATATTGCTGCTGTTGGCAGCATTGATTGCAGCTATTGCAGTAGTTGCCGTGTGGCTGGCAGGTAACGAGACGCTTTTCGCAGTATTCCTTGGGGTCGCAGTGGCCACCTTTGCAATACTGGTTATTGCGTATGAGCGATTTATTGGCCAGGAGGTGCGCCGTCTGACCGACCGTCTGAAACCGGAAGATGGCGACGAACGCCCGCCGGCGACAATAGTAGAGTTGTCGCATGCGATTGAAGCACTGCTTCGGGAGAAGTCGGCCGAAATCGACAGGCTGCGAAAACTGGAAGGGATGCGAAAGGAATTCATCGCGGATGTGTCGCATGAACTGAAGACACCGATCTTCGCTGCGCAGGGGTTTGTTCACACGCTTCTCGACGGTGCTGTTGATGAGAAGTCGGTGCGGAAGAAATTTCTGAAGAAGGCAGCGAAAAGCCTCGACGGCCTCGACATGCTGGTGCAGGATTTGTTGATGCTATCTCAAATCGAATCCGGTCAGATTAAGATGCGGTTCCGGCAGTTCGATTTGTATGGTCTGACAGAGGAGGTCTTTGATCAATTCCGCAGTGCGGTGAACAAGAAAGATATTGTGCTCCGCATTGATGGTCCGCAGCGAAAAGTGACCGCCTATGGCGACGACTCAAAGATCAGTCAGGTGATGAGCAATCTCATATCCAACGCCATCAAACACTCATCAGAAGGCGGCGAAGTAATTGTGTCCTTCACGACTAAAAGTGGATCGGTGCTCGCGCAGGTCAGCGATTCGGGCGAGGGTATACCACCTGAGCATATTCGTCGCGTATTCGAGCGCTTTTACCGGGTAGACAAGAGTCGAAGTCGGGGGAAAGGGGGTACAGGATTAGGACTTGCGATCGTCAAACACATCCTCGAGGGCCATGGCACCAGGGCGACTATAGAAAGTGAGTTGGGAAAGGGAACAACGGTGAGTTTTACCCTTTTGCGTGAAAAGAAAGAAGAATGAAAATTGAAAATTCAGCGCGTCCGCGCACATCAAGACCCGTGAAGTTGGCGAGCCTGAGCGAGATGATCTTGTTCGAGGACGCGAACTTTGTCCTGGTAAACAAACCCCCGTTCCTTTCGACGCTGGAGGATCGTGCGGGTGGGCCCAACCTTCTGTCGATCGCGCGTGCATACGTTCCAACCGCGCAGGTGTGCCATCGCCTGGACAAGGATACTTCCGGAGTGTTGGCGATAGCCAAGAACCCCGAAGCCTATCGGCATCTGAACATGCAGTTCGAGCACCGGCAGGTAGGAAAGGTCTACCACGCTGTTGTTGACGGTGTTCACGATTTTCAGGCCGAACTCGTGGACGCACCGATACTGAAGCTTGACGACGGATTTGCGCGGGTCAGCCGGCTGGAGGGAAAGTCCGCGCAGACCTGGTTTACATCGCTGAAATCGTTTCGCGGCTATTCTTTAATAGAGTGTCGCCCGATTACCGGTAGGATGCACCAGATTCGGGTTCACCTTGCCCTAAAGGGCGCCCCAATTACCGGCGACGAGACGTACGGTGGGAAACCATTCCTCTTATCGCGTGTTAAGAGAGGGTTTAAGCTAAAAAAGGGCACGGAAGAGGAACCTTTCATGAAACGCATGGCACTGCACGCCCAATCTCTTCATTTTGATGACCTGGCGGGTCAGCGACAGGTGGTGGAAGCCCCATATCCCAAAGACTTTCAGGCACTTGTCCGGCAACTCGAGGTCAATTGCCGCTGAGCTGACTCGACTACGTCGAAACCACGCTTTGCGAGGTAATATTCCGGAGGGGTGCTTGCATTTAAAAATTAGTCCTTTTACCTTTGTGTCCCTTTTTAAGAGGAAGCGTGCACTTTTATTGGATTTTTAAGCAGGAAAATGGATCATAATAGCTATAAAACGACCTATCCCAACAAGACGACAGTTGACAAAGGGTGGGTTATTGTAGATGCTGATGGCAAGGTGTTGGGCCGGGTCGCAAGCGAAATTGCGAAGATCATCCGCGGAAAGCACAAGCCGAGCTACGCTCCGCATGTGGATTGCGGTGATCACGTAATTGTTATCAACGCAGAGAAGGTCCGGATGACTGGAAAGAAATGGACTGACCGTGTGATTTTCACGCACTCTGGTTATCCCGGTGGCCAGCGCGAGCACACGCCGCAGCTGATCCGCTCGAAACATCCGGAGCGTTTGATCGAGCACGCCGTACGCGGCATGCTTCCGAAAAATTCACTCGGACGTGAACTGTTCAGAAGCCTTCATGTTTACACGGGTGCGCAGCATCCCCATGAGGCACAACAACCTAAGGAAATTAAATTCTGATAAATGCAGATTATCAACGCTATCGGTAGAAGGAAGACATCAATTGCCCGGATATATCTACAGCCGGGAAAGGGAGATATCACGGTTAACAACCGCGGTTTGAAGGAATATTTCCTCTCCGACATCCATCAAACGACAGTAAAGCAAGCGCTTGCTGCAATAAAAGCTGAGGATCAGTACGACGTAAATGTGAACGTCGAGGGTGGGGGTATCAAGGGACAGGCAGAAGCTGTTCGTCTCGGAATTGCCCGCGCATTGGTACAGATCAGCGATGAGCACAGACCCGCTCTGAAGAAAGATCGGCTGCTGACTCGCGATTCGCGCATGGTGGAACGCAAGAAGCCAGGTCGCCGGAAAGCAAGAAGGAGATTCCAGTTCAGCAAGCGTTAACAGAAAGAATTCAATGGCAGAAAAACTAACCTATCAGGAGTTATTGGATGCAGGTGTTCACTTTGGTCACCTGACCCGTAAATGGAATCCGAAGATGGCCGAGTACATCTTCATGGAGAACAACGGTATCCATATTATTGACCTCAATAAGACGCTCGCGAAGCTGGAAGAAGCGACCTTCGCATTGAAAAACATCGTGCGTTCTGGCCGCAAAATCATGTTCGTTGCGACGAAGAAGCAGGCGAAAGATATTGTAACGGAAGAAGCAAAGCGGCTTAACATGCCGTTTGTAACCGAGCGCTGGTTGGGCGGGATGCTGACTAACTTTGCGACAATCAGAAAGTCGCTGAAAAAGTTGTCGCAGATCGAAAAACTAATGAAGGATGAGGCTTTCGCGAACCTTGCGAAGCGCGAGCGCTTGATGGTGACGCGCGAAAAGGCTAAACTCGAAAAACTCCTCGGAGGAATTGCCGACCTCAACAGGCTACCGGCAGCTCTTTTTGTGATCGACGTGAAGCGTGAGCATATCGCCGTTACGGAAGCACAAAAACTCAATATTCCGGTCTTTGCACTCGTGGATACGAATAGCGACCCGTCAGGGGTGGATTTCCCGATCCCGTGTAACGACGATGCGTTTAAGTCTATTTCTATTCTCACCAGACACATCGGTAAAGTGATCGAGGAAGCGCTGGCTGAGCGGAAGAAAGACAAGGAGGACGCGGCGTTGAAGAAAGAAGAGGACGAGAAACGGAAAGTTGACGAGCACGTCGAGGAAACAAAAGCGTAGTTTTCGGAAAGCCGTTGTGTTTCGATAGCAACTAAGAATACTTAGCACTGAACATCGGCCTCCCTGCCGATGTTCAGTTTTTTTAAGGGATACTCAATTTAAACAGTAACAGTAATCGATATGTCAGCCATTTCAGCACAAGATGTAAACAAACTTCGCCAGATGACCGGCGCCGGTATGATGGATTGTAAAAAGGCACTTACCGAGGCCAATGGTGATTTTGAGCAAGCGATAGAGATTCTCCGGAAAAAAGGGCAGAAAGTGTCAGCTTCCCGTTCTGACCGCGATGCAAAAGAAGGTGCTGTCTATGTTAAGGTCTCCGATGATAACAAAGAGGCGGTATTGATCGCGCTCAATTGTGAGACGGATTTCGTTGCGAAGAACGAGGAATTCCAGAACCTTGGAAAACTCATCGTGGAAACTGCTTTCAATGAGAAGCCGGCAGATAAGGAAGCCCTTTTGAATCTGAAGGCGGATGGTCTGACACTCAGTGAGAAAATCGTCGAGCTCGTCGGCAAGATCGGTGAGAAGATCGAAGTAAGTGAGTACGTTCACATGAAGGGTGAATCAATCGTTTCCTATATCCACGCAGGCTCCAAACTCGGTGTGCTGGTTTCACTGAAGGGTGTTAACGGCAAGGACGTGACGGAAGCCGGCCGTGATATCGGCATGCAAATCGCCGCGATGAACCCCGTCGCAGTGGATGAGTCTTCCGTTGACCGCACGGTAATCGATAAGGAACTGGAAATTGCTAAGGCGCAAATCATCGCCGAAGGCAAGCCCGCCAACATGGTCGATAAAATCGCACAAGGCAAACTCCAGAAATTCTTCAAAGACAGCACACTGCTGCACCAGGCCTTTGTGAAAGACAACTCAAAAACTGTTGCGCAATACCTGGATACGGTAACAAAAGGCCTGACAGTGGCCGAATTCCGGCGCGTCGCGATCGGTTAGATTTAAAAAAAGTGCTTTTTCTGACGGCATCCGGCAACTCAAATGGTCGGATGCCGTTTTTTGTTTTACAGAATTCAATCGCGGCAATAGGGGTTCCTTCGCTGTCGGTTGTCTGTAGATCAAAACCAAGAATATGTCATCATCATTCAAAACCACAATTGTTATGCTGATCGCCGGCTGCGGAGCTTTCCTCACCGGTTGTCAGGTCGAAGATCCTGGTCCCCGTCAGTTTGCCGAACGCGCGTATTCTATTGTCGATTTCGATCGCCTGGAGATAGGTAGCGCGCTTCACGTCGAAGTTGAGTACGCTGACTTTTACTCCGTGAAGGCAAGTGGAGATCGCAGAAATGTCGAAGATTTGATCATCGAAAAGGAAGGCAGTACACTGGTTATTCGTTACCGCAATTCCCGCGAACGTCGTCATGACACGTTCATCCAGATAACAAGCCCGGAATTGCGCGCCGTCACTTTCTCCGGAGCCAGCGATTCGAAAGTATCCGGATACGACATCGACGAGCCGTTCAGCGTTCACTTGTCGGGTGCCTCCGTATGTCAGCTCGGTATTGATGCGCCAGAGATCGATGTGATGCTCTCCGGCGCATCGTACCTCAACCTGCGGGGTGAAGGTGTAACAATAGATGCTGACTTATCCGGGGCATCGGTCCTGAAAGCGTTTAGTTTTTCTTCGGAGTCAGCCACCGCCCGTCTTGCCGGCGCATCCAGCGCCCAGGTTAAGGTGAGCGATAATCTTGACGTTAAGGCCAGCGGTGCGAGCCATCTGGTGTACCGGGGATCGCCGTCGGTGACATCCGATCTCTCCGGGGGAAGCTCCGTGAGCCAGGAGTGAACCTCATGAGACTCGACACCACCATCCCGAAGGGATGGAAAAGTCCCTCTCCCCGGAGAGGGATTTAGCGTGAGGTAGAGTAGGCATGCGTCAGGATCTAAGCAGAGTTGATGCGTCAAGCTATATACACCGTCTTGGCGTTGACGAACTCTTTGATACCGAGTTCGGAAAGCTCCCGGCCGTAGCCTGATTTTTTGATACCGCCGAACGGCAGGCGTTGATCGGATTGCATCAATGCGTTGATAAATACACTTCCCGATTCTATCTCTAACGCTACGCGCTCGCCGCGTTCCCGATCACGTGTCCAGACCGATGCGCCGAGTCCGTAGCGATTTGCGTTGGCCAGCGAGACCGCATCGTTTTCGTCACGTGCGCGAATCACAGAGGCGACTGGTCCGAAGAGTTCTTCATCGAACGCGGGCATGCCTTCCTTGACGCCGTCCAAGATGGCGGGCTGGTAATTTGCTCCGAGGCGTTCGCCACCGCATACCAATCGGGCACCTGCGGCAATGGAGTCTTTCATCTGTTTCTCTACATCTTCCGCGAGGTCAACGCGGGCTAGCGGCCCTGTGGTAGTACCTTCTAAGAGCGGATTTCCCTGTCGGAGCGCCCGGACATTTTTTTCAAATCGATCCAAAAATTCGTCGTATACCGACTGGACCACAATGAACCGCTTCGCGGCGATACATGACTGACCGGCATTTCGCATCCGCGACTGAGTAGCGATGCGGGCGGCGAGATCCAGGTCAGCATCCGCGAGCACGATAAACGGGTCACTTCCGCCGAGTTCGAGCACTGTTTTTTTCAGGTTTTTTCCAGCCGCAGCGGCAACCTTCGCGCCGGCAGATTCGCTTCCGGTCAGCGTTACAGCTGCGATCCGATGATCAGCAATAAGCCCTTCTACCTTATCAGATCCCACCAACAGCGATTGAAACACGCCTTCCGGGAAGCCGGCCTCTGTGAAGACGTCCTGAATTGCCAGGGAGCATTGTGAAACATTGCTCGCGTGCTTTAGTACACCGACATTTCCTGCCATCAGTGATGGAGCTGCAAAGCGGAAGACCTGCCAGAAGGGAAAATTCCACGGCATGATTGCCAACACCGGTCCTAGTGGCTGCCAAGCGACATAGCTTTTCGTCGCTTCTGTAGCAACGACGCGATTTTCGAGAAACGATGACGCCCTTTCCGCATAAAAGTGACATACGCCGGCGCATTTATCAATCTCGCTCTCTGCCTCGGTAAGGACCTTACCCATTTCCGTCGAAATAATCCGCGCGTACTTCTCCTTGCCTGCGGAAAGGATGTCGCCGGCGCGTTTCATAAGTTCACCCCGTCGCTTGAATGTCTCAAGCTTCCATTTTTGGAAAGCATCAGAGGCATTCGCAAGTTTTCGGTCCAGGTCTTTATTCGTGTCGGGTGTGTGCTCCGCGATGAGGGATTGATCAAATGGGTTGACGGATTTGAGCATGGCAATTATTATGGTCTAATAGTATCAATCAAGCGTTAGGACGCTTACCAAAAGCTGCCTTGAAGGCATTCCCAAGTTCATCGGCAGCTTTTTTAAGGCTCGCTTCGACCTCTTTCCATCGTTCTTTGCTTTCACTCTCCCGTTTGAGCCTTTCTGCTGCTTCCTTCAGTTCTTCGTACTTTTCTTCAAACTCCTTCTGGAGTTTGTCGCCAGCCTCATTCAATTCCTTGAGAAAGTCGTCGACCTTCTGGCCGAATGAGCGGAACGCTTTTTCGTTTTTTCCTTCATCTTGTGCTTCCATCGGATGGGGGGTTATATGTTATGCGAGCCTCGCTAGCCACTGTGGCCGCTAATATAAAAGTAGTAGCAGGAAGAAAAAGTTCGGCAGCGCCAATATCCTGGGTATTTTCCCGGCGGTGGTCTGCAAGATGCTGGCGGCAATTCTCCGCGATGTCATTCTTTTTTTACCTTTACCGATTGCCGGGCCGGAATCTGGTCCCGGGGAGTTGTCGAAATAAACGAGTAAACATGGTCAATTTGAAATCGAGGACGATTGTCGCGTTTCTCTTTGCGGCTGTCATGCTGATCGGGGATGGTTGTGCTTCCTCAAAGAATAAGCACAAGAAGCTAAAGCCTGGAAAGCCAATACCTTGTCCGTTAAAAGACTGCTGATGCATCTGAAGAAGATAGTGATCGCTGTAGATGGCTACTCCGCCTGCGGGAAGAGCACGACCGCCCGGCAGGTCGCCGGCATTCTCGGGTACCGATATATTGACTCCGGGGCGATGTACCGCGCGGTGACGCTCCACTTCCTGGATCATCACGTAGCCCTGACAAATCCAAAGGAGGTTGCCCGTGCGCTTAGGGAGGTACATATCAGCTTTAAGGTGAATTCGAGGAACGCTTCCGAGACATTTCTCAACGGACAGAACGTCGAATCTTCGATTCGGGAGATGCGCGTTTCTGAGTGCGTCAGTCAGGTCAGCGCGATCCGTGATGTACGGATGGCCCTTGTGGAGCAACAACGTCGTATGGGAAAAGAGAAGGGTGTGGTAATGGATGGCCGAGACATCGGGACTGTGGTGTTTCCGGGAGCTGAACTAAAGGTATTTATGACAGCGGACCTATTAGTCCGCGCAATCCGGCGCCAAAAGGAAGTCCTCGACCGCGGTCACCTGGCAGATCTGGACGAAGTCATTGAGAACCTCGTTCAACGCGACAGGATTGACACCACCCGAGCGGAAAGTCCGTTGCGCATGGCGGAAGACGCTGTCGTGATCGACACAACGCACGTGACGATCGACGAGCAGGTTGACGAAGTCGTGAGACTTGCGCTGACGCGTTCCCTGGCGTCTGCCCGGCGGTAAAGATTTTGTCACCGCTTAGCCATGGCCGTTGGTCCTTTTCGTAACTTGCGGTATGAACGCGATTGCTGGCCGCATACTTCGATATTTCTTCAGCGGCACCATCTTTATCGTACCGATCCTTGCCACGGCGTATTTTATCTTCATTTCGTTTCGATGGCTTGACGATCAGCTACAGCTCCCGTACACAGGACTCGGATTCCTGATTATCTTTTCCGTGATCACGCTTATCGGTTATCTCTCGACTAATTACATTTTTCGAACGTTGGGAAACTGGTTTGATCGCGGGATGAACAAGATTCCGCTCGTAAAGATCATTTACTCAACGGTCAAAGATCTGCTCGGCGCGGTTGTCGGCGACAAACGCAAGTTCAACAAACCCGTGCTCGTCCGTGTAAACCGGGAGAATGACCTACACCAGGTTGGATTTGTTACGCAGTCCGATCTTGCGGAACTCGGACTCGACGAAATGGTGGTTGTTTACATACCCCATTCGTATGCCCTTTCGGGATATCACTACTTTGTCCCAAAGGCGAACATCACACCCTTGAACATTTCGGGCCCCGCCGCGATGAAATTCATTGTATCGGGAGGGGTTAGCGGGTTGCGGAGCTAGTTGCTAACCCTTGCCTATTACTCCTTGTCCTTACTTCCCCTATCCCTCTTATTTCCTTTATTCCCCTTCAATACATACTCAAACCCTATCCTTGAATTCAGACGATCGACATAGGGAGCCTTGTATAATTTGTTGAACAGGTTGTATTGGATCAGCGCGGTGCCCTTTAGGTTCTTGTATATTTTGTATTCCTTCTTGATACCCGTCATGCAACTCCAGACCCATTCGCGTTGGCCGGTGTCGGCATTGCCGATGATGACAGAAGGTACAAACGAGTTCATGGATTCGGCCTCCAGGTGTGCGATGAAACCCTTTCCTATCTTGAAGTCGACGAAGCCACGAGGACCAAAGATACGCGCGCGTTGATTGAACGAGTTGTATTTACGATCCCAGGCGAACCGGTGATTCC
>JBIQJZ010000137.1:1341-10037 GCA_044507115.1 Flammeovirgaceae bacterium | reverse complement strand
CGATCGTCGTCGCGATCAACGCAAAACTCCTTGATAAAGGAGTCCCGAGTATTCATAAGAAATAGCAACTCACCAGCGATCAGCCTTGGAGCAATCAAACAGCCCGGTGAAGAAAAATTCATAGAAAGAAGTTACCTTAGTATTAAAGCCCATAAGACGGTGGTGACTAATTTCCCAAATCGCGACACACGAACGAACACTTTTGAAAGTGAAGAGGCAAACTATTTGCGCCTGATTACCAGCGGCAACTGGAGTGCGTACCAAGACTTATTCAATCGATACTTGCCGAGACTCACCTACTTTCTACGGCCGCTCGTGCAGGGGTCTAACATAGACTGTCTGGACGTTGTTCAAGACATTTTCCTCGTCGTTTGGGAGAGACGCAAGTCCCTATATTTGATAAAATCGTTCGATCAGTATCTTTTCCGCATGGCGCGAAACCGTTTCCTCGACCTGCTTCGCAAGGAACAGCGAGAGCACAGACTTCGGGAGCGCTACGCTTCTAACCGTCAAGCAAACGTTCCGATGCCTGACGATGACCTACTCTATCAACAATTCCACGAGCGGGCCGTGGAGGCAATTCGAAATCTGTCGCCAAAACTGAAAGAGGTATTTCTCATGAGCAATCACGAAGACATGAGCCTTGATGAGATTGCGGCCCGACTGAGGTTGCCCAAAGACACGATTAAAAAGCGCCTTTGGATAGCAAACTCAAGAATAAAGGAGTATCTCAGGATCCACGCAGATTGGCTGCTTTTGTTTTTCTTCATCTTTTTTTGACGAAGCACTTCCACTTCTCCCCTGCGGCAGCGTCTTCATACCAATAGATCATATGAAATTAGAGGACTATCTCCCGCTCGCTGAAAAGCTTGCGCATCGAAACTATTCTGAAGATGAGCTTAGTGCCATCATTACCTTCTTAAAGGTGGCCGATCGTCTGGATGCGGAAGCATTTCTCGACGAGTACGCGAGGATACTGGGTTCGATACCCCGAGAAACCACTCCCGTACCCGAGTTGCCGTTGAGTCCACACTTTCAGCCAAGAGTGGGGTCAGCCACGTTACGCGGTCCGTTGCCATCGAAACGTCATGAGAAGCGTTCGACGATGATTCGGCGCACCATTCGATACGCTGCCGTGCTGATAACCTTGATCGGAATTGGCTATTTCTGGATCAACAACCTGAGCCGGGATATTACCTCGACAAAAGACATTGTCTCGGCACCAGTAGATTATGGTACTGAAATTCCACCGGCGGGAAATAGGGCGACCCTTACCCTGTCCAATGGCGAAGTGATCGTACTCGATAGTGTATCAGACGGAAAGCTCGCTGATCAACAAGGTGCCAGCATTGTAAAAGAGTCGGATCGAATTATATATCGGACGAACGAGGCGACTTCTCGCGAAGTCACATTCAACACGATGTCGACGCCAAGAGGTGGGCAGTATACGCTAACACTGTCAGATGGAACACGAGTCTGGCTGAATGCGGCGAGTAGTATTACCTATCCCCCTCAGTTTGCCGGGAAAGAGCGAGTCGTGCGAATATCCGGCGAAGTATACTTTGAAGTCGCACATAGCATGGATCAACCATTTATTGTTGAAGCAGGCGCCGATCGGATTACGGTACTCGGAACCATATTTAACGTTCGAGCCTACTTTGAAGACGGTGCAGTGAAGACAAGTCTGGTTGAGGGGCAGGTGCGTATCAACGATAAAGTGCTTCTTCCTGGCCAAGCCTATGTCGACGGTGCAGTCATTGCGACAAACATTGAGCAGGATATTGCCTGGCGAAAAGGCTACTTCAACTTCAACGGAACAGATCTACAAACGGTGATGCGCGAAATCGCTCGCTGGTATGATGTACAGGTCGCCTACCCAGATGGCATTCCAGCGGTCGACTTCGGTGGCGAAATGCAACGAAACCTTGATTTAGTCCAGATCCTCAAGGCCCTGGAGAAAAGCAATGTCAGATTCCGTATCGAAAGCGATTCAATAAATGGCACGAGGACGATCATTTTCTTGAACTAGTTACGTGGCGTACTGATAAAAAAAGGATTCCGGTGCAAGCGGAATCCTTCGAGTAGTCAGGTGAACCACGGTCAATGTATAGTCGACTATCCTAAGTTCAACCTAACCCAACCAAAATTATGCAATTTTACTCGTTACAACATCATGCGTCAAATGCTTATTTTGCCAGGCCGGCAATGCCGGGCGTTCGACGGCGAACCCTGATCTCGTGCGTCCTATGCTGTTGCTTCTTCTTCCTCATCGGAACAGCTGAAGCCGTTAGTCAGCACGTCACAATCAATGAACGAAATGCTTCACTTGAATCGATATTCACCGAGATCAAGAGACAAACAGGTTACGTATTCTTCTACAACCAGGAGTTCCTTCGAAAAGCAGGCAGGGTAACTTTAGAAATGAAAGATGTCCCCCTGACGGAAGCATTGGACCGATGCTTTATGGGGCAACCGTTGGGATATGTAATCGAAAACAAGACGATTATCATCACGGAAAAACCGAATGTCCCCAAAAGGGGGTCTCACCAGCACTTAAACCAGCAAACAGACTCCCTCGGCGTTCGCGGTAAAGTCACCGATGAAAAGGGTATCGGAATTCCGGGGGTAAACATTGTTATTAAAGGCACCGCTCAGGGGACTATAAGCGACCACGACGGAACGTATATAATTCAGAATGTTCCTGACGATGCTATTCTTGTATTCTCGTTTGTTGGAAAGAAGTCGCAAGAAATTGCTGTTGCCGGCCGGCTTCTAATCGACATAACGATGCAAGAGGAATCTTCTGCACTTGAAGAGGTCGTAGTCATCGGGTATGGAAGTCTGCAAAAGCGCGACCTCACGGGCGCTATCGCGCAGATCGATCCAACAGAAATGGAAGAAAAACTCACACCGAATGTAAACGACCTTTTACGCAACAACCTCGCCGGACTTTACATTCCGTTCTCCGTAGATGCCAAGGGAAGCGTCAATATGAATAACGTTCGGATTCGGGGAACAAATTCTCTTCTCGCATCTAACACGCCACTCATGATTGTCGATGACATGATCTATTACGGGGATCTTGCTAATATTAATCCTGGAGATATTGAACGTATCGATGTAATGAAGGATGCCAGTTCTGCGGCAATCTATGGCTCTCGTGCAGCCAACGGCGTTATCATCATCACAACAAAAAAGGGGAAGTCGGGCAAACCAGAAATCAACTTTACTGCCAATACCGGACTCGCTACCACATCGTTTCTCCGACCGGTGTATGACGCAAATAGTTACCTGGATATGCACGCAACATATTCGGCCACCAATCTCCCCCGAAATGAACCCGGTTTTTACTCCCGACCAGACAACCTTCCTCCAGGTGTCACAGTCAACGATTGGATGGCATACACGGGTGCCACCGGCGATCCCACCAACGTATGGTTAGCGCGGATAGGTTTGTTTCAAACCGAAATCGATAACTATAACGCAGGGCGAACAGTCAGCTGGAAAGATCAGGTTTTTCAAACGGGCATCCGGCAAGACTATCAAATGAGCGTCAGCGGTGGAGCAGATAAGTTCAAGTATTACATGTCTGCCAATTACACCGACAATGAGGGATTTATCGTTGGACAGGAGTACCAGAGCATTCGTGCACGGATGAACCTGGAAAGCAAAATTGCGGACTTCCTCACAGTTGGAGTAAATGCGCAGTTTGCAAATCGAGATGAGAGTAGCATCCCAGCTGACTGGAATGCTTATGTATGGGGATCACCATATGGTTCTATGTATGAAGATGATGGTCTGACCCTAAAGTATCTGACATACGACTACAACCTCAGCCGAAATCCTTTATATGATCGTACTTACCGAGACCGATTCAGCAAGTTCAACGATCTGGACAGTCGACTGTATGCAATAGTTGATATGCCATTTGGGATCAAGTATCAGGTAAACTTCGTAAACAACTTCCGGGGTTCCCGATTTTATGATCATGTTTCCTCGCAAAGTGCCGCAATTGCCAACGGCGGCGAGGCGACACGCGCTAACACTTCTGCCTATACATGGATCATCGACAATATCATTTCTTGGAACAAGACCTTCGATGGACATGACTTTGGCGTTACATTGCTCGCCAATGCCGAACGGCAGCGCTACTGGAGCGAGGAGATGTACAATATAGGATTCTTTCCGACAGATATTCTCGGATATCATGGTATCGGTCTGGGTCTTAGCCCGAGAATCTCAAGTGACGACCAGACCTACACGCGGGACGCACTCCTTGGCCGCCTGAACTATTCATACTTATCGCGTTACTATCTCACAGTTGCCTTGCGGCGTGATGGGTACTCAGCCTTTGGGCAATCTAACCCCCATGCTCAGTTCCCCACCGTAGCGGTTGCCTGGACACTATCAGAGGAAGATTTCTTTAAAGTTGAGCCGATAGACTTTCTCAAGCTTCGCCTATCCTGGGGGGCAAACGGCAACTCGTCTATCGGAACCTACTCGGCACTCGCTGTGATGGAAAGTCGAAAGTTCCTCTATTCGGTCGGTGGGGTTGCCACGCCAACGTCCGAGCTTCGCCTCGCGAGAATGGCTAACAATTCATTGCAGTGGGAAAAGACCACAGCGCTGAATGTTGGACTGGACTTTGGGGTGCTCAACAGCAACATCACCGGCTCTCTCGAGTGGTATGATTCTGAAACTACCGGACTCCTGGTTGATCGCAAACTACCGTCGGTGACTGGATATGGTGCCGTAGCTGCAAACCTCGGTGAGATACGGAACCAAGGTATTGAGTTAACTATCAATTCAACCAACCTTCAAACCGGCGATGGATTTGTCTGGTCCAGTGGGTTCAACATGGCGCGTAACAAAAACACCATCGTAAGTCTGTACGGCGATTTGGTGGATGTACTCGATGAAAATGGAAACGTGATCGGTCAGGAGGAAGCATCCGACCCTGCCAACGGGTGGTTTATCGGTGAATCAATTGACGTGGTCTGGGATTATGATTCGGATGGAATCTGGCAAGAAGAGGAAGCAGATGATGCCTATTCATATGGCGGCTACTTTCCGGGACAATTCAAGAACGTTGACGTCAACGGTGATGGTGTATACGATTCTGAGGACAGACAATTTCTCGGTCATAGTACGCCTCAGTTCCGTTGGAACCTGACAAACGACTTCAGGTACCGTGACCTTGCACTCTCCTTTTCTGTTTATGGACAGCATGGACACATCATGAACTTCGTCGATGACGCGGGGACCGGTCTTTTTGAAACAGGAAACGGATATGTAATGCCCTACTGGACACCTCAAAACCGCAGCAATGAGTATCCAAGCATGCGAGGTAACGGCGGAACTAACTTCAAAAGTCTGAGTTTTGTGCGTCTAAGCAACATCACCCTCGGCTATACGTTTCCGCAGGCCCTTATCGATCGAGTGAAGCTTAGATCACTTAGAGTGTATACCAGCGTTTACAATGTCCACGTTTGGACGAAGTGGCCCGGATGGGACCCTGAAAACGTAGATCCATCAAACGCCAATCCCCAAAATACAACAGGTCCTGCTCCCCGCTATTTCAATCTAGGTGTGAGTATCGGCCTATAAGTAAACTTCAAAAAGAATCAAAATGCAAAATCATAGAAATAAATCTGCCACGTTCCTCGCGACTATCTTTTCCATTATTCTGGTATGTGGATGCAGTGAGGACTTCCTAAAACCAGAACCGCTGTCCTTCTTTTCACCGGAAAACGTCTTGGTCAACCGGGAAGGTATGGAATCCCTATTGACCGCGTGTGAACACCTGCTTCGACTCGAGTATACTATTCCCCAAGTGCGAATCGAGGTTATGATGTCCGATATCGGAGCCTGCGCAGGGTGTACGCTCTCAGATTTCGAGCAAAACCTGTATCCATCTTCACCAAGCCTGGCCAATGCCTGGTATAACGTGCAGCAGTATTGGGATGAGTGGTATAAGGTGGTGAAATATGCCAATACGGTCATCTCACGTGTTGACGACATCTCGCTGAGCGAAGACGATCGGAATTTATTGATAGCAAAGGCAGTATTCTATCGCGCACGCGCATACTATCGGTTGACGCATCAGTTCGGGGATGTCCCCCTAATTCTTGAGGAAGTAGTCACACCAAGGCTTGACTTCTACACATATGAGCGCGAGAGCATCTTAAGGAAGATGAAAGACGACATGGATCAGTACACGCCATACCTTCCGCTCACTGCTCCACTTGGAACTGTAAACCGTGACGCAGCTTATCATCTGCTAACAAAAATCAATCTCGCTCTCGGTGAATTTGAAGACGCCGTTGAATCCGCTTCGACAGTTATCAACGGCAGCACCCATGCTCTCATGACACAGCGCTTCGGTGCCTTTAAAAATCAAGCAACACTCACCCAAGGTTATCAAGCATACGTCAACGGTGGCGAAGTTGCGTTAGATGTTATTTGGGATCTACACCGCGAGGAGAATATTACTGCCGCCGACAACCGAGAAGTTCTCTATGCCGTTGTGGATCGTCTAAACGTAGACGGCAACGACGATCAAAATGCTCCGGAATGGAATATTCCTTATCGCTCCGGTATGAGAAATATGCGCAACAACACACCCCGATGGGGCGCTGTTGGTGCCATCAAAACGCCATCGGGAGCAAATGGAATGATGGCGACAGACGACCCACTCGGGCAATATCGCACCTTGGGTCATGGCGAAGGGTTCCTGCGACCAAGTTTATACATGGCCTATGAAATATGGGATGATCCTAATGACGTTCGCGGCAAGCAACCAAACTGGTGGAAGATGACTGATCTGGTTTATAACAATACCGGACTCCTCGGAACGGCTCATGAAGCTTATTATGGGCAGCACGTGCCGGCTTCAGCACGTCCAGCAGGTGCTGACTCACTCCGCGTGTGGTATCCATTTCCGAATAAATTTCTCAACGCCGACAACCGGACGGTACCAAATGGTGCGAATCAGGATTGGTACGTATATCGCGTCGCAGAAACCTACCTCCTTCGCGCGGAAGCGTATTTCTGGCTCGAGGATTTCGCTAAGGCAGCGGATGATATCAATACTATCCGAACCCGGGCAGGCGCCTCGTCGCTCGACCCCTCGGAAATCGACATTGGTGTAATCCTCGATGAAAGGGCGAAGGAACTTTTTAACGAAGAACCTCGAAAGACAGAAATGGTTCGTATGTCGTATATCTTCGCAAAGACAGGACGAACTTATAATGGCAAGACCTATTCGCTTGTCAATTTCAGCAGCGACAACTTTTGGTATGATCGAACTATTGAAAAGAATCGTCTTTTCCGCGAGAACGTTCAAACCGCAGAAGGCCCGGTTTACAGGGTCGCACCGCGCAACGTGCTATGGCCAATTCCGGAGGGCACGATCCTGTCAAATTCGCTGGGCCACATCAACCAGACTCCCGGCTACTCAGGAAGCGAATCAAATATCCCTCCTCGGTCATTTCCAGAGGACTAAACGTTAGATCAGTTCTGCCGTGTTTACGGCAGAACTGATTGCTTCTTTCAGACTAGTTAAATCGAACAACAAATGAAAACCGCCATCAGCGCAGCAATCCTGTGCTTCACAACCGTGTCGGTACTCGGCCAAGAGGCTGATTCGATGCGGGTCTTTCGTAACACCGCACCCTATGAGGTCGCAGATTTTACGCGGGAATTCCACACAAGCAAACCGCACAATATCATATTGATGATTGGCGACGGGATGGGCGTAGCCCAGATCTTTTCAGGTATGACTGCCAACAAAGGTAGACTATATCTGGAGAACTTCCGGTGTATCGGCTTCTCCCGCACACAATCTGCCAACCGCTACATAACTGACTCAGCCGCGGGAGCAACAGCACTTTCCACTGGTCAAAAGACGTATAACGGCGCGGTGGCTATGGTTATCAATGCAGAAGGTGACACCGTCGCTGTTCCAACCGTTTTAGAGATTGCCGAAGAACGTGGTAAAGCCACTGGTATCGTAGCCGCTTGCGCATTGTCCCACGCAACCCCCGCTGCGTTCATTGCTCACCAGCCTTCTCGCCAGCGCTACGACGATATTGCGGCCGACTACTTGAAAACCGACGTCGATGTCATCATTGGGGGTGGTTACAAGAACTTCGCTGACAGGAAAGATAAACAAGATCTAATTGCGAAACTTCGGGAAAAAGGCTACCGCATTGAACGAAAAATGGAAGACATTGCTGCCGTCACCTCAGGTAAGCTGGCTGGTATTACAGCCTACGCCCAGAATCCGCCAGCTAGTCGTCGGGAACTCAATCTCGCACTCTCTGCTAAGACAGCTATCAATCTATTGCGACAAAATAAGAACGGGTTCTTCCTGATGATCGAAGGCTCGCAAATCGACTGGGGATCGCACAACAATCATACGTCCTACACAGTAAGCGAAATGCTGGACTTCGACCAAGCGATTGGTCGAGCGCTTGAGTTTGCATTTCACGACGGAAATACTCTGATAATCGTCACAGCCGACCATGAAACAGGAGGCATGGCGTTGACCGGTGGAAGCATGGAAGAGGGTTGGGTCCGAGGCGAATTCATCACTGGCGGACATACAGGAATAGTGGTCCCGATATTCGCCTACGGACCGGGCGCAGATAGTTTCATGGGATTCATGGAAAACAGCGACATAGGTAAAAAAATCA
>JBIQJZ010000137.1:0-1331 GCA_044507115.1 Flammeovirgaceae bacterium | reverse complement strand
CTTTGTCTCACGGTAGACTGCTTTATCATCAGGAGACTTCTCTCCTCAAAATCAATATGCCTAATGAAATTTATTTCATGTTTACTCCTAACGCTCTCACTGGCGTATCTAACATTTGCGCAATCGACGCCTTCGTCGCCTTATATGGAAAGATATGTCCGCAATCCGTTCGTTGCCGAAAATACATTCTTAAAAAAGAAATATACCTCGGAGAACCTGCCTGAATTTGAGGAAATTAAAAAGCAGCTGCCACAACCCGTGTGGAGCGGGCACCAGGATTATGTTGATTGTTATTGGAAAGCATGGGAGATCGCTTTTGGAAACCTTCGGCAACCCAAGACAGGAAATGGATTTGTCTCCAATTATGTAACGACGGGATTTAATAATCACATATTTATGTGGGGCCACGTGTTTATGTTCATGTACTGGAAGTACGGACTTCAAGTGTTTCCTTATCAGCAGTCGCTTGAAAACTTCTATGCTAAACAACATCCTGACGGATACATCAGCCGGGAAATTGACGAAGATGACGGTTCGGAGCAATTCGCACGTTTCGACCTTTCGAGCACCGGACCGAATATCTTCCCCTGGGGTGAATGGGAGTACTTTCAGATATCCGGTGACAGGGACCGTCTTGCGAAGGTGTTTCCTGTATTGGTTGCGAACAAACAATGGGTAAAAAAATACCGCACGTGGCAAGATGGCTCATATTTCGCGAACGGCTGGAGTTCGGGGATGGACAACCAGCCAAGGCTTCCAAAAGGCTATTCACCGGAGTTCGATCATGGTCATATGTCATGGGTCGACATCACTTTGCAACAACTCTACATGGACAAAATCCTCCTTCAAATGGGTACGGTCCTTGACCGCCGACACGAAATAAAGGATATCGAAGAGGAGTACAGACTTCTCAACGACCTCGTGAACAAAGACATGTGGAACGACCGAATCGGATTCTATGTCGATCGCTTTCGCGACGGCTCCTTGTCCGACGTAAAATCAATCGGCGCATATTGGTCGCTTCTGGCTAGGATTGTGCCACAGCATCGTCTCGGCCGATTCTGTGAGCATCTGGCTGATGTCAACGTATTCGCGCGCCACCACCGAATACCTAGTCTGGCAGCTGATACGCCGGGGTACTCCGCCGAGGGCGACTACTGGAGAGGCGGTGTTTGGGCGATCACAAACTACATGACACTTAAAGGACTGGTAGCTTACGGCCTCGATTCGCTCGCCCATGAGATCGCCAGGAACCACATGCATAACGTCGTCGATAGGTTCCTGGAAACAGGGACCATTTGGGAAAACTATGCACCTGAGGCCGGGGCGAT
>JBIQJZ010000136.1:0-10309 GCA_044507115.1 Flammeovirgaceae bacterium | reverse complement strand
ATCCCACCAGCACTTTGAAAACGCTGTTGCTACTGGAGAAATTAACCGTATCAACCCGCAGCGTATTACCCTGAGAAATAAAGGTCACTCCACCGAACAACCGAGGTCCATTGTACCCGATAGCAACACGCGCGCCGAAGAACGTATTGACAGTAATGTCGTGTTGTGTCGCACGCAGGCCCTCCAGATCATAATTCAACCAGTGGTGCGCCGGGCCTATCGCCAGCGTTGTATTCAGAAAAAAGTTATTGTAGGTAAGGTTGAAAGCATAGCCAGGGGCTATGCTGAAGGACGTGTAGCGAATACGCGTAAAATCTGCTTCAGCACCGAAATCCTGCCGGCGCTCAGGCGTGACGATGGAGGAGTCTGCTGCGATCCGAAATGTCGAAAGCGTTCCCAGCAGCACAAAAGATCCTCTGGTAGAAAGCTGTCTTTCTGAGAAATTGTAGGACGATCGCAGCGAGAATTTGCGGTAATTAAAAACGTAGTGACCCGTCAGACCGAAGTTCTTGATTCCGATGTCGGCACGTTGTGGAAAAGCTTCATCCTTCAGCACCTCCACCTTATCGTCCTCAATGTAAAAGCCTGAGTAGTTCTGCGAGAACAGATCCGCGCCCCATCGCTTCGCCAGCACATTCAACTGGAGATCGCGGGCATCCGATCTGCCATATCGTTCGATACTTTGTTCACGCAGCGGTATTGCGAACGCCAGCTCGACACCAAGCTCGAAAACATACATTCCCAGGCCGAGGCTATAGGTGTTGTTAGGACGATACGTCAACGTCGAACTGCGGTCGGCTTTCGCCAACTCGAAGTTAAGTCCCCGCTGCTTAAGGACAGGATATAGGAAGAAATGATCGGGAAAGCCGCGAATATAACGACTCCTCACGGAATCCTGCTGTTCTCGCTTAGTGTCTGCTTTCGATTCTTCCGTGACGCTCACATCCTGCGCGATGGTGACGTAGCCGAACAGCACCAGGATCAACACCGTTAGTGATCCAGCGTGCAAAGATCCCGACGTACACCCGGCGGTCATCAGAGAATGTACTCGCTGAGATCTTTGTTCCGGACGAGGCCGCTAAGCTTCTCGCGCACCAGGCCCGCGTCTATCGTAATGTGGGACTCCGCCGGAATCTTATCCGGAACATCGAACAGCAATTCATTCAAGAGTTTGCTCATCACCGTGTGCAATCTTCTTGCACCGATGTTTTCGACTTCAGCATTCACAACGAAGGCGGTATTTGCGATTTCCTCGATCGCGTCATCTGTAAACGACACGTTGACATCCTCTGCCTCAAACAACGCCTGGTACTGTTTCGACAAGGCGTTCTTAGGCTCTCGAAGTATCCTGACAAAATCGTCCTTCGTAAGATTGTCAAGTTCAACACGAATCGGGAAGCGCCCCTGTAACTCAGGTATCAGATCAGACGGTTTCGAAATGTGAAAGGCGCCGGCGGCGACGAACAGAACGTGATCCGTTTTGATCACTCCGTATTTGGTGTTGACGGTACTTCCCTCCACAATCGGCAGCAGGTCGCGCTGTACACCTTCGCGACTCACGTCAGGACCGCTACTACCCTTCCGACCGCCAGAGGCGATCTTGTCTATCTCGTCAATAAAGATGATCCCTGCATCCTCTGCCCGGCGAATCGCCTCTTCCTTGACTTCATCCATATCAATCAACTTGGAAGCTTCTTCCTCCAGCAGAATCTTGCGAGCCTCGGCTACTGTTACCTTCCGCTTCTTGGCCTTCTTTGGCATCATTCCGCTGATCATCTCCTGAAGGTTCATCATAGATACCTCGTCCATCATACCCGCGCCGACCATCCCGACATTCGGTCCGGACGATCCTTTGATACTGATCTCGATCTTGCGATCCTCCAGCTCACCCCGTCGAATTTTCTCCCGAAAAAGCGTACGGGTTCTTTCATTCAACTCGTCGTCGGAAGTCGGCACATCCGATTCTACGGTCGTGCCGAACCCGGCAGAAGCTCGCGATGGCGTTGCTTTCAAGGGAGGGATGAGGGCATCGAGGATCATGTCTTCAACGATCGCTGCAGCTTTCTCCTTCACTTCTTCCTTCTTGCGGGCTTTCACCATGTTGACTGACTGATCAACGAGGTCGCGAACCATACTCTCCACATCCCGACCGACATATCCGACCTCAGTGAATTTCGATGCCTCCACCTTGACAAAAGGAGCATCGGCGATCTTCGCCAGACGTCGGGCAATCTCAGTCTTGCCGACACCTGTAGCGCCGATCATCAGGATATTGTTCGGAACAATTTCGCCACGTATCTCTGATTTCACATTCATCCTTCTCCACCTGTTGCGCAAAGCAATAGCCACATTGCGCTTAGCTTCGTACTGACCGATGATATATTTGTCCAGTTCAGAGACAATTTCCTTCGGTGTCAGATATTTTGTATCCATCATAATCTAGTGTATTCGTCTGGCCGGTGAGTTGCGTCAACTCGTCACCGAGCCGCTGTCATGATCAGTTGTGAACGTAGTTTTGCAGACGTGGCTCCGTGAGCGTGAATGTCATAGGACGCGCAACCTTCTCCTTCAGCAGCGCCACCTTCAAGACGTCATCCACGGTATCCACGAAATAGAACGTGAGACCTTTCGTGTACTGTTTTTCAATCTCATCGATATCGCGTTTGTTCTTCGCGCTAAGCACGATCTCGCGTATACCACTGCGCTTCGCAGCGAGAATCTTTTCTTTGATACCCCCGACCGGTAGTACTTTTCCGCGAAGGGTGATCTCACCGGTCATAGCGAGTTTTGCCTTGACCTTACGCTGTGTGAATATCGAGGCCAGTGACGTCAACATGGTAATTCCCGCCGATGGTCCATCCTTCGGAACAGCGCCCGCCGGCACGTGAATGTGAAGATCATATTGCTGAAATACCCGCGGATCAATTCCGAGGTTCTCTGCATTGAACTTCAAATAGGAAAGCGCCGCCATCGCCGACTCCTTCATCACGTCGCCGAGTTGACCCGAGATCGTCAGTGTGCCTTTGCCTTTACTGAGACTGGACTCGACAAACAGTATCTCCCCTCCTACCTGCGTCCAGGCCAGCCCTGTGACAACGCCGGCAATGTCGTTACCCTGATACAACTCCTCATCGTGAACCTCGGCACCAAGTATTTTGCGTACTGTGTCCTCCGTCACCAGCCGATCATACTCTTCTTCCATGGCAACCGACTTCGCGATGTTCCGCACGATTGTACCAATCTTCCTTTCCAAGCTTCTTACCCCTGACTCACGCGTATAGCTAGAGATGATCTTGGCGACAGCTGGCTTGGCAAATTTCACGTACGACGCTTTTAGTCCGTGCTCCTTGAGCTGTTTCGGAATCAGGTGCTTCAGTGCAATCTGAACTTTCTCTTCCTGCGTATAACCCGTTACCTCGATAATCTCCATGCGATCGCGGAGCGCGGGATGAATCGTATCGAGCGAATTCGCCGTTGCAATAAATAGGACTTTTGAAAGATCGTATTCGACTTCCAGGTAATTGTCGCCGAACGCGTTGTTCTGCTCCGGGTCGAGAACTTCGAGTAATGCCGACGACGGGTCTCCCCGGAAATCAGACTTCACTTTATCGATCTCATCGAGAATAAAGACCGGATTCGAAGACTGCGATTTCTTGATGTTCTGCAATATCTTTCCCGGCATCGCCCCGACATAGGTCTTGCGGTGACCGCGGATCTCGGCCTCGTCATGGACCCCGCCCAGCGACATACGAATATATTTCCGCTGGAGTGCTTTCGCGATCGAACGCCCAAGTGAAGTCTTTCCAACGCCCGGAGGGCCATACAGGCAAAGGATCGGGCCCTTCATATCCCGCTTCAGTTTCAATACCGCGAGATATTCGAGTATCCTGCTCTTGACTTTCTCGAGCCCGAAGTGATCGCGATCGAGAATTCGTTTTGCGCGTTTTAGATCGAAGTCATCTTCCGTATACTCACCCCATGGCAAGTCAAGCATGAACTCGATGTAATTCATCGCAACGGGGTACTCCGCCGCCATCGGGTTGATGCGCATAAGCTTTTCGAGCTCCTTCCGGAAATGCTCCGCTACGTGCTTGGGCCACTTCTTCCCTTCCGCACGCTTCCTGAGCTTTTCGACCTCTTTGTCGGGCCCATCATATCCCAACTCATCCTGGAGTACTTTGATCTGCTGTCGCAGGAAGTAGTCGCGCTGCTGTTGATCGATATCGGTGTGGACCTTCTTCTGTATCTCGTGCTTGATCACAAGCATCTGGACATCGCGCAACATGTACTGCAACAACAGCGTTCCGCGGTCGATCAGGTTTTGCGTCTCAAGAATCTTTTGCTTATCGGCTACATCCACATTCAGGTTACTTGCAAGAAAGTGAATGAGAAATGACATGCTTGAAATATTGTCAAGGGCGACTTGAGCCTCCTGAGGAATCTCCGGATTGAGTTTGAGAATCTTCAGCGCTGCATCCTTGAGCGATTGCACCAGGGCCTTCGCTTCCTTGCCATTTATATTAAGTACCGGCTCAACCAGCAATTCGACGTGTGCTGTGAGGTACGGTTCCTCCTGAACAAATTCGCGGATGTTGAAACGGTTCTTTCCCTGGATGATAATCGTCGTATTACCGTCGGGTAGCACCAGCATCTTAATAATCCTGGCCACCGTACCTGTGCGATATAATTCATCAACTCCGGGTTCCTCTGCTTGCGAATTTTTCTGTGCGACGACACCGATGATGCGGTTGCCTTGGTAAGCCTTCTTCACCAACCTGATCGACTTTTGTCGTCCGACAGTAATGGGGATTACCACTCCTGGAAACAGTACGGTATTCTTTATCGGCAGTATTGACAGTTCTTCGGGCAGATCCTCCGGCTTCAGGTCGCTCTCCTGCTCCGGATTGATCATCTGGATCAGATCGTCAGACTCCTCCTGCACTAATTGTATTGCCAGTGTTTTGAACATGTTTTGGAATGTCAGTTTGACACAACGTGGGTATTATTGTTGGTTTTGAGGGTAACAGGATACTTGGACAATAGTAGTGCCAGCGGAGTTGTAAAAGAAACAAAAATGTGACAACTTTAATGTGTTTGCGCCACAATTAACGCCTCAGGTTCAGTGAAAACCTATTTTTTGATCGCGATAACGGCCTTTTGCTACTTGCTTTCTTCCCCGACCGAGGCACAGAAGAAAAAAAACAAGTTCAAGAGCGGTGGTGTCATTGAACTGAACGATAGTCTGACAACTTACAGTCAATCTGACATCTTTATCTTTTCGAATATTAACAAGCTGCGCTTCTATAACCAGTCAAATCAGCTTGCCCGGATACGCCAGTTGGAGCAATCGGACGCGGGGGGACAGCTGTACAACGCCATCCGGGATTATGTTAGCAATTTTGGTATCGAGAACTTTTCCGCGAACACTACACTCATCTGGAAGCTAGCCCGCTTGTCGGAAAGGTTTGGGCCACCGGGAGAATCCATCCTGTTGTATAAGTTGGCGCTCAAGCATTCCCGCAAACACACCGACACCAAAAGCATACGACTGGAGTACGACAGCATTGCGACAGAGCGCGCGGAGGACTACGTCCCATTAGCACAGTATTACGAGCTTGTCGAATACCGGAAGGAAATCGATACGCTCAGACCACCGCACGGCGTGCTGGTGAAAATGGGCGAATGGGTAAACTCTGCCAAAGCAGATTATGGCCCAACGATCGGCAACCGCGACGACCTGCTGCTTTTCACCTCGAAGCGTAATGCGCTCATGACAATTGAGCGTACATATAATGAAGACCTGTTTTTCACAACGTGGGAGGACGGTCAATGGATGGATGCCCAGCCCTTCAAGACTATCAACACGCGCTACAACGAAGGCTCCGCCTGCCTTAGCAAAGATGGCAGGACACTCTATTTCGCCCGGTGCAACTCCCCCGATTCGTTTGGCAACTGTGACATATTTGAGGCAACACTCTCCAAAGACAGTGTTTGGAGCAATGTGCGCAACCTCGGACCAAATATCAATACCATCGCGTGGGATTCCCACCCGTCATTATCCCATTCCGGTGACACGCTATTCTTCGCTTCCGACCGACTAGGTGGCTTCGGCTTGTCAGACATCTACTACAGCGTTAAAGACGCTGAAGGGAACTGGCAAAAGGCATTGAACATCGGACCCATCATCAACACCCGCGACAACGAGGTGAGTCCGTTCTTTCATCGCCGACACAACGTCTTGTACTTCAGTTCCGACGGGCATCCCCTTTCCTTCGGCGACTTCGACATATTCAAATCTTACCGGCAGGAAACAAACTGGGGTGAGCCGAAGAATATCGGCCCGCTCGTGAACGGCCCAGGGAGTGAGTACTATTTCACGATCGACTCGGAGTCAAATCAACTATTCTACGCCCGGTCGGATGAACATGAAATCGAGAACCTCGACTTGCACACCTTCCCCGTTCCAATGGAGGCTCAACCGCTCGCAGTCGCCCGGTTGAAGGGATCCCTGACAAACTCCCAAACAAAGGAACCACTGCGGGGGATCGTCTCGGTTATCGACATGGACAAGGGCGTCGAGGTGGCACCGAAATTTCTTCGTGAAGATGGTTCATTTGATTTCGACCTCATCAACAAACGAAACTATCTGTTAATTATTCAGGGCGAGGACTTCTTCCGCATTGAGGAATTCTTCTATATGGATGGTGATACGGAGATGCATCGGGAGGCCGACCCGATCGAAAGTAAGATCGCATTCGCTTCCCTTGAATTTGAAAACGGGAAAGCTGACATCCTTCCAGCCATGCACGCCGATCTCGACAAACTCGCCGGCTTCCTGCTAGACCATCCGGTGTTTACGCTGCATATCTCCGGCCACACAGATTCGCAAGGTAGTGAGGAATCCAACCTGCGACTTTCTCAAGCCCGTGCAGATGCGATCAAGGCGTATCTCATGTATCAGTTTAAAATCGATCCCTCGCGTATCACCGCGACTGGCTTCGGAAGCTCGCGCCCGCTGGTGGTGGAACAAGACGACCACGATCGGAAACTAAACCGGCGAGTCGAATTCGACATCGACCGGAATTGATCATCCGATCATCTTGATGATATCGTTCGCGAAGATGAATACCATCAGGCCAAGCAAAAATACCATCCCGACCTTTTGCGCAGTTTCCAGGAATTTATCCGATGGTTTGCGCCGGGAGATAATCTCATACGAGAGAAACATGACATGACCACCGTCAAGCGCCGGGATCGGCAGGAGATTCATAAAGGCCAGAACGAGTGACAGCACGCCGGTGAGTGACCAGAACCGTTCCCAGTTCCACTCAACACCAAATGCCTGCATGATACCTAACGGACCTGACAATGATTCCTTCGGAGAAAGCGATCCGGAAATAATCTTTCCGAAAGCCTTGATTTGAACTGCGAGGGTAGTGAATGCGCGTTCAGTTCCCAGAGGCACAGATTCCGCCAGGCTGTACTTGATCCTACGCTCCGCTTTATCGTAGAAAGCCTTTGGACTCTTGGCGCGCACCCCAAGGGTCTCCTGATCGCGGAAGTCTTCCGCGAATGTCAGCGTCTGGCCTGCGCGTTGGATTGTTACAGCAATGCTATCAGGCCTGGACTTCACGAACGCTGATATTTCATCGAAATAGGTTACTGTAGCTCCGTTCAGTGCTACAATGCGGTCGCCTTCCTGAAGCCCCATCTTGTCAGCAACGGAACCCGGCGCTGTTTGCGAAATCACCGGAGCAAACCGATAGAAAATGAATCTGCCGGCAGTCTCTTTCTTGTTAAACTGTTGAATAAAATCACCCGGAATCGGAACAACTATCTGCTCCCCGTCTCGCTCAACCGTGTACGACGCGTTTGTCGCCAATAGCGTCTCGGGACGTATAAGATCTTCAAGATATTCGAAGTCGCGCCCGTTCACCTGTACGATCTTGTCGCCGGTTCTGAGCCCGATTTGTTGGCCGACTGGTCCAACTTCAAACCCGCCGTTCTCGTTTACAACATCCTTCAGGATGTACGTATCCCCGTAGGTATATGTAATACCAATAAAGATCAGGATACCCACCACCACGTTGACGAATATACCCCCCAGCATAACGATGAGACGTTGCCAGGCAGGTTTTGACCGGAACTCCCACGGCTGCGGCTCCTGTTTCATCGTTTCCGTGTCAAGCGATTCATCGATCATACCAGATATTTTGACATACCCGCCAAGTGGGATAGCACTGATCGCGTATTCGGTCCCACCTTTTCGGAATGACCATAGCTTAGGCGGAAAGCCGATCGAAAACTGCTCGACCCGCATGCCGAAATACTTCGCCGCAATCAAGTGCCCGAATTCATGCACGGCGACGAGAAAAGAAAGGCTCAACAAGAGTTGAGCAACCATGATCATCCAATCAAAATCCATTGTGTTCCTTGTAAATTCCTCTTTTTATACTCTCAAAGGCCATCACCCGCGTTTCCCGGTCCGTGTGCACATAATCGTCGTAGGTGGGATTCTCTATATAAGCCATTTTTGCCAGACAATGTTCCACAATGGCTGGCATTTCCAGGAAACCAACTCCCCCGCGCAAAAACTCTGCCACTGCCACCTCATTCGCGGCATTCAGGACACACGGCATGTTCCCGCGTCGCTCCAGAGCTGTAAAAGCCAACGCAAGATTACGAAAAGTTTCCGTATCGGGTTTTTCGAAGTTTAGGGCTGGATAGTTCCGAAAATCAAAACGCGGGAAGTTCGACTTTAGCCTGTCCGGATACGTGAGCGCGTATTGAATCGGCAATCGCATGTCCGGCAGCCCAAGTTGGGCCTTGATAGACCCATCTTCGAACTGAACCATCGAATGAATAATCGACTGCGGGTGCACAACTACCTCAATTTGGTTCGGTTGCAGCCCGAAAAGCCATCGCGCCTCGATGACCTCAAGCCCTTTATTCATAAGGGTCGCCGAGTCGATCGTCACCTTGTCACCCATGTTCCAGTTCGGATGGCGCAACGCTTCTGCCTTCGTCACACGAGCGAGTTGCTCGCGCCGCATACCGCGAAAGGGTCCGCCGGAAGCGGTGAGGATGATCTTCTCGATCCTGTTATGGAATTCTCCGGCGAGACACTGGAAGATCGCAGAATGCTCCGAGTCGACCGGGTAGATATTAACACCCTTTTCCCTGGCCAGATTTGTCACCAACTCACCCGCTACTACCAGCGTCTCCTTATTGGCCAGTGCAATAGGCTTTCCCGCCTCAATGGCTTTAATTGTCGGTCGCAATCCCGAATAGCCCACAAGGGCAGTCAACACGATGTCAATCGTTTCCATCTCCACCACGGAAGCGAGCGCGCTGTCGCCGGCGTAGACTTTTATGTCTTCCTTCGCCAACGCTTCGCGAAGGTGTTTGTAATGGTCGGGGTTGCTGATAACAACGGCGTTAGGTTGAAACACCCTCGCCTGCTCGATCAGCAATGACACGTTGTTTTGTGCGGTGAGCACTTCGACCTGGAAGTAATCGGGGTGTTGTGAGACAACTTCAAGCGCCTGTCGGCCGATGGAGCCAGTTGATCCCAGGATGGCAATGTTCTTCTTTCGAGTCAAAGTCGGTTGTTTGTATCAGCAATTGAAAGGCCGCTTAGAGCTTTTCTAACAAGTCGGTCAAAATGCGCTTCGCGGCTTCGGTGACGACGGTTCCGGGCCCAAAAATAAAGGATGTTCCGTTCTGGCGAAGAAAATCATAGTCCTGCTCCGGTATGACACCACCCGCCACCACCATGATATCCGGTCGCCCGATCTCTTTCAGTTGTTCGACGAGTTCGGGAATAAGCGTCTTATGCCCGCCCGCGAGGGTTGAGGCACCAACGACATGTACGTCATTCTCCGCGGCCTGACGAGCGACCTCTGCAGGCGTCTGAAAGAGCGGACCGATGTCGACGTCGAACCCCAAGTCTGCGAATCCGGTCGCAATTACTTTCGAACCGCGGTCGTGCCCGTCTTGTCCCATTTTGGCGACAAGTATGCGCGGCCGTCGTCCATCGCGCGATGCAAACTCATCCGACAGCTTGCGCACAGCTGCAAAGTCGTGGTCATCCTTCATTTCAGCCTGGTAAATGCCTGCAACTGATCTCACAGTCGCTTGATATCGTCCAAAAACCCGCTCCATTGCCGCGGAGATCTCGCCAACAGTAGCGCGTTTGCGCGCGGCGTCCACCGCCACTTCTAACAAATTGCCGTTCGATGCTGCGGCATTCTCGACTGCTTCCAGTGCTGCCGCCACCTCGGCTTGATTCCGAGTCTGTCTGACTTGT
>JBIQJZ010000135.1:3015-10350 GCA_044507115.1 Flammeovirgaceae bacterium | reverse complement strand
CAATACTCGACGATGATGAGCCATTGTTGTCGAGTTATACCGACGAGGAAGACCAGTGGGTGGCCGCCAATCGGAATGAGGCTGAAGCGGTTGAAGAAGGCGATGAGGAAGAAGTTGAAGATGAAGAAGAGGAGCCATCGGAGGAGGCACCCGAGCCCGTGGCGAGTACTTCGGTAAATCTTCCATTTGAGCCGGTGGTCCCTCCGAAGCGCGAGGCGGTTAAATCCGATCCCGAATTCACCATCGCCGAGCGCCTGGAAACCGACGAGATCGCCGGCAACCTCGTCGAGGAACACGGCGAATACGATCCTACGCTCGAATTGAGCAGCTACCGCTTTCCAACACTTGACCTGCTTAATGAGTACGACTCCGGGAAGTCTGGCGTAACGCAGGAGGAACTCAACCAGAATAAGGACAAGATCGTTGAGACGCTCGTGAATTTCAAGATTGGTATTCAGAGCATCAAGGCAACGATTGGTCCTACGGTGACCCTGTATGAAATCGTACCGGACGCGGGCATCAAGATATCCCGGATCAAGAATCTCGAGGATGATATCGCGCTGAGTCTATCCGCGCTCGGTATCCGGATCATCGCGCCAATTCCGGGCAAAGGCACAATCGGTATTGAAGTCCCGAACAAGAACCGGGAGATGGTCAGCATCCGATCGATGCTCGCGACCCCTGCATTCGCCAAGAGTGATAAGGAACTGCCGATCGCGTTGGGAAAGACCATTTCGAATGAAGCCCTCGTCATCGACCTCGCGAAGATGCCTCACCTCCTGGTCGCCGGCGCGACGGGACAAGGCAAGTCAGTCGGACTCAACGTTATCCTGACATCGCTGATTTACAAACGACATCCCTCCCAACTTAAGTTTGTGCTGGTGGACCCGAAGAAGGTGGAGATGTCTCTTTATTCGAAACTCGAACGCCATTATCTCGCCAAGCTTCCCAACAGCGAAGAAGCGATTATTACGGATACCCGTAAGGTTGTACACACGCTGAACTCGTTGTGTATTGAAATGGAGAACCGGTACGAGATATTGAAGGACGCCGGTGCGAGGAATCTCAAAGAGTACAACGCTAAATTCGTTGCTCGCAAGTTGAACCCCAAAGAAGGCCACCGGTTCCTGCCGTATATCGTTCTGGTGATCGATGAGTTGGCTGACCTCATGATGACTGCTGGCAAGGAGGTGGAGACACCAATTGCTCGCCTGGCCCAGCTCGCCCGCGCGATCGGGATCCACCTCGTAGTCGCGACACAACGTCCGTCGGTCAATGTTATCACGGGTGTTATCAAGGCTAACTTCCCCGCCCGACTGTCGTTCAGGGTGACATCCAAAGTCGACTCACGGACGATTCTCGATACCGGCGGCGCCGACCAGCTTGTTGGGCAGGGCGATATGCTGCTCAGCTCCGGGTCGGATATCATCCGCCTCCAGTGCCCCTTTGTTGATACGCCGGAGATCGAAACGGTGTGCGAATTTATTGGTGCGCAGCGCGGATACGAGTCGGCGTATATGCTTCCGGAGTACGAAGGAGACGATGAAGGCGGAGCTTCCAGCGTGGATCTTTCCGACCGGGATGCGCTTTTTGAGGATGCAGCACGCGTTATTGTGACCCACCAGCAAGGCAGTACCTCTCTTATTCAACGGAAACTCAAGCTCGGTTACAACAGGGCTGGCAGGCTGATCGATCAGCTCGAAGCAGCCGGAGTAGTCGGTCCCTTCGAGGGCAGCAAGGCCCGCGAAGTTTTGATCAGCGACGAGGTGAGTTTGGAACAATTATTGAATACTTTGCGAGAAAAACACAGTCAACCATAACCCGTATATCCTTCTGAGATGAAAAAAACATTGTTAGCCGCAGTTCTATTGGTTCTTGTGCAGGTCGCTTTTGCACAATACGACCCGAAAGCATTGGAGATACTTGAGGCGATGGGTGAGAAATACAAATCTATCCCTTCCTATGAAGCAAATTTCTCGTGGACACTGACTAACGATGTGGAAAACCTCAAAGAGGAATTCAAAGGAAAGCTCACCGTAAAAGGAGAGAAGTACCGCATTTCTCTGCCCGAGCAGGAGGTTATCAACAACGGAGTCACGGTTTGGACTTACCTCCCCGAGGTGAAGGAGGTCAATATCGACAACTACGACAAGAACTCGGGCGACATCAATCCGCTGAAAATATATGAGATCTATCAAAAGGATTTCAAGTATCTCTATCTCCAGGATAAGACAGAAGACGGAATCTTGTGCGAAGAGGTAGACCTCGTTCCCGAGAAGAAGGATGCCCAATACTTCAAGATCAAACTACTGATCAAGAAGAAAGACAAGGTTATTCACAGCCTCACCATGTTTGACAAAGGAGGCAACCGCTACAAGTACACCATCACCAAGTTTGTACCCAACTCTGTGATCGCGGATACCTACTTCAGCTTTGATCCTAAGAAATATCCGGGCGTGGATGTCATAGACCTTCGGTAGTTAGATGCGGAGGTCGGGCACTGGGAACCGGTTTCTGGGTGCCGGGGTGCAAGGTGCTGGGGTGGGTTGAACCACAATCTCATGAAATGAATTCTTCTGAACTTTTCGCGCAGATCAAAAAAAAGCGCTCCTATCTGTGTGTCGGGCTGGATACAGATCTGGATAGGATACCCGCTCATCTGCGGAAGATGGATGATCCGGTATTTGAGTTCAATAAACAGATCATCGACGCCACTCAGTCCACCTGCATTGCCTATAAACCTAATATAGCTTTTTACGAAGCGCTTGGTCCGAAAGGGTGGGAGAGTCTGAAGAAGACGCTCGACTATATTCCGAAGGATATCTTTACGATCGCCGACGCGAAGCGCGGAGATATCGGAAATACCGCCGCACTTTATGCCAAGACATTTTTTGAATACTTCGATTTTGATGCGCTAACGGTAGCGCCGTACATGGGAGAGGATTCCGTCAGACCCTTTCTCGACTACAGCGACAAGTGGGTGATCCTTCTCGCGCACACATCTAATCCAGGCAGTCAGGATTTCCAGCTGATCAAGTCACAGGAAACAGGAAGGCTGTTGTACGAAGAAGTAATGCTCAAGTCGATGCAATGGGGCTCGCCTGACCAATTAATGTTTGTTGTCGGGGCGACGCAGGCCGATAAGATCAGATCGATTCGTGAAGTAGCACCGGCAAATTTTTTTCTGGTTCCCGGCGTCGGGGCGCAAGGGGGAGATCTTCGTCAGGTTTCCCAGGCGGGTATGAACGCGCAGTGTGGGTTGCTGGTCAATTCGTCCCGGGGAATCATCTACGCCTCAGGTGATGAGGACTTCGCGAATGCCGCCGGAAAAGAAGCCCGGAAAGTCCAGGAGGAAATGAATCGCTATCTCGACCTGTATTTGTAAATTCGTTCAGTCATGTCAAGACCCTCTGACCATGAACGAATCATTTCTGCATTACATCTGGCAGTTCCAATATTTCAATAAGAAGAACCTTCGTACCAGCGGAGGTGAGCCGATCGTTGTGTTCAAGCCTGGATTTCACAATTCGCACGCCGGACCAGATTTCTCCGACGCCAAGTTGAAACTCGGAGATATGGAGTGGGCCGGAAGCGTCGAGATACATATTCTTGCCTCCGGCTGGCGCGAGCATCGCCATGACGAAGATCCGGCGTACGAGAACGTTGTGCTGCACGTTGTGTGGGAGGAGAACGAACCCATTCTCCGGGCAGACGGAACACGCTTGCCAACACTTGAGCTGAAGGGACGGGTTGAGCCTTCGTTCGTTCTCCAATACAAACGGATCGTTCACAGCAAGACGCCCATCCCCTGCGCGAACGCTATTGGCTCGGTACCGGAAGTAATAAAGGTTTCAATGCTCGATCGCGCAGTGACGGCCCGGCTTGAAAAGAAAGCGCTTGGTGTACTGGAAACGCTTAAGCGCAACAAGGGTGATTGGGAAGAAACGTGTTACCAGATACTTTGTCGGAACTTCGGGTTTAAGGTCAACACCGATCCGTTCGCGCAACTCGCGCAATCACTTCCCTACAAAACGCTCATGAAGCACGGCAACCGGCTCGAACAAGTGGAGGCGCTGGTTTTCGGACAGGCGGGGTTTCTGAAAGAGACCATCCACGACGCGTACTATACGTTACTTCAACGCGAGTACGGTCTGTTGCGCAGAAAGTATGATCTCGGATCACGGGAAATGAACAAAGCCCAGTGGAGATTTCTGCGTCTGCGACCTGCAAATTTTCCGACCATCCGCCTCGCACAACTTTCGTCGATTCTCTTCCACCAGAGAAATATTTTCTCCCGGATCATCAGCACGCGGTCGTGCAAGGAATTGATTCCGGCATTTTCAGTTAAACCGTCGGCATACTGGCGACATCACTACCGGTTCTTCAAGAAACAAAAAAAGGAAATCCCTCCGCTCGGTAGGATGAGTGTTGAGAATATCGTGATCAACTCAATCGTGCCGATGATGGTTGCCTTTGGCAAGGCCAGGGACGATCAGCGTTTTGTCGATCGAGCACTGCAGTTACTCTGCGAGACGCCTCCGGAGGATAATAACATCCTTCGATCCTGGGCGGCGATCGGGTTATCGAACCGCAGTGCGTTTGATTCTCAGGCATTGATAGAACTACACAATAGTTTTTGCGCCCGTCGCCGGTGCATCGACTGCAACATCGGAGCCTCACTGCTAAAACCTGTTGCGTGATGGTGATAACGGTGGCAGTTATACATCTCGTAGTCATCTCGACTGTTGCATTTCTGGTCTACCGGAGACAGGAATTTTTTCGGGCCCTCTTCTGGCCGGCACTTGTATTGAAGTTACTTGCAGGTGTGTGCCTGGGGTTGCTCTATACACACTACTATTCGTCGGCTGACACATTTGCGTATCTGCGGGATGCGTCGGAACTCGCCAGCCTGGCAAGGGTAGACATCTCAAGGTACCTTGGATTTCTCTTCGGTATAAATGAGGAGTCCGGAATGGCGTTGGCGATGAACGAACCCAGGGCGCTGTTCTACACGCGCATTGTCAGTATTTTCGCGCTGATAACGAATGATAACTACTGGGCTGTTGGTTTTTACTTTTCCTTATTTTCCTTCCTGACGTCGTGGTGGTTGGTGCAGGTGATCTGCAGAAATATTCCCACTGCGTCACTACCTGCGGCCGTCGCCTTTCTTCTGCTTCCTTCAGTGGTTTTTTGGACATCTGGCGTGTTGAAGGAGAGCCTTGCAATGGCGTCCCTTTTTTTTCTCACGTTCCTTTTCCTGAAGGTATGGTTTGAAGAAAAGTTGGGCTGGTATCAGATTGTGGGCTGCCTTCTGGCGCTATGGATATTGTGGGAGCTCAAGTATTACTATGCCGGTGTATATATTCCGATTGCGGTTGCAACCTTACTTTACACGATCCTGCGGAGGAGGCTTCGTACATCCGTTCGCACGCAGCTGTTCATCTGGGTCGCATTGTTTATCCTGGGTGTGATTGCGGTAACTACACTGCATCCCAATTTCCGCGTTTCGCGACTACTTAACGTGGTTGTGGAAAACAATGAGGCGTACAATGCTATTTCCGCGCCTGACAATGTTGTACACTTTCACAACCTGCAGGCTTCTCCCGGGAGTTTCTTGTTGAACGCACCCTGGGCGCTGATATCAGGCCTCTTCAGGCCGTTTATTTCAGAGGCAACGTCCGTGCTGCATCTTTTCGCTGCAGTGGAAAACAGTGTGCTGCTGATTTGTTTCCTGGCCTCCCTGACGCAGGTGTCGAGATTGCGCAATACTTCTCTGCGGACGCTCGTGGTGGCTGCCGCGGTGTACGTTGTCCTTCTGGCCGTGTTCCTGACCTTGTCGGCACCCAATTTGGGCACGCTTTCACGTTATCGGGTGGGTTATTTGCCGTTTTTCGCACTTCTGGTCTTGTGCCCCAATCCAGTGTTTCGCTACGTTGAAAGGTGCTCAACCCGCTTGTGAACGAAGCCTCGGAACGCTAACTTTGAGTCGCAATCCTGTATCGATGGAAAACCCTGTTATCATTTTTGGTGCAAACTACCTCGGCCGGGCGGCAAAGGAGATTTTCGATCGCAATGGGAACGAAGTCTATTGCTTTCTGGATGACAACAAGTTTTTTCATTCAAAAGAGATTGACAATGCGACGGTGCTCGGAAGCACAGATGACGGTGGGTACCTCAAGCTGATCGGGCAAAAGTGCGAGGCATTTGTTGCCGTCGATGATAATAAAGTCCGGAAGGCATTAGTGAAAATGTTGCACGAGGTCAGGAAAGTTCAACCCGTCAATGCAGTTCATCCCGATGCCCGCCTGGCGTTATCGTCGTCGATCGGGCACGGCAACTTTGTCGATATGGGCGTACAACTCGGGGCGGGATCAGAAATTGGCAGCCACTGCCTTATTCATACCGGTGCCGTTATTGGAGCGGAAGTAAGTATCGGAAATTTTGTGCAGATCGGAGCCTCCAGTACCATCAACCCGGGGGTCTTGATTGAAGACGAAGTATTTATCGGTTCAGGCGTGATCATCGTATCCGGCGTGACAATTGGAAAAGGTGCGAGAGTTGGTGCGGGGTCAGTCGTCATAGCGCCCGTGAAGGCGGGTGAAACAGTCTTCGGTAATCCAGCTGAGAAAGTCAACGCATGAGCTAATGGCCAAGATCCTGGAAAGTGACCTGCTGCTCAACCGCGACGGCAGCGTCTATCACCTTGCCTTACTTCCCAAACACATTTCCGAAACTGTGTTGACCGTCGGTGACCCGGGTCGAGTCAATGTTATCAGTCAGCATTTTGATTCCATTGAATTCGAAATGAACCGCCGTGAATTCATCACACAGGTGGGTACGTACAAGGGCAAAAGGATAACGGTTATCAGTACCGGGATCGGTACTGATAACATTGAAATATTCTTTACGGAGATTGACGCACTTGCAAATGTTGATCTCAAGACTCGTGAGCCAAAGGCGCGGAGAAAGAAGCTGCGCATCATCCGGATTGGGACTGCCGGTGCCTTACAGGAGGATATTCCTGTTGGAAGTCACTTGGTCAGCGACTACGCTGTCGGGTTCGACAACCTGATGACTTTTTACGACCTCAAGCAGGATGACCTTGAACGCGCTATCGCAGACGATATGCGCAAGAAGATCCGCCTGCCATTCACTCCGTATGTCGTCCGCGGGTCGGAAGGGTTGAGAAAACAAATAGGCGAAGGGATGATAGTCGCAAACACCTTGACGGCGCCTGGTTTCTTTGCTCCGCAGGGGCGTTCCGTTCGCCTTCCTCCGAAGTTTCCGAATTTGGTGGACGATCTGAACGCCACGCTCGAACACATTGCACAGGGC
>JBIQJZ010000135.1:0-3005 GCA_044507115.1 Flammeovirgaceae bacterium | reverse complement strand
ATTTCGAAATGGAAACAGCCGGTTATTTTGCTCTTGGTCGCATGTTAGGGCATGAGGTGATGAGCGTAAATGCCATCATTGCCAACCGCGTAAAAAACAAAGTATCGAGAAATCCGAATACTGTTGTAGAAAGCCTGATCCGCATCATTCTCGATCGGATATAGCCGCTTGAAAACTTAATTAACCTATTGATTGTTAATTATTTAGTAGTATTCGAGAGGATATCAGGCATGGACGGCACTATCCATTCGGATAATATGTTTCCTAGCATTGAAGGGATCATCGTTATAAAACCCTGACAGAATTCGGTGCGCGATTTGCTCGATCACGAGTTCCTCGTCAGTTTTGCCCTGTTTTCCTTGCCAGAACACCCGATTGGGATGCTTTTTCATATCGTCGACGTAGCGCCGGGCATGTTCGTATTGCTCGTTCGTGAAGGTGATTGTAAAGCAGGTTTTGACTCGGTGTGTGTTCATAGCAATGGGAATTTTACAATTGTTGTGCCATTTGGAAAGTGTGTTATTCATTAGAAATGGCCGGATGATGACAAGCGCCATGCCCGCAGGCGGTCAAAAGTGTTCGGGCTCGCGACAGTTATTTGAAGTAGATAATGAGAAACATCAGAATATTTAAACTATCGAACGGAATCCGCGTGGTGCACCAGCAACTGGACACAACGAAGATTGTGCATTGCGGGATCGTGCTCGATATCGGAAGTCGGGATGAGAATACCGAAAACCAGGGGATAGCCCACTTCTGGGAGCACATGGCATTTAAGGGCACGAAACGCAGACGATCATTCAACATCATCAACAGTCTTGACTCAGTCGGTGGGGAATTAAACGCCTACACGGAGAAAGAGAAAGTCTTTTTCTACGCGTCAGTGCGCGACGAGTTCTTCGAGCGCGCGGTCGATCTGCTCAGCGATATCACCTTCCACTCCGTATTCCCCGATCATCAGATAGAGAAGGAACGCGGCGTGATCCTGGAAGAGATGGCGATGTATCACGACAGTCCGGATGATTCGATTCAGGATGAATTTGACTCGATCGTGTACCGCGACCACCCGATGGGCATGAATATTCTCGGCAAGCCTGAAACGGTCAATTCGTTTCAACAGAAGGATTTTTTCAATTTCTTTCGCGAGCATCTGGGCACCGACAAGATCACCTTCTCATGCGTAGGCGATATCCCGGTCGGTGAGGTTGAGCGTGTCGCCCGAAAGCATCTCGAAGGTATCCGGCGGAAGAAAGCGTTGTCGAGAAGAAAGAAGTTCAGGCTTTACAAACCACGTGAACACGAGCTGCGCAGGACGGTAAAACAGGCGAAGTGCGCCATTGGGCGTGATGCGTATCCTGTGACCAGTGAGAACAGGGTTCCCATGTACTTGTTGGCAAATATCCTAGGAGGTCCTAGTATGAACTCGCGATTGAATCTTGCGTTGCGCGAGAAGTATGGTTTTGTGTATTCCGTTGATGCGCACTACATCCCGTATACCGACACCGGTATGTTCGCTGTGTTTTTCGGAACGGAACCGAAACAGCTTGATCGCTGCATCAAGCTTGTCGGCAGGGAGCTCGATCGTTTCCGGGAAAAGCCGCTTACCAAGCGCCAGCTTGCGTCTGCGAAGGAACAGATCAAAGGACAGCTGGCCATGGCGGAGGAGAACAACCTCGGTCTCATGCTCACAATGGGCCGAAGTGTCCTTGACCTCGGCAGAGTGCCAACTTTAGAGGAGATTTACAATCAGATCGACGACATAACTTCGTTTAAACTACGGGATGTGGCCCAGGAAATGTTCGATGAGAACAAGATGAGCTACCTGATCATGCAACCCGACAATCATAAATGATGGACGACATCAGTAAGGAACTACAGGAATACGCAGAGGCGCACACAACCGACGAGAGCCCGTTGCTGAAGAAGATCAACCGCAGTACCCATGCTCAGATCCTGAAACCCCGGATGCTTTCCGGTCGTCTCCAGGGCAGATTCCTTTCCATGATCAGCAGCCTCATTCGTCCGCGGGTCATTTTGGAAATCGGTACGTATACGGGCTATTCGGCTATTTGTCTTGCCGCTGGTTTACAGGAGACAGGTAAGTTGATTACGATTGACGTAAATGAAGAGCTGGAAGATCGCGTGCGGGGGTATATCCGGGAAGCAGGGCTGGAGGAACGGATCGACTATCGTATCGGCAAGGCTGCGGACATTATCCCGCAGCTCGAAGAGCAATTCGACCTGGTATTCATCGACGCTGATAAAGAAAACTACGCGCGTTACTTCGATTTAGTGATAGATCGCGTAAATTTGAATGGCGTTATCCTGGCCGACAACGTCTTGTGGAGTGGGAAGGTTTTGCGAGAGAAGCCGGACAAGGATACCCGTGCAATCATCGCTTTCAACGAGAAGATACAGGCGGATGAGCGAGTCGAGAACGTGTTGCTGCCCATCCGCGATGGCGTTATGATGATGAGAAAGGTCCGCCTTCGCTGAGCTTTGGCGGACAAGTTCAAGAGGTGATATAATAAAGCTGACGTATGAGAATATCCGCTGCGCTATTTTTTGCTGTTGTGATCCCGGCAGCTGCGCAAAAGGTTGAGGTTCCGCACAAGATGGATTTTGCGGGAATCACCCTTGTCATCAGGGACGACGCCCGCCGGGAGATTCAAAAGGACGTCGATGCTTTTACAGCCTCACCCCGGCATTATCAGATCAAGGCGGAACGCGCCAAGACTTACTTTCCGATCATAGAGAAAATCTTTCGCGAGGAGGGTCTGCCCGACGATTTCAAGTACCTGGTGCTCCAGGAGAGCGCGCTGATCTCCGATGCCGTTTCCACTTCGAATGCTGTGGGCTTCTGGCAGTTCAAGGATTTCACTGCCATCGAGATGGGACTTAGGGTGGATCGCGACATCGACGAGCGAATGAACATCGCAGCATCCACGCGTGCCGCAGCGCGATACCTGAAAAAGAATAATCAGTTTTTCGACAACTGGATTTAC
>JBIQJZ010000134.1:349-10389 GCA_044507115.1 Flammeovirgaceae bacterium | reverse complement strand
CAGCAGTTCCAGTCGCGCATCCAGCGCACGGGCCCAAAGCCTTTCTGGCTGTATGTGTTATTCTTGTAAATGTCCTCCAGGGTAAGTTCCCCTCCGCTCCCCTGAGCCGTCGCGTCCGCGACGGTCAACAATAAAAGGGAGACAAGCAATGCGTGAATTCTTCGTGTCATAGCAAATTTTTGTCTTGAATGTGATCTTGATTTACGGCGACGTGTATCAACCTCGCCGTGACGGAAACTGAACTGCTAAAGTATCGGACGACTAACGGTCAGCGACGGAACCAGTGTCTCACGAATCCAACGACCGTCATGCAGCGTGACGAAGTCCGGATCGTCCAATGCCTCCTTGCCTTCGTCCTCACAAATGATCCAGCCCGAGTAATCCCGGTCTCTTAACCACCGTGTGATGTTGACAAAATCAACTTTTCCTTTACCCATGAGAGTAAACTCCGGATCGCCATCCCAATCCTTGTAGTGGACGTGGTTGATTAGCGATGAGTATGTCCTCATGATGTCAAGCGGATCCATCTCGCCATTGGCAATGTGACCCACATCGGGGCACCAGCCAGTGACGTGGCTGTCGAGTGATTCCAGGATGACAGCGTAGTCATCGCGCGTACGCGTGATCGATGTATGCGGCGAGTTCGGATGAAAACTGCAAGGAACCCCCTGGTCGGCTGCACGTCGCGACACGCTGTTGACGATGTCCACCAAACTCCGTCGGCGCGCCCGAATATCGTGGCGACCCGTCGGTATCTGCACGGTACACAAGACGGCACCTGGAAAACGTTTTAACAAACGAATGGCGCGGTCGGCTTCTTCACGTTCCTGGTCCGACTCTCCTTTTCCATTCCACTCTAAGGCAAGCGCCACGGCCGCCAGTTCGATTCTCTGTTCCTGTAGTTTTTCTTCAAGTAGCCCGGCGTCCTGAAGCGGGCCCATCCACGAAAAAATAGGTTGAATACCGGCGAAGCCTGCTTTTGCAACTACTTCAATCATATGTCCCAGCTGGCCCTTGTACGTTTCGCCGTTGTTACTCATGAACCAGGTATATACTTCCGATCCAAATTTTAGCTTCGATTGATTTGTCATTCTATGTTGTGTCCTTTTTTATCCTTACTACAGACGTCCGTACGACTAGTGGACATCCCCCATCATCTTTCTGATGGGCTTATAAAACATCAATAGCACGAGGCCCGATCCACCCGTGATCATCGCAACCTGGAGAAACAAACGGGGCAGCAAGGCAGGATCTCCTGCCACCGCGTTCTCATCAAATGCACCGGCGACAAGTCCGGCAATCAGATTTCCAAATGCCGTCGACATGAACCACGCGCCCATGAGCTGGCCTACCAATCGCTTTGGTGCCAGCTTCGTCACCGCACTCAACCCGATCGGACTTAGGCATAGCTCGCCCGTTGTGTGGAACAGGTAGGTCAGAATTAACCACGTGGGAAGAACCTTCGCATTGCCGACTGTATAGACTGAAGCCCACGCAATCACGCCAAAGCCAATTGCCAGAGACAACAAGCCAAAAGCAAATTTTACAGGCGTATAGGGGTGTAGATTTCTCCTGGCGAGGTTTATCCACACGGCACCCATGAACGGCGCCAGTATGATAATAAACATAGGGTTGACCGCCTGAAGCCAACTCGCCGGCATCGTCACACCAAAAAATTCCCGATCGGTATATCTGTCAGCAAACAGATTCAGCGACGAACCTGCCTGCTCGAAACCGGACCAAAACATCGCTGAAAAAATAAAGAGTATACACAATACGGTAATCTTGCCTTTCTCCTCTCGGGTAAGGTTCTGGAAGAGGAAGATGTATGCGAAATAGACAACAAAGGCGACTACGATGGCATACGCGGAAGCGTTGGCAACTGCAACCGGGTCGATCCTTATCCATCCCGCGAACAATGCGGATACCAGGAGCACCAGCGCTGCGACGGCTACACCAATGCCGATCATGATGCGAGAAGAATTCTTTCTATCGTTCAGATCGGCACTCTTTTCGGGTTTAAGTCCAACGTCGCCAAGACGTCCCTCAGTGAGCCTGTATTGTACCAGCCCGATGAGCATGCCGACGCCGGCAGCTCCAAAGCCGTAGTGCCAATTTACCTGCTCTCCGAGCCAACCGACAATCAGTGGGGCAGCAAACGCTCCAATGTTTATTCCCATGTAGAAAATGGAGAACCCGGCATCCCGTCGTGCGGGTTCGTTCTGCTGATACAGTCCGCCGACCATCCCACTGATGTTAGGCTTTAGCAAACCGGTACCAACGACGATAAACAACAGTCCTATATAGAAGCCCTCATCGAAAGGCATTGCCATACTGAAGTGACCGATCGCAATGAGAATACCGCCGTACCAGACCGCCTTTCGTAGACCGAGAACACGATCCGCCAACCATCCGCCCGGAAGGGCGAACAAAAAAACAAACATGGTATACAAGCCATAGATCGCAGCCGCCACCTTGTCATCGAGATCCATTCCCCCGCTGGTTATCTCAGCGGTCATGTACAGGATCAGTATGGCTCGCATGCCATAGTAACTAAACCGCTCCCACATTTCTGTGAAGAAGAGGGTGGACAATCCTCCAGGATGGCCAAGGAAACCTTTCTTGTCGGGGGCACTACTTCTGCTGTCGTTCATTGTTGTCAATGTTTGAGCTGACTAGATCATTAGTACTGCAAGTGCGCATAACCTATGCGTTAGTTGCAAAAATTATTACCATTCCTCCGGCTTTGTCCCCCGCTTCGGGGTAGATACATGACACATTTGTCGTATTAGCACGCATTATAAATACAACTCCTTGCAAAGCAAAGTGGCAAAATTTCAACGGTTAAGATAATATAGTTATTGGTTAAGATGAATCAAACTGCTGCGTAACACGGAAAGGCACGCGTATTATCATCCCTCAGCGACGATGATACCGGTCGGGCGAGAACGCGTCCACTTGTGTTGAAAGATTTCGGTTCATTACGAGTTCGGAAAGAATCTTTCCAGTAGCCGGTGCTAGGCTAACGCCCATCATGCTGTGGCCTGTACCAAACAGAAGGTTTTTCCAACGCTGCGTGAACCCTATATATGGCAGGCCATCTGGGGAGCAAGGCCGCATGCCACTCCAAACGTGTTCTTTCTCCGGGAACGGACACTGCACCGCGGAATAGTAGGAAGAAATAGCATCATGAATACCTTTCACGCGATTCATATTGATGTTACGCGCGTCATTTGTAATCTCCATCGTGCCACCAAAGCGCACCTCGTCACCGAAGGGCGTTACGGCTACCTTCCGCTCAGTCAGGATCGCAGGACGTTGAATCGCGGGTTGGTTCCGCGCCATAAAGCTGTAGCCCTTTCCGCCAAGCATTGGTATGTTCACCGACAACTTGCGCGCGATCTCGCCGGAACGCGAGCCCGCGCATACGACAAAGTAGTCAGCCTCATACTCATTCTCGCCACTAAGCGCTTTCTGAATTCGGCCTTCGGACGTCACAAAATCTGTGACCTCGGAATATCTTGCGATCTTTACACCTTTCGATTCCAGGTATGCGGTCAAGAACTCGTGAAGCTTACCTGGGTCGAGATGGGCGTCACCCGGGAACAACACGCCACCAAGAACATCAACGCCGGCATACGGTTCCAGTTTATGGACGTCGGCAGGACTCAGGATATCCGCTTCCAATCCATGCTCACGCGCCAGCAATGCAAATGTTTCCTCCTCACGTCTTGCTGCAGCCGTCTTGTACAACATCAGCAAACCATTTTCGCGCATACCGAGATCAACATCCGCGTGATCATTCGCGAAATGCATATAGAGAGCTTTGCTGTACAAGCTGAGGTTTTTCAAGTATGGTATGCTGTAGTCAACGTGCTTCCTCGTTGCAGATCGGAAGAAAAGCCAGCACCAATACAAGAGTCTTCGATCAAGTCTGGAGTGTATATAAAACGGACTCTCCTGAGAGAACAGCCATCGAACCCCTTTATGAATCATTCCCGGAGAAGCGAGTGGCACAATATGACTCGGCACGATCATCCCGGCATTTCCCAGGGAACAATTGTTGCGCATGTCATTTGCGTCGAGTACTGTTACTTCAAATCCCTCTTCCGAGAAATAATACGCAGTACAAAGCCCGATGATACCGCCCCCAACAATGACTATTCTGCTCATCGCTAGATAACCTGAAAACCATGAACGTACGGATCCTCGTCGTCCAGAAATATTGTATTGAAGCCAGTCACCATTGCCCAACCTTCTATGCCCGGCTGAATAGCGGGGCGATTGCCAATTTTTGTTTCAGCCTCGATGGTCCCCTTGAAAATAGAACCGATATAGCTTTCGTGTACGAACTCGTCCCCAGGCTTGAGCAATCCTTTGGTGTACCATTGTGCCATACGGGCCGAGGTACCTGTGCCGCACGGCGACCTATCGATAGCTTTGTCGCCGTAGAATACAGCATTGCGGGCAGTCGAAGTAGACTTTAATGGCCGGCCGGTCCAAAGGAGGTGTGACATTCCTTGTATACCAGGGTCGTCCGGATGTTGGAACGTGTACTTCTCATTCATCCGCTCGCGAATGTCACGACTCCAGGAGATCAGCTTGTCCGCGGTGTAATTTTCGATGCCGGCGAAATTTTTTTGCGGATCGATGATGCCGTAAAAATTCCCCCCATAGGCAACATCAATCGATAACTCACCTAGTTCAGGACACTCTACTGTGTACCCCTCACCCGCGAGGAAGGATGCCACATTCGTGAGTTTAACACTCTTAACCTTGTTGCCCTGTTGGTCGTACTTGACCTTCACTAATCCGGCGGGGGTCTCCACTCTCAGCTCGCCCTGTACACGCGGGCGAATTAGTTGCTGTTCCAGGGCAATCGTCACTGTTCCAATCAAACCGTGTCCACACATCGGCAGACATCCGCTCGTTTCAATAAACAACACAGCGATATCATTGTTCGGATCCGATGGCGGATAAAGTAAACTGCCCGACATCATATCATGACCGCGAGGTTCAAACATCAGGCCGCGCCTGATCCAGTCAAACTCAGCCATGAACTCCCGGCGCTTCTCAGCGATCGAAGCCCCTTTCAGTATAGGGCCTCCTCCCGCTATCAGGCGGACGGGATTGCCACACGTATGCGCATCAATACAGAAGAAAGTCTTTCTTGCCATCTCCTCAAGCTTTACAAATCATCACGGAAGGACGCATCAGTTGCGGGCTCCGTTCCTTCCATTCACTGGCGTCAAATCTGGAATGACCGGGCGGTTCTCCAGGGCATTGGTAATTACCTTCAATACTGCTGCACGCTCCTCCCCCTCCAACGGCATTCTCGGCAGACGCACCCACTCGGTGCCCAAGCCCGTGTGTACCTCGGCAAGCTTTATGTTTTGGACAAGTTTTGGGACGATATCCAATTCAAGGAGGGGAAGAAACCAACGATTCAATTCGACTGCTTCGGCGTATCGACCGGCCTTCACGAGGCGGTACAACGCAACAGTTTCCGCGGGGAAGGCACAAACAAGGCCAGCTACCCAGCCGTGCGCACCCAACAGCAGACTCTCCAGTGCCAGCGTATCGACACCGTTGAGGATCTTGAACCGATCTCCAAAGCGTGCGAGCATCTTCGTCACATTAGAGACATCACGCGTTGATTCCTTAACGGCCTGAATGTTGTCAAGATGTGCAAGCTCTTCAAACATATCGTGACTTACGAGAATCCGGTAGTCTACCGGATTGTTATATATCATGATAGGCAAATCCGTTGCACATGCGACCGAAGCAAAGTAGGCAGTCGTTTCGCGGCTATCGGCTTTGTACGACAGCGGAGGTAAGAGCATCAGACCATCAATACCCTTCTTCGCAGCAGCATCAACAAACTTGATTGCATTGGCCGTGGATTTCTCGGCGACATTCAGGATTACCGGCACTGCACCATCGACAAAGGCAACGGTTTCCTGCACTAGTAACATTTTCTCAGCGTCTGACAAGGTGCTGGCTTCCCCGAGGCTACCTCCGAGGATAAGACCGTCAACACCAGCGGCGATCTGCGCTTCGATGTTCTTCAGGAACATCGGAATATCCAGTGTATCGTTGCTGGTGAACTTTGTCGTCACAGCTGGGTACACACCTTCCCATTTGACTTGCATAAGGACGATTTTAAGAGAGTGTTTTTGTCTGCCGACAGTTGTCGGATGTAGACAAAACTACGACGAGCCGGCGCCGTTTCCCTTGATTCATCTTAGCAAATCCCTATACTATGTTATCAATTATAACGACCTCAAGCATTGGTAGCCAGGATCTTCTTGCGATACTCGGAAGGTGTCATGCCCGTAACGCTCTTGAAATGGCGGTGGAAGTTTGAGATGTTGCTGAAGCCGCAACTATAACAGCACTCCGCTGTATTGAAATCATCCTGTACAAGAAGCTTGCAAGCGTGGCCGATCCTTACCTCAATCAGGAATCGCGAAAATGTCTTCTGCGTGCGGTATTTGAAAAACCTGCAAAAGGCTGTCGGAGACATGTTGACCAGTGCGGCAATCTGCTCTAAGGTAATCTTCTCGCGATAGTTGTTTTGAATGTATTCAAATACCTTCGTGATGTTCGGAATGTTCTTGGCTACCGTGTGAATCGGAATGCCAGTCGAAGAAATAAATTTCAGGTTGTTGTCCTCCGATATGGCTTTCAGTATTTTCAGAAAGAGTATCACGCGGTCAAACGATTTCTTTTTCGTGAGTTTGATCAGGCTTTTCCGGATGAATGCAGTGCTTTCTCTTGACACCTTGATGCCATAGATCGAAAAATCCAACAAGCGCTGAATTGCGTACGCCTCCGGTATACCACTCAGTGAGTTCTTAACGACATCCTGACTAAAAAAGACGGAAATGGCCCGCGAGTGGCTGGAAGAGCCATTGTTGTCATAGTGAGATTTGTCGCTCTTGAATACATGCGGGAGATTCTTGCCAAAGAGGTAGATCTCTTCTGCCTTGAACGGCACCGCATTGTCTGCGACAAATAGCGACCCCGTGCCTTCGAGTATCAACGTTATCTGAAACTCCTCGTGAAAATGAATTGGATCGAAAAAGTAATTCATGTTCCACGACTCCACACGGATCGTTTCTTCAGTTAGCTTGGGGACTTGAAAATGCAGCGGTTCCACACGATCTCAACTTTTGGTGCTAAGGGGGTCTTAACGTTTTGGTAAGATACGCATAATTCTGAAACTCCTAAAGTACGACATCTCAGGCAGTTGCGCAAGCAGGTGTTATAAGATCGTATATAACATTGCTAAGATACTATAGTAGCTTTAATTGTGCGAATGGTTAGATTTGTAATACAGAGGGTTGAACGAAAACAGGAAGCGAATGAATTACCCAAGTATATTCAACGATGTGGTCGGACCGGTGATGCGAGGTCCCTCAAGTTCCCACTGCGCTGCCGCCCTGCGGATCGGACGGATATGTCGCGACTTAATGAATGGCAGGATCTCCCGTATCCTGATCGAATTCGATCCTGATGGATCGTTGGCGACAACGCACAAGGATCAAGGATCGGACATGGGATTGTTTGGTGGATTCCTCGGATGGGAAGCAGACGATAGCCGCCTGGTTAACTCCGATCAACATCTCGCAGCGGCGGGCATTGCCGTTCAGATTGAAATTCGCAAGCTTCAGTACGAACATCCCAACACCTACAAAATCACCTTAAGCAACCCTGAAGAAACACACCAGTTGATAGCGATATCAACCGGCGGTGGCATGATCGAAGTAATCGAGATCGACGGGGCTGGCGTATCCATGCTCGGCGACTATTTCGAGACGCTGATCTATACCTCCGACACTAGTCGAGTTCATCAATACCTGAGGGATAATTGTCCTTACGACTTCCTCGAAGCCAAAGCGGGATTTGTCGAAGTAAAAGCACAAGCATTCCTCGAGAACACGTATATCGAAGAGCTTCGAAATCTCGAGGGCGTGACTGGCATCAAACAACTGGAACCGGTGCTTCCCGTGATGTCTCGCAAGGATCTTTCCGTGCCGTTCATTACGTGCAATGAAATGCTGGACTACAACAAAGACCGGGAATTGTCGTTGTGGGAGTTAGCCGTCCATTACGAGAGCCAACGTGGAAATATCTCCCATGACGAAGTGTTCGCTAAGATGAACGACATCCGCCTCATCATGAAAGCGGCTGTGGAGACAGGTATCAACGGCACCGAATTCGAGGACCGTATACTGGGTCCCCAATCCGTCAAGTTCCGTGAAATGATGGATGCCAAACGACTCGTCGACACCGACGTGCTGAATCGAATCATCATGTTCGTCTCTGCAATCATGGAAGTGAAGAGCTCCATGGGAGTCATTGTTGCCGCTCCGACAGCGGGTTCATGTGGCGCTATGCCTGGCGCTATCCTGGCAGTAGCCTCCTCGTTGAGCCTGTCGGATGAGGAGACAGTCAAAGCATTGCTTATCTCAGGACTTATCGGAGTGTTCATTGCGGCGCATTCGACATTTGCAGCTGAAGTCGGCGGATGCCAGGCTGAATGCGGGTCGGGTTCGTCGATGGCTGCGGCCGGCATCGTGTACCTCGCAGGCGGAAATCTGAATCAAAGTATAGGCGCCGCGTCCATGGCACTTCAGAGCTCGCTGGGGATGATATGCGACCCGATAGGAAACCGAGTCGAAGCACCCTGCCTTAACAGGAATGTGATGGCCGCATCGAATGCACTCTCCTGTGCGAATATGGCCTTGGCAGATTACGACCATCTGATCCCGCTCGACGAGGTTGTCGAGACGATGTATGAAGTCGGCAAAAGCATACCCAATACACTTCGTTGCACAAACCTCGGCGGCTTGTCTATCACCAAGACAGCCAAAGAGATTGAAATGCGCCTCGGCCAGAAACAATTCTTCAAGAGCTGCTAACTCCCCCATCAAGATTCTTCCAATCCGCGCGACAGCTGTAGAGCGACGGATGCGGAATCATTTTTTTATGGTTGTCCCAGACCCGACGCGGCAGGCGGAAGCGACTATGCAGTGTGCGTAACAATGCCGTACACCTGCTGTCGGGTTGAATCTAAAGGTACAACCATGGCAAACAACAAAAACTCAAACAGGCTTGGCGTTGCATTAGTGGGACTCGGCTCGTACAGCACCGATGAACTTGCCCCGGCACTACAACAAACGTCGCGATGTTATCTTTCTGCCGTTGTAAGCAACGATCCGGACAAGCGAGAGGAATGGCGCCGCCAACACGGTCTGAAAGATGAAAATCTCTATAGCTACAACAATTTTGACGCGATCAAGTACAACACTGATATCGATATTGTTTATATCGTTCTACCAAACGATATGCACGCAGAGTTCACAATCCGCGCCGCACAAGCTGGCAAACATGTGATCTGCGAAAAACCTATGGCGACATCGGTTGAAGAATGTGAACGAATGATTGAAGCATGTGAACAGGCTGGTGTAAAACTTTCCCTTGGGTATCGTCTGCACTTCGATCCCTTCCACCGGGAGATGATGCGGCTCGGGAAAACCCGAGAACTTGGAACCATCACCAAGGTTCTCGCATATAACGGTATGGATGTAGGCAGCTCAAACCAGTGGAGGTTGGATGAAGATAAGGCTGGCGGCGGACCGCTGATGGATGTCGGGATCTATTGTGTTCAGGGGGCGATATATACGATCGGACAAAATCCGACGGCCGTAACCGCCAGCTTCGTGAAAAACACCGATCCGGAAAAATTCGACGACGTCGAAGAAGGCATGGAATGGAAAATGGAATTCCCGGATGGCATTATAGCGGAATGCAAAACAAGTTACAAGGACGAATACAATCTACTGAAAGCGGAGACGGATAGCGGTTGGTTCCAGTTGGAACCCGCGTATGAATACCGAGGGCTAAAAGGCGAAACGAGCGTCGGTGCTATGGAGTTCGAAGAAGTCAATCAACAGGCCCTTCAGATCGACGACTTCGCACGGTGCATTGCGGAAAGCCGCGAAAGCATCGTACCCGGCGAAATGGGGCTCAGA
>JBIQJZ010000134.1:0-339 GCA_044507115.1 Flammeovirgaceae bacterium | reverse complement strand
ATACTCATGGCCATCTTTGAAGCCGCCCGCACCGGCAAACGGGTTGAGTTGCATCTCGAGCCATTTGAGACCCTGATTGAAATGTGAGCGGACATGGTGCCCGGTTGGAAGACCAGTTATTACTTCCACGGATCGAGGACCACCTTTACGCAATCTTCTTCTTTGTCTTTAAAGATCTTGTAAGCATGCGCAACCTCCGTCAGTGACAGGCGATGTGTAATAATATCATCGAGTTTGACTCTGCCTTCAATGACGTACTTAAGCAGTTTGTCAATGTACGCGTGTACGGGAGCTTGTCCACCCCGAATCGTGATTCCCTTGTCGAAAAACTGGTGGATC
>JBIQJZ010000133.1:0-10465 GCA_044507115.1 Flammeovirgaceae bacterium | reverse complement strand
GACAGGTTAAATGTCGGTGATGTAATTGAATCCATATGAAATATATGTAAATAGCCACTTCGGAAGAGGCGCATTTTGCGTTCCACGCCGGCACCTTTGCGCAATTTTCCCATCAGCCCACCACCGACCTCCTGGAAATTGCTGCCTCCTCCCCTTTATGTCCTTGCTCCAGTAGTGCCGCTGCACCGAGCAGCGTAATGTTCTCGTCAACCGACTGAAAGATTTTTAATCTCTTAATCGATTGTGGGAACGTAAAATCCTCCAGGGATGCCACCATCGACGATTGAAAAAACCGGTATGCCTTCGAAAGAGACCCGCCGATTACAATGGCCTCCGGATCGTACGTATAGACAACGGTTTTCACCGCCTGCCCCATATGAACTCCGAACTCGCGCCACATCGCTAGCGCTTTCTTGTCCCCCCTCGCAGCGAGGTCGTGCGCGGCAATCGCTGACGTGCCATGGATCGCTTCAAAAAAATTGCCACTCGCGTAGTACTCGACATTATGTTCTCCATATTGTACCAACCCGATCTCCCCCGCACCGCAGTTGCTCCCGGCGAAAAGCTCGTCGTTGATAATAATGCCACAGCCCAATCCCGTTCCCGATGTCATACCAATGACGTGGCGAAACCCTTTTGCAAGACCATAACGGTATTCGCCTAGCGTAAAACAATTAACATCATTATTGACTGAAACAGGGACACCAAATTCATCCTCGAGGATATCTTTGAGTGGTACTTCTTCCCAAGACGGAATGTTCACGACGTTATATACGATTCCCCGTTCCACGTCAATGACTGAAGGTACACCCAATCCAATGCCGGTGATATCGGGAGAGGCGAGCGAGCGAATGAGATCCTTCAGTTGCCCCAGCGTTTCCTCTTGCGAGGCCCGGCTCCTGAACAGCTGCTGTCGTTCGTTCCGGATCGCACCGCCTACCGCAACACCTGCCCTGATTTTGGTTCCCCCAAGGTCAACGCCGATTATCATGTAAGTTTAAGCTTAGAGTTCTAGTCTTTATCTGATACAAGTTATCCAACCGCGGGCTGCGATCCCGTAGGCCTTTGCGTCAAAAAAGCATCATTTTGCGCAATCCCGCGTCATCCTCATCCGTCACTCCGCGCGCGCCATGGTTGCAACGGTCCGGCTCCCTGTTCCAGCTGAATCAAAACACTTGACCTTCACTGTTCCCGTAACCTTCACCGGTGAAGTCCAAACCGCGGATGTGAGATCGGGCTCCGTCCCGTCGGTGGTATAGCGGATCTGGATGCCGGGGAATTCAGTATTCGCGTACAGCATGCCCTCGCGTATCACAACTCCCGGCGGAGCTATTCGGTAGTTGTAACCTCCGTTCAGGTACCGAAGGCGCGGAAGTTCCTTCTGTCCGAGTGTGTTAGCAAACACATTCCAATCGCGCTCGACTACCCTCTCCCGGGCAGCAGGATCTTCGATAGTTTCCCACTCGCGGGGTGCAGCCCAAGCACTTTCGGCAAAACCGAGCAGCTTCGGAAGCATATAGTACTCGACCATCTCGCGACCTTTTATCGTTTCACTCCACAACTGCGCCTCAAGACCAATAATATTCTTGCGCGCTTCGGGCTTCAAACGCTCTTTCGTCCGGTCACCGGTGAGGTCGATCTTGCGACCCATCGAATTCACCAGAGTCGTTTTGAACATATCGTACGGGGCGAAGAACCAGGCGTCTCGCGTGTTTACAAACCCAGCCCAATACAAACCTGGCTCCCTCGGATCCTTCGAATAGGCGAGGTCGAAGTAGAAGTTGGAGACGTTGCACAAAACGACGGGATACCCGGCGTTCGCCAGACGATATCCGAGATCCTGGTAGTCAAACAAGTTGTTCCAGATGAACGGAACCACTCCCTGACCTGCAAACTCCGGATTGGTTTCGTATTCACCTTTCTCATTCTTCCGCAGCGCAACCTCCTCCCAACCATCTACCGTGAGGTCTCTTTTTTTCAACCGCTTTAGCAACTCGCGGAAGAAGTATGCCTGCAGATTCTTCGGATCGATGTCCGGATTTTTATCCAGCATCTCTTTCACCATAGGTGACTGCGTCCAGGCTCCTTCTGCAACCTCATCACCGCCGGCGTGTATCTCGTCCAGAACAAGACCTGCTTCCTGGTACATCTCAGCGATCTCATCCACCACCTTCTCGTAAAAACGGAACGTCGATTCGCGCGCAATGCTGACGACATTGTCGGTAAATGACTGTGCCGACAAGTATACAGATGTATCGTCCGGGTCGATGAGACGATACTCGTTCGCCTCCTCCTCTTTACCTTCTTTCATCAGTCTCTCGTACCGCGCTTCCATCGACTTGATCGCCGCCCGCGCATGTCCGGGAAAATTCAACTCGGGGATCACTTTGATATGACGGGCCTTTGCGTAGCGAAGTATCTCAACAAAATCCGCGCGAGTGTAGTACCCGGTGCCATGGTTGTTCTCGCTGTCAGCAAACGGACCTGATCCATATGCTGGATGTAAGGCCGGAGCTTCCTTTCCTGAAACGTGCTGTCTCCGACCACCAACGTCCGTGAGTTCGGGTAAGCCGTCGATCTCCAGTCTCCATCCTTCATCCTCGGTCGTGTAGAGCAAAAAGCGATTGATTTTGTACAGCGATAGCAGATCAAGAACCCGCAATACGGTCTCCTTCGACTGGAAGTTGCGACTTACATCCATGTGGACTCCCCGAAAACCAAAACGCGGTCCATCGATGATTTCGGCACGTGGGAGAACAACAGAAGCACTCGCTCCCTGGTATGCGCTAAGTGGTATCAGACTCCGAAGGCTCTGTATGCCGTAGAACACACCTGCAGGATCGGTGCCGGTGATGGAGATACCACCGTCCGCTATCGCGAGTTCATAAGCTTCCTGTTCCTGGGCAATGTTAACCCTCCCGACTTTTAATCGGATTGCTTTCTCAGCCGAACTCGGCATCGGCGCTGTATTAAATGCAGTTCCCGTTAACTCCGCGAGCATCTTCGCCAGATATCCCGCCTCGTTCTCCAGAATGGGATCATGAACAATGACGAAGCTGTTGTCAAGAGACATCGATCCTCCCTTCGGTCGAAAACTCACCGGCGTCGGCACAATTGATTTGAGCTGTTCGGCAGGAAGTACAGCAAGATTTTCATTTGCCTCGTACAGCCATTCCGGCGTCGGAATGGGTTCTTCGTCTTCAGCGTTTCTATTTATCTGATCCGGACGGGCAAACTCGCCGAAGGCAAAGTCGCTTACTTCAGCTATTCTCTCCTCCTGACTATCCTCGTCGTAAAAGACGAAGTAGAGTCCCATGGGTCTGTCGCTATCTTTAATGACGCCCTCAGTACCCCAATAGCGAATGGAAACCGAGTCGCCAACAGCAAGAGCAAAACCCTTTCTGGGAACCAACTTATACCAGTCGCCATTGATGTGTATCACGTCGGCTGATTGAGGCGTTTTGTTCTCGACAATCGGACGCGGTGCCATGTTGAAGAAAAGTGTCCAGTTCTTATCGTCCAGATCGAAACCCCCCGTGTTCATCAGTCTGAACTCTGCCTCAAATACATCTTCCTCGTCCGTGAAATTTGTAATAAGCGACCACCGTACCGCAGGAACCTGACCAGTCGTGTCATCGGTCTTCGTGGAGCAAGACGACACCACCGAAAGCACAGCGACAAAACACACCAGGACAAAAGCAGTTGGAGTTTTGATGTTCATGGAGTTGTTAGGTTTAGTTCGTGAATCGTCAGTCGTGAATCGTGAGTGGTGAGTGGTTCTTTGCGACTTAAGGTTTTGCATTCCATTGCTAAGCGATAAGCTATGAACAAATCGAAAAACCATAAGACGCACACCCTCACTCACCATTCACCCCTCACCACTCACTACTCACGGTTCCTCGATCACCCCTAAATATCTTCCCATCCAGTACGGCAGCAGCCAGATGTCGCCTGCGCTGTACTCGGATCTTCCACCGCTGCCTCCGTCAAGTCGAAAGCGGTTAGCATTATGCCGGCTCACGGGTAGCTCGTCCGGGGGAAGTACTTCGGTAATTGTTTGCTCGCGGAAGTTGGGTTCAATCTTCACGATGTCCTTCCGGTGACTGTTCGTCACACGCCAGTGAATCAGATCCAGTGGATATTCCTGCAAATACCAGATCGCTTCCTCCAGGTCAAACTCGTCTGTTCCGGTTAGCGCCGTAAAGATGTTCCAGGCTCCTTCCTTTTCAGGTCTTTCGATTTCCCAATGGTCAATAATCGCATCCCGGAAATTAGCTTTAAGCGTATCATTGAAAGCATATCGATACAGACCCCAGTAGCCGAGAAAATACATTTCGTCATCAGAATGATTCCATGACTCAGACAACATCTTGCTCCAGTCGTCAGCGGAGTCAGGAGCTTTTGCGATCTGTTTCATCGGCCGCATCAGGTTTTCGTAGTACCCGTGCTGCGTCATCAACTCGAATGCCTTATCTCGATAGATCTCCTTCTTCGTAAAATGATATGCTGTCTGAAGCATCGCGACGATGTTCGAGGCGTTTATTTTTCGATCGCCTACCATGATCGGTCGCGCATTCACATAGTCCGGATGCCAACGTCCCCACAGTGTCGGGTTCCCATCCCAGTCGACGAGGTACATGTCATTGTCAACGACGTGTTGCATCAGTGAGTCCATCAGAACAATTGCGCGCTGACGAAGACCTTCGTCGTCGACCAACTCTGCCATAGCACCGAAAATAAATATATGTCCAATCGCTTCATCGCTACTGGTAGTCGATTTCCAGTCCCACTCGGGATGGTCAGCCCTCCTCCAGGGCTTGTCGTGATATTTATAACCACGGCGCTCGAAAGAACGCGATGGGAATCCTTTCACGCCGTTGATGGTGTACAACCTTTCCATCGCTTCCATGGACTCCGTAAGATTCTGCAACGCATCCTCCGACTTGGTCACAGCGTAGCGAAAGACCTCCGCCCCCATGTACATGGTGGTCCAAAGGCCGTCGTTATCGGAATCTTCCATGGAGCCCGTGCTGAGATCACCATCCGTCATGTATTCCAGCGTAGCATTGAAACCGTGACGAATATGCCGATTGCGAACCTGCTTCTGGAAAAATTCAGCCTTTTCACGCAATGTCATTTCGCGAAAGAAGATTTGTCCCATTCCCTTGTGGGTGAGGACCAGCACAGAATTCTCCGGACCTTTCGCGATGTCAACCACCCTGTCGGACGGCAGCCAGCGTTTCGAAGCGTAATAGTCGTACTTGCCATCCTCGCGCGACACGAAGGCCCCGCGTGTTGAGCCGAACCACAGTCTTCCGTCAATCTCCTTCACCGCAGTCAACTGTGTCCACGGCAGATTTCGAACGGCTTCACCTTTTTGTTGCATCGTAGTGGGGTCGAGGACGAGAAACCCATCGGATGTTCCGACAACCAGTCCTTTTTTTGCCGAGAAAGCGAAACTGGTGAGTCCCGTTCCCTGAAACTCTGCCTTTAGTTCATCACCCCCGGCAGCAAACGAATGAATGGCTGTTTCACTCAGCACGAGGAAACGATCTCGCGACTCGTCAAACAAAACATCCAGCACTTGAGACGGGTGCGTTCCTTTCCAGGCAGCGACCGAATCGCGCAAGTATTCAAGTTGTTTACCATCGGAAATCAGAAAATCGAAGTTTTTTCCGCCCGCCAGGATCGATGCTTTTGGCAGTGTGTGATTTACGAAAAGGTTGCCCGCCCAGGCATTGCTGAGGACGGCCTTGTCGTCGACGTAAACAAAATGATCGCGGTAGATTGTCAGACCAGCAACCTTCTTGTCTGCTAGCGGTCGGTAGTAGCGTTGCTTAACTAGCGTACCTGGGAACAGAAACTCTCCAGCATGGGGCTTGTAAAGGTTTTCAGATGTTGCTATCTCAATCACACCATTGCGGTCGCTACCGACCCTAAGCGGTTTTACACTGTCCAGCAAATCGTACTTGATCGCGTGATCTTGAACAAAGGCAACGTCGCGATGGACAGGCTGCGTTTTTCGGTTGCTTTCCGAATCGCATGCGGAAAGCGCCAGCAACACCAGCAGGAACGTGCTCGTCGCAAACCGGTCAAAAGTTCGATAATAATTATCAAGCATAGTTTTAGAATTTCACAAGTACCAGCAAGAATATCCAAAATTCGCGCAGTATTCGTGTCTATTTACGTCTAGAATGTATGAGATTGCGCACGTCGGCTAACGTGCGGGTTCCAGCATGTTCAGGTAACGTCCCATCCAATAAGGGAGTAACCAGAATACCGGCTCTCGCTCCACGTGTGGATTCCCGGACCTTGCCGCATACGGATTTTTGTCCCAACGGATGGTTCCGCGAATACTCGCGGGTGGAAGGGCATCGACCTGTAAATCCTCCAGGACAGGTGAACGAACGATCCTGACATCCTCGCGCTGCGTGTGATCAATCGGCCAGTCGATGAGATCGAGCGGTGTATCCTGCAAAAGCGCGACGGATTCTTCCAATGCAACGCGCTTATCCCTGGAGTAGCAATACAAGAAATTGATAAGGGGATTTCCGTCGCGGCGATAAGTCTCAAACCAGTCGTCCATGTGAGCTTCGTAGAATGCGCGAAGTTCGGGATCAGATTCACATTTTAACAAGATCGGATACATGTACGCCGCTAGCATCACATCATAGTAAATGAACCATCCCGGGTTCTGCTTGCTGATGCGAGACATGTTTTCAAGATAGCCGTGTTCTTCGATCAGTGCACGGTAAGCGTTTTCGTAGCGGACGTCACCACTTACCGCTGCCGCGAGTTTCACTACGGCGAGCATCTCCATGGAGTTGAGACTGCGATCAGGCATCCACTCGGGATCCTTATTCAGGATCGCAGGCGACCAGACGCCCCACCGAGTGTGTCCCCCGTCGACATCCACAAGGAGATAGTCGTTTACCATTAACGCGTCAACAATCTTAAGGATATGATCGCGAACCCGCTCACGTTCCGACGCATCCGCCACCAGGAAATAATAAAAGAAATATCCCATCATGTGACCGCACATCTCGTCGCTACTGGTGTCCCCTTTCCACAACCACTTTCCATCTGCTGACAAATGCCATCGTACTTCTACCGGTTTAAAGCGCGGCTCCTTCACCAGTTCATAAGCCCGTTCGCGTTCGGAGTAAACACGGTTGCCATCATGAACTTCTTTCCAATGGGAAGGAACGATTGTCCGAGCGAAGAAACCTTCGGTGCCCGTGACTTCCTGCAAATACTTCAGGAATTCAAAAGCCTTCCGAGCCCGGTCCTTGGCCTCGGGGTCCTGCGTGACAGCATAGCGGAAACTTTCCATCGCCAGGTACATACCTGTGTACTCGCCATCATTGTCATCATCTTCGGGAAGCCAGACCGACGTATCCCCTGCTATCGGTAACCGGCACTGCCCGGCAATCCACGGCTCCCGTATATGACGCTGCATAAGAACGTCATAAAAGTACGACTCCTTACTTTGCAAGGTCATTCTCTTTCGCTTGATCACACTGACACCGGAAGACGTGGCGATCCAGGCGTTGCCGTCCCGATCGAAAGTAATGTCGTTTACCTCGTCATTCATGAGCCATCGCCTGCTAAAACGCAACGTATGCGACATATCCTTCGCAAATCGGACAACGCCTTTTGCGGTACCCACCCACATCACATCGTCTGGTGAACGTCGCACGCAGTTGACCTCAACGGAAGGAATTCCATCTTGGGGTCTGAGTTGCGCAAATACCTTCCCACCTTCAAGTATAGACACGCCACCAAAGCCACCAGCCCAAACCCTCCCGTTGCGATCGATGTCGACACCGCGCACGTACGCACTAATGGTGTGTTCGGGCTTGTAGTAATGCTCGATGGAATCATTCGAAAGATGATACAAGCCGACATCCGTGCCCATCCAGACATCCCCGTCATCCGCGATAACCGCGTCCCGGATCGAGCGCACCTGCAGTTCTGGCCGCTTCCTCCATTCCGTACCATCGTACGTCCATACACCTTTTGGACCAAACGCGCAGATCATACCGTTGCCATACCGCAGCCGCGCGACAGGTCCCTCCGGACCAACCATTCGCTCGGGCTTGTCACCACGCATACGATACACGCCGTTCCAGGTGCTCATCCAAATCGATCCGTCGCCCGCGACCAGTACAGAAAATGACGGCCCCGCCTCAGCTGCGGAGAAGATACTCTTCCATTCACGCGTACCCTCGGCTTTGCGGAAAACTCCCGAACGGGTTGCCGCCCAAACGCCCGACGTTCCGTCAACAGCGATGCCGAACACTTCGTTGTCGAAGGCGTCACTTCCAATGATAAAGCCTTCGTGATATTCCTGATAAAACGCTGTGTCGGCGTAAGCAGTAATCGCCTGGGAAGGAGGAGTCGGACGATCACATGAGAACAAGCAAATAGCAAAGAAAACGGCACCGGCTGCGACTAGCGTTTTCATGGCGATATCGGTTACTTGGTTATCGAGAACTGATCGCGCAGTTTGTCACTCTGATCATACGAGCTGTACTTGAGCACATCACCGTCGATTTCCATCAGCTGGTAGAAGTAGTCCTCTTTATACTGAACAACTGCATAGGGTTCGTCTGCGATTTGGTTGTGTCGCGAGGGTCTGCTGATCGAGATCGCATAAACCGTCCCATCCTCATAGCGGTCGACTACTTTACCCGCTTTCATAGGCTTAGACCGCATGTAGTAGTGAATATGTCCCCCGAAAACCATATCAACATGATAACGGTCAAAGAGCGGAATCCACTTCTCCTGAAGATCCGGATACGGATCCTCAAAATTGTAAGGAGGAAAGTGGAAAATTGCAAACTTCCACCGGGCGCTGGTATTTCGAAGTTGTTCCTCGATCCACGGGGTGTGCGCATCCCAGTCGGACGTTCCATCAATCATAAGGAACAACGCATTGCCATATTCGAATGCATAGGTTGACTCCTTGTCCACTCCTGCGGGGCCATTTTGCGGGAGGCTAAACAGGTCGTAGTACATCTTTGCTCCAAGGCCGTCCTGGCGATCATGATTTCCCGGGACGGGCATGAGTGGCTTCGTTGCAAACGCATTCTGCGAATGTGCGAAAAAGCGATCCCAGTCGTCGCGGTTCAGTCCAGTGTTGACGATATCCCCGGCGATCGTGTAAAATCCTATATCCGTATGCTTCGACGCCAGCGTAACGATCCTACCGGTGTCTGGAAAGCAATGTGTATCGCCGAACCAGACAAAAGAAAATTTTGAAGACCCGTCTCCCGTCTTGAACGACTTGACCTCCGACCATTGATTTGTCGATACTGAACCCACGCGATACGAATAGCGAGTGCCAGGTGTAAGGCCTTTCACGTTTGCCGTAAACCGGTGGATGTAGCGGTCGTTGACCAGCATACGATCCTGCATGCGGTAGCGTGACGCCTGAACGATCATTGTGTCGGTCGGAGTTGTGTCGGCGATCCACACCTTTGCTACTCCGTCAACGGTGGCCGTATCTGTACGCCATTGGATATCCATGGTCGTCTCCGGTGAATCGCTCCAAGTCAACATGACCTGATCAGGTTTCGAGGAAGAAGGATAGGGCGTAATGCGGAAGCCTTCTTTGATATGGGCCTCCCGGGCTCTTCCTCTCACCGTGGTAAACATCTTCTGTCCCCGCAATGACTCCGGCACTTCAACAATCAGGAGGTCGGACCAATCGTGGTACGTGAACCCATTCTCTTCAAGCGTAGCGATATTGTATTCCGACGGGTAGGGATCTGTGATGATCAACTCATCGCCCGAATTCTTTGGCGCGACGCTGACAAAATACACCGGTCGATGTTTGTCAAAACCGTTGATACCCAGTTCAACCCTACCAGCGTCGAACTCCTTCTGCCATACTTCATAAGTATAGGACTCACTCTTTACGAACTCACCCGTCTTGACAAAACCAGCGGGCCCGAGCCAGAACGGCAATGTCTTCTGATCCCGATCGCGCATCAGGGAAATAATTACGGGAACGTTCACGGTAAAATATTGATAGCGTGTGGCCAGCACCTGCTTTTCCTCCGGTGTTAAAAAATCGAGAATAAACTCGTCATCGATGGCATCGTATTGCGTCGACGGCACTTCGGCGTAAAGTCGCGTGATGACTTCATCCATCACGGTTGAAACATTGCGATCAGTGGTTTCGCGGGTTGAACATCCAAGGAGCAACGCAAAACCAGCGATGAGGAAAGGTTGGAGTTTCATGGTAGTAGGTACGAGAAAATGGCTAGAAAAACGAAAGGGCCGAACCCGACCCTTTCACTGGAATTACTTAACCCAAAACCAGTATCTATGATATACAAAGATATCCCAAACACCTTTTTTTTCGGTCAAAATTTGCGCAATACAAAGCTCAAATCGCGTCAATCGAAGGAAATTCTCAGTTGTCTCCGTCCGTGTTTGCTTCTGAGAAAATTACATT
>JBIQJZ010000132.1:0-10467 GCA_044507115.1 Flammeovirgaceae bacterium | reverse complement strand
CTCGAACTGGCCGCGGTACTTCGTACCAGCGACGAGTGAAGCGAGGTCGAGCGTTACGACACGCTTGCCAAAAAGCACCCGGGAAACTTTCTTCTGGATAATGCGGAGGGCGAGGCCTTCCGCAATAGCGGTCTTACCAACCCCCGGTTCACCGATCAGGATCGGGTTGTTTTTCTTCCGACGCGACAGAATCTGGGCGACGCGTTCGATTTCTTTCTCACGACCGACTATTGGATCGAGCTTGTTGTCTTCTGCAAGACGAGTGAGATCTCTTCCGAAGTTGTCGAGTACCGGAGTCCTCGATTTCTCAGTGCCTTTCTTCTCCTTGCCGCCGGAGGATGAACTCCCGCTACCGAAGATTTTTGAAGAATCATCATCTGGATCGTCGGTGTCTGACGAAGCCATGGGCGTTTCGTTTTGGTATTCCAGCATCTCTTTCACGGTTTCGTAGTTTACGTCAAACTTGTTCAAGATCTGGGTGGCCAGGTTATCGGCATCCCGCAGAATGGAAAGCAGCAAATGCTCCGTTCCGATTAACTGCGCTTTAAATATCTTGGCTTCCAGGTAAGTGATCTTCAAGACCTTTTCCGAAGCCTTGGTTAACGGAATATTCGCGAGGTTCTTGATCTCGTGAGTTGCCGTGCCCTTGGAAATCTTTTCGATCTCCGCGCGGAGTTCTTCAAGTGGAACTCCCAGCTTCTTCAGGACACCGACAGCTACTCCCTCACCTTCCCGAATCATACCGAGAAGAAGGTGTTCCGTTCCAATATAGTCATGGCCCAGACGCAACGCTTCCTCTCTGCTTAGCGAGATCACTTCTTTTACTCGATTGGAAAATTTGGCTTCCATGTATATCTCCTCTGTATTTGACTAATGTAAATGTAAAATTTTTCTAACGTTCTGTCCTATCGCGGTGGGAAGTTTTCCCAACCCCTACCCTCGGGGAATTTTGATTCCCTCTAAAACGCAAGCGGTGATGTTATTGTTCATTCCATCGCACTCGCTCCGACGATTGCTCGGGCTCCCGGCCCCTGGTTGAAGATCAGATCGATTATGCTCAGGTTAGGAACAAAGTTACTGCCAAAGACCTGCCGATATTCTATTCTTTTGTAGATTCTATTACAACCCTCTTCTTTTTTCGGATTTATCAGCCCTCGGAGATCAATTATCCCGGAAGGAGCCACTTTTTCGTAATTGTGGGTTCCGTGCACCGTTGCTTCGATTTTCAGCCAATTAAGGCATAATGTCATGAGGTCCATGTCTAAATCGCACAGAAACTTGTGCTTTTTGTACAAAATGTCGTGGATGTCGGGCCCGTAGTACTCAAAGTAGGGGGCATTGCCGTAGGCGGTCCGAATCGTGCGCCAGTGGTTATTGAGCCACTTCTGGTCGTAGTCAATTCGCACATCCGATACGGGCGTCCTCCCGGTCTTCCCGGTGACCGGGACAATTAGCGTCTCGACCTGATGAGGTCCTTTGATATAACACCGGTTTCGAAACGATTGTTTTTCGTAATGTTCGTGTTTCTCTACGAAAATCTGATTGCACGAAATCAATGACGAAAAGTAAGCAATGCACGGGAGATAGTGCGGCTCAATCAGTACGCTTTTCACATGTAACATTTTTGTCGCACTCTTATCCCCGAGTCCATACGGCCGCTGGTATTTAAAGATCAAGTTCGCCGAGTCCCTGCCGGACAATCTCAATCGCCGGGCCAGTGCAATCGACTACGGTCGTTGGGATATTTCCGCCGGCACCACTGTCAATAACAATGTCGACCAGATGCTTCATGTCTTCGTAGATCTCCGCAGGATCGGTAGAATATTCCCTGATTGTGTCGACATTCTTGATTGATGCGGAAATCAATGGATGTCCCAAGCCCTCGACAATCGATCTCGGCACCGAATGATCCGGAATCCGGATACCAACTGTCTTCTTATTGGCATCGAGAATCTTTGGAACCTTGCTGCTCGACTCAAGTATAAACGTAAAAGGACCGGGAAGGGATTTCTTCAACAATTTAAATATGGGCGTATCGATCCGACGTGCGTACTCACTGATCTCACTCAGGTCCCGGCAAATAAATGACAGGTTGAACTTTTGAGGTTTTACGCCGGATACCTGGCACAAACGTTCGATGGCTTTCTTACTCATTAAACTACAGCCGAGTCCATATACACTGTCGGTCGGATACACGATGAGACCTCCCCTGCGGAGAGTTTCTTGTACGTGTCGTATTTTCCGCTGTTCGGGATTGAGGGGGTGTATGGTCAACAGTTCTGCCTGCATTTGCACTAAAATTAGATCTTCCCGGTTAAAAAGTACTACAGGTGCGCTTTTTATGAAAAAAGGCGTAAACCGTCAGTGGACTAAATTCGTATTTTAGCGCCAAGTTTAATCTTATGCTGCCGTCGAAGAAACTTATATTTTTTCTGCTGTTCTCAGTTCTGCTGATCTCTTTCGGATATTATACCTACCAGATCGTTTATACGCCGAACGTTCTCGTCGGTAAGCAGGCAAAGCCACTGTTCATTCCGAGGGGCGCGACGTTCAAAGATGTTCAGGCACTGCTGCATGAAGGCGACTACGTACAGGATCTCATCTCCTTCAGCTTTATCGCGAAGATGATGAACTATGATACACAAGTCAAATCTGGTCGCTATGTCCTTCGTCCTGACCTTAGCAATGTTGAGGCTGTTCGTCTTTTGCGCGCCGGGGTGCAGGATCCTGTCAATATTACGTTCAACAATGTGAGACTTGTTAGTGATCTCGGCGAAAAGATCACACGCAATCTAAACATGACATCCGCGGAGTTTGAGGATGCGCTGTCCCGGTTTGTTCAAACCAACCGGCACGGGTTCAACCAACACAACATCCTCTCGATGTTCATCCCAAATACCTATGAGGTGTATTACAACACAAGCCCCGACGAACTAGTTGAGCGGATGCACCAGGAATTCGAACGCTTCTGGAATGAGGAACGACGACGGAAAGCCGAAACGATAGGGCTAACTCCCATCGAAGTGTCTGTTCTCGCTTCGATTGTTCAGGCGGAATCGGTAAAGCGGGATGAGGCGCCTATCATTGCAGGACTTTACCTCAACCGACTTCGGGGTGACATTCCCTTGCAAGCGGACCCGACGCTCGTATTTGCCGTCGGTGATTTTACACTTAAGCGCGTGCTGAATGAACATAAAGAAATTGATTCGCCTTACAATACATATCGGAATCGCGGGCTTCCACCGGGGCCGGTAAATATGCCGGAGATATTCGCACTTGATGCGGTACTTAACTATACGAAGTCGAATTACCTGTACATGTGTGCCAAGGAAGATTTTTCCGGACGTCACAATTTTACGCACAGCTACCGTGAACACCTAAATAATGCCCAGCGCTATCAGCGGGCACTCACGCGCGAAATGAAGATTGCGGCAGCCCAAAAGAGAAAGCAGTAATGTATATTTCAGAGACCTCCGTCAGGGTACGATATGGCGAGACCGATCAAATGGGCTATGTCTACTACGGCAACTATGCGATGTATTACGAAGTCGCGCGCGTTGAGAGCCTTCGACAATTGGGGCTGACCTATCGTGAATTAGAGGATGAGATGGGAATACTGATGCCGGTGATCGAAAACAAATCCCGCTTCCTGGCTCCTGCACGATACGACGAGCTTTTGCGTATTGTCACCACGTTGCGCGAGAAGCCCGGTGTGCGAATCCGGTTCGAATACGATATATTTAATAGTGAAAACACACTTATCCATAAAGGGGAGACGGTGTTGGTTTTTATTAATAAGCACACAAACAGACCGTGCCGACAGCCTCCGGCCATGGAAAAGGTGCTTCAGCGTTTTTTTGAATGAAGTATAAACACAAGAGACTGATTCTGGAATGGCATCCCGCCAGGCTGATCCTGACCTGGATGAAGAATATCCGGTTCTCGAATCACGAGGACGTGTCTCTGTATCGCATCGTCAAGCGGTTCTTGCACAATCTCCAGGACGACGATATAATGGATCGCGCGAATGGCGTTGCCTTCAACTTTATTCTCGCCATATTTCCAGCGATTATCTTCCTCTTCACGCTGATCCCGTACATTACGCCGTATTTTCCCGAGATCAATCGCGAAAGCATCCTTGAATTCCTCCGCAGCCTGGCGGAAAGTGGGCTGATGCCGGCTAACATGTACGAAGTCGCCTCTACCACGATCCTGGACATCGTCAGCAATCAGCGCGGAGGACTGCTCACGCTAGGGTTCCTGTTCGCGCTGGTATTATCTACGAATGGAATGCTGGCGCTTATGCGCGCCTTCAATGCCTGCTATAAGACCATTGAAAATCGGAGCGCGTTTAAGACGCGGCTGATAGCTACAGCGTTGACTATCAATATGACGATCACTATTCTGGTGACGATACTGCTGCTGGTTGTCGGTCAACTTCTGATGGAGTTCCTGATGACGCATTTTCAGGACCTGACTACCTTCAATTTGAGCAGTTTCGAGGTCCAGCTGCTCTTTGTCCTAAGGTTCATTATCATCTTTGTCACATTCTTCGTAGCAATTTCAACGATCTACTATTTCGGTCCGGCGATTCACTACAACTGGCGATTCTTTTCGATTGGTTCATTTGTCGCAACATTGCTTTGCCTGGCCGTTTCTTATGGCTTTTCATATTACATCACCAATTTCGGGACATATAATAAGGTGTACGGATCGATCGGTGTTCTCATCGCACTGATGGTCTGGGTCCAGTTGATCACGGTAGTGCTATTGGTCGGGTACGAGATTAATGCGAGTATTCATGATTCCATCCGGGCACAGGCTCTCTGGAAAGCGAGGAAGTATCGGGAGACGGACAAGAGCGGGACATGAAGGATTTCCTTCCACACGAGGTACAAGCGGCGTTTGTCGAACTGTTCGACAGCGAACCTCTTATGATCCGGGCACCAGGGCGCATTAATCTCATCGGCGAGCATACCGACTATAATGAGGGGTTTGTAATGCCGGCGGCGGTGGACAAGGAGGTCTTCTTTGGAATTGCCGCATCCCGAGATCAGACTTCGTCAATTTTCTCCTGTAACTACAACGAAATGTTTGCGGTGGATCTGGACGATCTGAAGCCGGTGACCTCGCCACAGTGGGTGAACTACCTCCTCGGGGTCCTCGCCCAACTCCGCGAACGCGGAATCCCGCTGCGCCCGTTTTCCTGTGTCTTTGGCGGCAATATCCCACCGGGCGCTGGAATGTCGTCATCGGCGGCTATTGAATGCGGATTTGGTGTCGCCGTCAGTGTCCTTAATGGTATCGACGTTCCTAAAATGGATTTGGTTCGAATGGCTCAGTGGGCTGAACATAATTACGTCGGCGTGAAATGCGGCATTATGGATCAGTTTGCCAGCATGATGGGCAAGGCAGGCCACGTAGCGGTTCTCGACTGCCGATCGCTTAAATACGAGTACGCACCGGTCGATTTGAAGAACTGCCAGATCATATTGTGCGATACCAAGGTGAAGCATTCTCTGGTTGACTCTGAATACAATACGCGAAGAGCTGAATGCGAATCCGGTGTTAATACGATCGCGAAGTACCGTGCGGGCGTGCGCAGCTTGCGCGATGTGACGCTCGACGATTTGAACAAACACCGGGAGGAACTGGAGGGCAAGGTCTACCAGCGCTGTAAATATGTCGTCCAGGAGATTGCACGTGTTCAGGATGCTGCCTCCGATCTTTTCGATGGAAACCTGGAGGAGTTCGGAAAAAAAATGTTTGAGACACACGAGGGACTGTCGCAGTTGTATGAGGTGAGCTGCGAGGAACTCGATTTTCTCGTAGCCGAGGCGCGTCGCCAGCCCGGTGTCATCGGTGGTCGCATGATGGGCGGTGGCTTTGGCGGGTGTACTGTCAACCTTGTCAAAAAGGCTTTTGCCGAGGAGTTCATCACGCGCATGACGGCCCGCTATCGCGAGGCATTCGGAATAGAGATGGCATACTATAAGGTAAATCTCGTCGATGGCGTGAGTACTGTCGAGCCAAATGAGTTGCTGCTGTGGACGTGACCCACCGTAAACGATTTCAAATAATTTTCTATATTGAATTCCCAAAACACGTGGAATACAACCCATGCCATTCCGACTACTCACTACACCTTTGATTCTGTTGTTTATGATCAGCTGCTCACCTGGCTCCGAAAAGAATTCGTCAGACACCGCAAACGTTGTGTCAACTCCCTACGGTAAGTTGAAGGACGGTGCCGAGGTTACACAGTACACCCTTCGCAATCGCAATGGGGTCGTTATGCAAGTGATTAGTTTTGGCGGAATAATAACATCCCTTCAGGTGCCGGACCGGCAAGGCAATCCTGTTGACGTAGTGCTCGGCTTTGACTCGCTTGCGGCATACGAGGCGCGCAATCCTTTTTTTGGTGCACTCGTAGGTCGCTACGGGAATCGCATCGCGAAGGGAGAGTTCACCCTTGATGGCATTACCTACCAACTCGCTAAGAACAATAACGGGAATCATATCCACGGCGGGCTAAAGGGATTTGACAAAGTAGTCTGGAATGTTGAGGAGACACCGGCGGACAACGGCACTGCTCTTAAGCTTTCGTACCGCAGCAAAGACATGGAGGAGGGCTACCCGGGTAACCTCAACGTTGAAGTGATCTATACCTTGACGAACGACAATGCTGTTCAAATCGACTATCGCGCGACGACTGACAAGAAGACGATCGTCAACCTGACCCAGCATAGTTACTTTAATCTGAACGGGGGCCGCGCCAACGTCCTGGATCACGAACTTTCCTTAAACGCGGATAGTATTGTCCCGGTAGACCAGGCGTTAATACCGACAGGGGAGTTGATGCCGGTTGAGGACACGCCATTTGATTTCCGGACGCCGGTCAGGCTCGGGGAAAGAATCGACAGTGATCACGAGCAGCTCCGCGTCGGCAGAGGTTACGATCATTGCTGGGTGATCAACGGCAATGGCCTTAAGCCAACGGCCGAAGTGTACGATTCACTTACCGGTATCAGTATGATGGTCCACACCACTGAACCGGGTGTACAACTATACACGGGAAACTTCCTCGACGGTTCGCTGACTGGAAAAAACAATGTTACCTATCACCGGCGTAGCGGCTTTTGTCTGGAGACACAACATTTTCCTGACTCGCCCAATCGTGCTGAGTTTCCTTCTGTGGTATTGGAGCCAGGCGCGGAGTATACTTCCCGCACCATTTATCAGTTCGATACGAAGTAGAAATGCCGCTTCAATGCTGCTTGAACCGGCAGTAAGTGTGTAGAGATATCTCCTCCTTGGTGGGCGCCGATCGCAACTTTGAAAAAAGTATCGGCCATATTCGTCAATCCTCGAAGTAGTTGTTTACTCGTCTTTTTAAAAACAATACTTTCTATTCCCAGCGTTTTCTTGCCGTCGGATTTGCAAAACTGTCTGCCGCCTTTTAGCAGTAGTCTTTGCAAGACTGAATTTTTTACACCTAACTAATTTACCTGAACTCATGAAATAGCGCAGAACGACTCCCGCCCGTCTATAGACTTACCCAAGTACACTTTTTATAATTCCCACTACCGCGCTTGATGCGTTGGAAAATTTTTGAATCGAAATGAGATTACAATTCATAGTTGCCCTGGTTCTTGTGTGCGGATTTTCGGTTTACACATCAAATGCCCAGCAGACCGCAAAGGTCACACCTTCAAACATAGCCTATCTGGAGTATCTACCGAAGGATTATGGCTCGAACAATCAGAACTATCCGGTCGTCATTTTTCTTCACGGCATCGGCGAGCGCGGGTCAAATTCAAATGACCACGAAGTATTGAAAACTTCCGTGCAGGATGTCGCAAAAGTCGGCCTTGCTCAATATATAAAGTACGGAACACATTATCCGTTTATCGTGATCTCTCCTCAGCTTAAGAGTTCGTATGGTACCTGGCCTGCGAACTATGTCATGGATGTCCTCAACCATGTTAAGAAGTATCTGAGGATAGATCAGCAGAGGATTTACATCACCGGACTAAGTCTCGGCGGGTTTGGAACGTGGACGACGCTCGCTGCCTATCCTGATGAATTTGCAGCTGCAGTCCCAATTTGTTCCGGGGGTAATGCGATTAATCAGGCATGCACCATAGCTTCCAAGAATATTCCACTTTGGGCATTTCACGACACCGAAGACTGGGTTGTTTCTTACGGAATAACAACGAGTATGATCAACGCTGTGAACGCGTGTACGCCGAAGCCTAGTCCGCTGGCGAAGACGACGCTGTACACCGGTCTGGGTCATGGGATCTGGGACAAAGTTTACCTGGAGACGAACGCACTCGACTGGATGTTGTCGTTCAAGAAAGGAGGAGGATCAGCCCCTGCGCCCACTCCTCCCAGTAATGCGGCACCGGTCGCGAATGCAGGTGCGGACAAGACTACAAGTGGCACATCGATTTCCCTCACCGGGTCTGCTACCGATAGTGATGGCTGGATCTCGTCATATAAATGGACTCAATTCGGCGGAGCTACTGTGTCGCTGTCGAATGCTAATACACAGACAGTGTCCATCAGCGGGCTCAAGAATGGCACGTATTATTTCCGTCTGACTGTAACCGACAACGCAGGTGCTACAGCTTCTGACGACGTAGTGGTCACGGTCACCGGGCAATCAACTGCGAACGTTGCGCCAATCGCAAACGCGGGTCCTGACCGGTCGACGAACCAGTCGACCATTACGCTGAACGGCTCAGGAACAGATAAGGATGGTAAGATTGTCAGCTACAGATGGACACAATACGGAGGGGCTGCTACGACCCTGACCAATGCCACAAGTCCGAATGTCACGATCAGTGGGTTGAAGAATGGCGTATTCTATTATCGCCTTACAGTAACCGATGATAAAGGAGCGACACATTCCGATAATATGCTCGTCTCTGTAAGCAACGTAAGTTCAACGCCGCCGCCCACTGCGGGGAACATACCACCACGCGCCAACGCTGGCCCGGACATGCGTGTCCCGGCTAATGCTAGCAGTTTCGTTGTCAAGGGTTCGGGTACGGATGCAGATGGCAGGATCGTATCCTACAAATGGACACAATACAGCGGTCCTCGTGCTACCCTCTCAAACGCGAACACACCTAACGTGACGGTAACTGGTTTGCAGCAGGGCCTGTACTATCTCCGCCTTACGGTCGAAGATGACAAAGGTGCCACGCATCATGACAACGTTCTGGTTGTTGTAGGCGCGGGCTGATCCCGAGGCGAATTCAAATTAAAAGGCACCTGGCTGACGCGGTTTACGCGGTCGGCCAGGTGCCTTTGTTTTACCTGTCCGTCAGGGCTAAAAATCCCCCGGTCGGAACCTTTGTTGACGTTTCTTTGGTTATCTTAGTAGCACTTCAACAATCGAATGCGCTGGTCGTCTGACCGTAAAAGTGAAATCCGGTTAATTTTCTAGGACCGGGTTTAGTAATACGAAATTGGTACGTTTTTTTTTCGTTGCATCATTAAATACTGTGTGTTATGACTGAAAGTAAGGTTTTGAAAGGGCAAGGGGATCGCAGCAGGATTGATATCAACGATCCCTATGATGTTGGGTACGTACAACTGCAATTTCCTTGGTTGACGCGCTCTCAGATTAAGCAGGCTATCCGGGAATACGGTCCGGACCGCGACTCAGTTGAGGCGGCCCTGGAGCGGCTTGGAAACACCACTCCCGAGGAAGCCTAGGCCGTGCGATCCATGGGTGAAAACCGCGCTATCCAAAAAGTTACGCTTATACCTGGCGATGGTATTGGTCCGGAGATCATGCAGGCAGTGAAAGTTATTTTCGCCGCACTCCGAGCGCCGATTGAGTGGGAAGAAGAAAATGCCGGAATCACCACCTGGCAGGAAAAGGGCGAACTCATGCCCCAGTCTCTTATTCAATCGCTCAACCGCACGCGCGTGGCACTCAAGGGACCGATTGCTACGCCATCTGGCGAAGGCTTCAGGAGCGTTAACATCCAATTGCGTCAATACTTCGATCTGTACGCAAACGTCCGGCCCTGCCGGAGTACGGATGCTATTCCGACTCGGTTTGACAATGTCGACCTCGTAATCTTTCGCGAGAATACCGAAGGGTTGTATTCGGGATTGGAGTACTCCGACGATCGTCTGGGTATCGTCGATTCTATTTGTCGAATTACACATCGCGGCTGCGAACGTATTGTACGTGCGGGGTTAGACTATGCCCGCGCGAATAATCGCAAGCGTGTCACCCTGGTTCACAAAGCGAACATCCTCAAGCAAGCGGGTGCGGCATTGCTGGATGCCGGCAAGCGCCTGGCGCCGGAGTATCCCGATATCGTGCTGGATGACCGGATCATCGACAATATGTGTGTGCAGTTGGTGATTCAGCCGGAGCGCTATGACGTGATTGTCACGACTAACCTTTTTGGCGATATCCTGTCGGATCTGGCCGCGGGT
>JBIQJZ010000341.1:0-1682 GCA_044507115.1 Flammeovirgaceae bacterium | reverse complement strand
AATTGATGGATACGCTGAAAGCCCGGACGCCGGAAAGCATTGCGCTGACAGAAGTGAGATTCAAGGAAGTACTTGACAAAGTCGTGCAATCACTCGAAGGTGAGTTGATCCTCGCTCACGCATCTGTCACATTCGACTTCAACGATGCACCATCGATTCACTATTCGAAACCGTATCTGGAAAGTATATTCCAAAACCTGCTGAGCAACGCTGTCAAATACAGATCTCCCGACCGTAATCCAGCTATTCATTTCAAAACGATGCGCGATGGCGCACAACTCATCCTCGAAGTGAAGGACAACGGGCTAGGTATTGATCTGAAAAAATTCGGCAACAAACTGTTTGGGCTTCACAAGACGTTTCACGAGCACCGGGAAGCGCGCGGTGTGGGACTGTTTCTCGTCAAAAGCCAGATTGAGGCCATGGGCGGAAGCATCTCCGTAGACAGTGTAGTAAACAAGGGCACGACGTTCCGGATCCGATTTAACGTCGAGTAATCACTCATCCCTGAGAGATTTCACAGGATTTGCCGACGCGGCCCTCACTACATGATATCCTACGGTCAAAAAGGTTATGGCGAAAGCGATCAGCGCGGAAAGTATGAATGTGGGCCATTCGGATTTTAGCTCAATACGGTAAGCAAAATTCTGAAGCCAATCGCCAGTGAAATACCAAGCCGCAGGAAAAGCTAGAATCATTCCCAACCCGACGAGAACAAGAAATTCAGCTGACACGAGTGCGACAAGGCCGCGAACACTCGCGCCGATGACTTTGCGAACGCCGATCTCCTTCGTGCGTTGCTCCGTTGTGAAAGCCGCAAGCCCCAGCAACCCCAGACAGGCGATCAGAATGGTCAGACCTGAAAACGCCGTGAATATCTGACTGCGTTTTTCATCCGCCTGGTACTGAGAATCAAAATCCGCATCCATGAATTGGTATTCGAACGTATAGGTCGGGAACACGTCCTTCCAAGCAGCCTCGATCGCTGCAACGGACTGCCTGACGTCTCCTTCATCGGTGCGAACAAACACAAGCCTGTTATTATCGGCCATAAGAATCATCAGCGGTTCAATCGGATCGTACAGCGAGTTCTGGTGATAGTCCTGTACAACTCCTACGACGTGACGCTCCTGGTCCGTAGTCTCGGGATTGTTGTCATTAAAGATGAATTTTTTTCCAATTGGATTATCCCACGACATCCGCTTGACCATAGACTCGTTCACGAGCGCACCGAACGTTGTATCTGACGTCACCTCGCGCGAAAAATCCCGCCCCTGGACAATCTTCATTCCCATCGTACTGACGAAGTCGAAATCCGCAGCATACAAATCAACGCCGCGATCCGTCAGCTTGCCCTCGTTGTCCTCCACCTTAAGCAACAACTTGCCGATACCCAGCCCAGGAGAACTCGACGCCGTACCGACACTCTTTACCTGAGGAACTTGCTTCAGGCGGTCTACCAACACCGATACCCTGTCGCTCAGAGAACGCTCGTTGAGACTCAGACGAACCACGCGTTCCTTCTCGAAACCGAGGTCTTTGTTTCGCATATACTGCAGCTGATCAAAGACGACAAGAGTCGATATAAGCATGAAGATGGAGATTCCAAACTGGAACACCACGAGGAACTTCCGGAACAGCACATTTCCACCTTTCGACGTCACCTTACCTTTCAACACCTT
>JBIQJZ010000131.1:0-10619 GCA_044507115.1 Flammeovirgaceae bacterium | reverse complement strand
ACGGGTTTCACCGGGCTTATAGGCAGCTCTCTTTCTCAAGACATTGATATCGTCCACAGCCAGACCATACTGTGATTTGCGGCCGTACGCTTCGGCGCGTATCAGATACGTCTCAGCCAGGCGCATCAAGATCGCATCGCGCGTGCCGCTCTCGCTGGCAATGTTGCCACCACCTCTTTTTGGATCGATATACTTCTTAGAGGAGAGATAAATATTGCCACGCGTCGCGTTGGCGGCCAGCCCGATCGACTCGCCGTTAGGATAGATACGGTAATAGTATTTTCCCGTCTTGGCGGAATGTATCCATCGTGCGACCAGGAGAAAAGGCTGCCCCATGACGGTAGCAGAATCCAGTGCATCCTCCTTGTGATTTTCAACAAAAGCAAGTGCTCTTTTTCCCGGAATCACCTTGGCCTGGCCTGCGGTCACTGCGGGTGCGTCCGCAGGTTTGTTGGCGTTCCACCAGGCGGCAGAAGCAGCTGACCACTGCATGGAGTTCGTGGCGTTACCAATGTAATCGAGCATGAACGTCTTGGCGTAGCGCGAGTCATTTACCTTGTCGCGGAAATTGTCGAACGCCCAATCCGAAGGTTTATAAGTAGCAAACGGACGCCCGTACTCGAGGCTTCTCGCTACACCTGATTGGTGTTCAAATGCGCCGATGTGGTAATTGCAGGAGCGGTTTCCGCCAAATCGTCCGTTCAGACCGGTGTTTTCATCGAACTGTGCCGACCAGAGCACTTCCGCGTGCGGCGAAGTTTCTGAAACGTCCGGGTTGAATAACGTCCAGTAGTCAGGTGCAAGGGCTCCTACGGCAGCGATAACCTGTGATGCTACAGTGATCACCGAATCCAGGTCGGATGTTTCGTTACCACCTTTATACAGCATTTTCAGGTGTATCTCGGCGCTGTTTTGAAATGCTGCTGCCTGTGCACGATGTAGGTAGAGCTTGGCGAGAAAATGCCCGGCGGCCCACTTCGTAACACGTCCTCTGTCAGATTGGGTCGGAGGAAGGTTCTCATACGCGAAACGCATGTCGGCGATGATTCTTTTGTAGACATCCACGATGCTTGCTTTCGGGTAGTGGTAGATGCCGTTGTCTTCGCGCTTTGCAGTCAATAGCAGCGGTACATCACCAAGTTGGTTTGAGACAAGGTAGTATGCCCACGCGCGGAGAAAGAGGACTTCTGCTTTTCTCGCTTTGTTGAACGCTTCATCTGTCCCGAACCTTCCAGGTTTTACATTGTCGATTTGCTCCAGTGCGATATTGCAGTTGTTGATGTGCGGATAGGCACCCATTGGAGCGTAGTTGGAATTCGCGGCGCCGAGAAAGTTATTCACATTGCTCGCGATAGCGCTGACGTCACTTCCATATGATCCTGCGGTAACCTGCGCAAAATTATAGTCGCGTGTCATGTAGGCGTCTGTTTCCGGTTCAATGAGCGATGCACCGTTCGCACTCCATTCGTGTTTAACCCGTGCATATACGTACAGACTCTTGATCAAACCCTCGAGACCGGTTTCTGTGTTATAGAAGTCCTGAGTAAGCGTCGACACCTGTTTTTCTTCCAGGAAATCGTCGCAAGACCAGACCATCGAAACCAATAAGATCGATATAATATACTTTTTCATAGTGTTCTCTTTTGTTTAATCAGTTACTATTGGAGGCTTGCCCTTAGACCCAGTACAAAACTTTGCGGAAGAATTGTATTGTTGTTGGTTCCTCCCAGCGGGTTACCATTGCTTGAAGCGCGTTCCCAGTTGGTATCATCATCCGGGTTAAGTCCCCACTTCACCACTTCACCACCGAAGATGAAGGGATTAAGCACTTGGCCACTGATCTGGACATCCCTCAAACCAAAACGCTCCAAAAGGTGTTGCGGAATCGAATAAGAAAGTGCGATATTCCTCACGACGACAAATGATCCGTCGTTGTATTGCATCGCGGTAGCGATGTTTTCAACGTTGCCTGAATTGGGCATTGGCCACTTGCCGCCGGGGTTATCAAACGTCCACACGTCATTCTCAACACGGCCATTCGGCCAGATGCCTCCGTAAGAGTTCGGATATCCTCCGAAGTAGGTTTGTCCGACACGCGAGTATATAAACGAGTTTAGCGTCCAGTTTTTGTACCGGAAAGTGTTTGTAATACCCCCTGTCCATTTCGGACGGTTGCTGCCAAGTATGACGTAATCATCGGCGTTGATACGGTAGTCGCCGTTTTGATCGACCGGTTTAACAGTGCCGGGATAGAAGCGGTGTCCGTTTGCATTGAATTTCGCCATCTCTTCGATGTCGGCAGAGCTACTCTGCCAGATGCCGTCGTTTTCAAGCTGATAGAATACGCCGTTAAGGGGTTGGCCAATAAACCAGCCGTTGCCAATAATATCGTCATTGGCGTTGAAGAGCTCTACGATCTCTTCGCGGTTGGTTGACCAGTTGATTTCGGTACTCCAGCTGAAATCGCCTCGTTCAATGTTTACAGATGACAAGGTGATTTCAACACCTTTGTTGCGGGACTTGCCGATGTTCTCGACCTTCGACACGTAGCCAGAGAGCGCGGGAAGGCTCTTCGTCATCAGCAGGTCTGTGGTGTTGGCTTCATAAAACTCGAAACTACCGGACAGCCGGCTTTTCAGGACGGAGAAATCAAATCCGATGTTGCGCTGGGCGGTTTTTTCCCAGGCAAGGAGCGGGTTCTTAGCAAGCTGAGGCAGATAGCCGATGGCTGCCGTTGTTCCGAAGACGTACGGGTTTCTGCTCAAAGGCCCGGTAGTCGTGTAAGGACTAACAGAGGAGTTACCTGTCACGCCGTATCCGAAGCGCGGTTTCAATTCATCAATCCAGGTAAGACCCGACATGAACTCTTCTTCATGTAGTTTCCATGCGACGGCAAATGAGGGGAAGAAATCCCATTTATATCCAGGAGCCAGCACCGAAGCTCCATCGAAGCGCCCGGTTGCCGTAATGAGATACTTATCGTTCAGTGTATAGTTCACGCGTCCCATCCACGACATCAACGTGTTTTCCGTGAACCCGGAACCATAGCCTGCGGGTTGTCCGTCAAGGTTGGAAGCGAGGTCATACCAGTGACTGATATCGTAGATGCTGTTTCTGACGTTTGCGCCAAGGTTCTCTCTGCGCGACTGTTGTGCGGATTGGAGCAGCGTGACACCAATCGTGTGAATGTCGTTGAATGTCTTGTCGATAAACAAGAGATTTTCAGCAACCCATGCGAAGTTCTCGTTGGTTTCGTAGCGTGCCGTATTGGGCGCGGCGCTCAAGTGAGCCGTAACCTTCGGACCAGTCCACTGGCCGTTCCGGAAGTTCCGGTATTGCGCACCGAAATTCACGCGATACTTGAGCCACGGCGTGAATTTTACTTCAGCAAACAAGTTGGACATTACGGAAGACGACCGACGTTCGTTGATCGATTGATCGATATCAATCAGGGGGTTGAAAAGGTTGGTGTTCAGCGCTGGCCGTTCAACAAACTTTCCATCCGCATCCCAGGGAGTCAGGAAAGGGAATTGGTCGCTTGCTCGCGAGTACAGATCTTTTGAACCTGTATTGGAAGTGTTGGGTGGCTGGATTCCGAAATTCTGGATGGAATGAGAAGCCAGAAGCGAAGCCCCGATCTTCAGCCAATTGTTGGCCGTGGCCTCACCATTGATATTCATGTTGTATCGTGTGTAGTCCTGATCGACCTGTACACCTTCCTGGTTGTGATAGCCGAATGAAATATACAGATTCGACTTGTCCGTTCCGCTGGAGAGCGACAACTGATGATTGTGTGTCACCCCTTGGCGTGAAGCTGCATCGAGCCAGTCGAAGTTCTGAATCTTTCCTGAGTTGTAAACGGGGACTTGCGCCGGCCAGCCGAGTGCTTGTTCGGCCGCCGTTGTGGGACGCATTCTAACGGTACCGCCAGGCGCATCCTCCCATTCATATCCCATATATACAGCGTCAAGTTCACGACCTGACAGGCCGAGCCGCAGTCTGTCAAGTTCAGGATCCGGATACCAGCTCTTGGGTTTTACATTGAGGTCGCCGTTATCGGCAAGAGTTGTGTTGTACATCCGCCCGTTGATCATGGTCTCGCGCCACCGGTCGATGTATTCGCCGCCGCTCATCCAGTCGGTCATCTGCTTGTATGAGTCGAACGATACCGTTCCGTTGTAGTCGATTTGCATCCGGCCTTTGCTTCCCTTTTTCGTAGTGATCAGCACTACGCCGTTCGCGCCGCGTGAACCGTAAATGGCAGTAGCGGAGGCATCTTTCAGGATCTCGATAGATGCAATGTCATTCGGGTTAAGATCGCTGATTGAGAAGGATGTGACGCCAAGCACGTTGATGATCGGTATTCCATCGAGCACGTAGAGCGGATTGTTGTCTCCTGTCATGGACCGGTTTCCACGAATCCTCACGACAGGAAGTTCACCGGGCTTGATATTGCTGGAGATCGTTACCCCCGCGGCTTTTCCTTGAAGCGCCTGAAACATGTTCTGAGAAGGACGCTCCTGGATCACCTCCGCTGTGACGCGCGAGAGTGCCCCGGTCACGTCACTCTTCTTTACTGATCCGTAGCCGACGACAACGACCTCAGAAAGTTGAGTGATATCCGCTGTCATTGCTACGTTGATGATCGATCGACCGTTCACACTTTCTTCGAGTGGCACATAGCCGATCGAACTGAATACTAGCACGGGATTTACGTCTTCCGTCGCGAGTTCCAAGCGGTAATTCCCCTCGGCATCTGTAACGGTACCGCGAGTAGTACCTTTAAGCAGTACGCTCGTTCCAGGTAGTCCCTGGCTGTCCTCGTCGGAAGTTACTTTGCCCGACACTTGTGTCTGGGCAAGCACATCCATCGAGGACGTGAGAAAGATCAGGCCGAGAAGCAGTATCCCGGGCCCACGTAGTTTTTGTAAAAAAGCTGATCGCATAGTACAGGGTTTTGATAGATAATAGTTTTAATAGCAAGGAAATATAAGAGAAATTTAGGATAAGTGTATAAAATACGCGTCCTGTACTATCCCGATTGCGAGGACGTTTGTGACGATTTCGTTGAAATGGTGCAATGCCGCGCGTTTTCACGTGCCCGGCGGGCAGGATTTATTTCCCGGATTTGTGTTGGCGTGTTTAAAAAGTGATAGCCGCACACCCATGCGGGCGGAGAGCGGCAGCGGATAGAGCGCTAAACCCGGGTGATATCGGCGCCAATTGCGCGAAGACGAGTATCGATATTCTGGTATCCCCGGTCGATCTGATCGATGTTTGATATTTCGCTATCCCCTTGTGCGGAAAGTGCTGCTATAAGCAAAGCGACGCCTGCGCGAATGTCGGGTGAAGCCATCTTGACACCGCGAAGCCGTTGCTTCCTGTCAAGGCCGATCACGGTTGCCCGGTGCGGGTCGCAGAGGATGATCTGTGCACCCATATCGATGAGTTTATCGACGAAAAACAATCTGCTCTCAAACATTTTTTGATGGATGAGTACAGTGCCTTTGGCCTGCACGGCGGTAACGAGGACGATGCTCAACAGATCTGGCGTAAAACCTGGCCACGGAGCATCTGCAATCGTGAGTATCGAACCATCGATAAAAGATTCGATTTCATAGTGCTCCTGGAAGGGCACGTGTATATCGTCGTTGTTGATTTCGACCTTGATTCCAAGTCGGCGAAAAACATCCGGGATTACCCCCAGCATATCAACTCGGCAATTTCGAATGGTGATCTCCGACTGCGTCATCGCCGCCATTCCGATAAAACTGCCGATCTCGATCATATCCGGTAAAAGGGTATGCTCTGTACCGCCGAGTTTTTTTACGCCTTCGATCGTAAGGAGGTTTGAGCCGATGCCGCTGATCTTAGCGCCCATCCTGTTCAACATCAAACAGAGTTGCTGGAGATACGGTTCGCAGGCCGCGTTGTAGATCGTGGTAGTTCCCTTCGCCAGCACGGCAGCCATGACGATGTTCGCTGTTCCGGTTACGGAAGCCTCGTCCAGTAGCATATACGTACCGTTGAGATGCGAGGCATCGATCGTGAACACGTGATCAGCTGAATCGAAGTTGAATTTTGCGCCTAGCTTTTGGAAGCCGAGGAAGTGTGTGTCGAGTCTTCTCCGGCCGATTTTATCGCCTCCCGGTTTCGGCATGGTTGCTTTTCCAAAGCGCGCAAGGATAGGTCCGAGGAGCATCACAGAACCGCGGAGTGCGGAAGCCATCCTTCGATACTCTTCACTTTCGAGAAAGGAGGTGTCGATATTCGCTGCGGTAAACCGCCAGGAGCCAACCCCGAGTTCTTCTACTTTGGCTCCGAGGGCGCCGAGGAGTTCGATCAGTTTGTTGACATCTACGATGTCGGGAAGATTATGTATGGTAACCGGTTCATCTGTCAGCAGGGTTGCACTGACGATTTGCAGTGCTTCGTTCTTTGCTCCCTGCGGGATAATTTCGCCTTGTAATCTTTTTCCTCCTTTGATCTTAAATACCATGAACGTAAGTCGTCAAACGTGAGTGGTGAAATGAGAAGTTAGCCTGTCTGCCGGTGGTTGCATGCGGGCGTCGTCTCATTGGTCCCGGCGTCTGCGGAAGTTTCCGCCCCCTTTATGTCCGCCACCCTTATTGAACTGGCGATGACCGTTCCCGCCGCCTTGATGGCGCTGATGCTGGCCGCCTCCTCCTTGCTGAGGTTTTGCTTTCTTACGTTCCTTGTAAAGTTTCTCGAAGAGGTTGTCTTCCCGAACCTTTTCGATCGTCATGTCAAGGGCGCCACCGGACATTTCCTGGATATCTTTCAGGATCACAGAGTCATCCAGTGTCTCCTTGTTCCAGTTCGAGTAAAAAGTCTTCATCAGTTTGCCGAGGTAGATAATGGCATCCTGGCGTTCTTGTGGATCCTCCTTCTTGAGCGCTTCTTTCACGAGTTTTTCGATATTCTTACCGTAGTGCTTGAAACGCACCTGACTCTGTGGATACTCGACCCGGTCAGGTTTCTTAAACAGAATATCGCGTTCCGGCTTGGGATACGGCCCATTAATGTCAAGATTGAAGTCAGCGATGATGTAGAGGTCATCCCACACGCGTTGCGGATCCTCCGGTTGTTCCTTGATCGTCGGCGTGAGTTGCTTGATCAGTTCGACAAGCGTGTGGGCCATCTCGGTTCGCTTGTCCACATCGGGGACGGTGCGTATGTAGTCTACCAGTTTTTGCACATTGCGACCGTACTCCTTCAGAATAAGCGGAGGTCTCTCGGTGTTGTATTCCCCAATTGTCATGTATTTGATGTTGTTAAGTAGTCGTTGGCAGCAGGATTGGACGGTGCTGTCGGGATTAAAAAGGGCTTATCTCACAAATCTACGTGTTTATTCGATATCCTCCAACCGGAGTGCCGCTAGTTGTCGATGATCCGCAATTTTGCAAAACTGAGCAACAGCGTCTTTTCGCCGACCTCATTGAAGTTAATCCTGGCTTTCCGGTCGGCCCCGGAGAAGTCCATGGTCATCACCGTGCCGAATCCAAATTTTGGGTGCTCTACTTTCATGCCAGCCTGGAGTTGCGACGTATCACTGGGCGTAAAGTCGCTTGGTGCCCGGTAAGTAATTGCCTTCGGCGGGGGTGGCGCTGAACTTATGTTCTTGCGGATCCCGCTCACGAGGTTCTTGGCATACTGGCTGGGAGGAGGAGTAGACTCCAGGGCTCCGGATCGCGTATGGAGCTTGATGAAGCTCGGGTCGACATCATCGAGGAAACGGCTGGGTTCGCAGTTCTTCAGCCGTCCATAGCGGTAGCGGGTAAGTGCGTAGCTCAGGAATAAGCGGGTCTGCGCCCGGGTGATGGCGACGTAAAATAGTCGACGTTCTTCTTCCAGGTCTGCACGGCTACTCAGCATCATCTGAGAAGGGAAGAGGTCTTCCTCGATTCCGCAGATATAGACGTACCTGAACTCAAGACCTTTCGCCATGTGAATCGTCATGAGCGTAACCTTGTCAGGATCCTTATCTTTGTCTTCATCCTGACCGGTGACCAGCGATACTTCCTGCAGGAATGAGCCAAGTGATTTGTCTTCGCGCTGAGAATCGTCGGTAAATTCCTTAATCGCGTTCAGAAGTTCCTGCACGTTTTCATATCGGCTAAGGCCTTCGACTGTCTTGTCTTCGTATAGTTCTCGGAGCAGTCCTGAACCCTTGGCGATCTCAAATGCGGCATCATACGCGTCCTTTCGCTGCACCTCGAGGTTGAAGCGCTGTATCATTGCCACGAAGTCGCTGATAGGGCCGGCTGCGCGACCGCCGACGAACGGCGTCGGGTTCTGAAGGATTTCCCAAATGGACGTTCCATGGTCATTTGCAGCAACGACGATTTTGTCGACCGTGCTATCACCGATACCCCGCTTGGGGAGGTTGATGATCCGTCGGAACGAAGCCTCGTCTTGCTGATTGATAGTATATCGCAGGTAGGCAAGCAGGTCTTTAATCTCCTTGCGCTGATAGAACGACAGTCCGCCTACCACCTTGTACTTGATATTCATGCGGCGAAGAGCCTCTTCAATTGCACGCGACTGGCTGTTCGTACGATACAGCACTGCAAAGTCGCTGAACTTCAATTGATGTTGCATCTTCTCTTCGAATATCGAAGAAGCGATCAATCTTCCTTCCTCGTTATCGGAGACTGCCTTGATGAGTTCGATCTGCTGACCTTCCTCGTTGGCTGTCCAAACATTCTTGGGAATCTGGGCGCGGTTGCGTTTAATGACCGAGTTCGCAGCGTTGACAATGTTCTGTGTGGACCGGTAGTTCTGTTCGAGTTTGTAGACCTTGAGGTCCGGATAATCGCGTTCAAAGTTCAGGATGTTGCTGATATCCGCCCCGCGAAATGCGTAAATACTTTGGGCATCGTCGCCCACCACGCAAATGTTCTGGCGTACCGAAGCGAGCTTGCGAATGATATAGTACTGGCAGAGATTGGTATCCTGGAACTCGTCGACAAGTATGTAGTGTATCCGGTGCTGATACTTATTGAGAACTTCCAGATGTTCCTTGAATAGTTTGTCGGTATTAAACAGCAAGTCGTCGAAATCCATTGCCCCGGACTTGAAGCAGCGCTGCGCATATGTCTGGTATATCCTGCCCATTTCAGGGCGCATGTTGGCGGCGTCGTCGGTCATCAACTCCGAATTTCCCAGGTACTCCTGCCAACCTATAAGCCGGTTCTTCGCTGCTGATATGCGATTGTAGACCGTCGTTGGTTTGTAAGCAGTATCGTCGAGTCCCATCTCCTTCACGATCGATCTGATCAACGACTTCGAGTCGTCGACATCGTAAATGGTGAAGTCGTTCGGGTAACCGAGGTGGTGTGCTTCCGCGCGGAGGATGCGAGCGAACACGGAGTGGAAAGTTCCCATCCACAAATTTCGCGCATCGCTTCCCACGACGCGCTCGATCCGCTCCCGCATTTCTCTTGCTGCTTTGTTGGTAAAAGTCAGCGCCATGATGTTAAAGGGATCCACCCCCTTGCTCTGGATGAGGTGGGCAATACGAAAGGTAAGCACACGCGTTTTCCCGGATCCCGCACCTGCGATCAGCATGCAGGGGCCGTCTGTATTCACTACCCCTTCGCGCTGAGGCTCATTCAAACTCGCTAAATAGTCCATGTTGGGTTTACTCAAATGCCGTGCAGCGCGGACAGATGGAAATGTCCATCCAACCGTGCTCAACCTGCAATTTTATTCAAAAAATATCAGTAAAAGGCAAAAATAGGTAAGCCAGACAAAAGTGTTGGCTTTATTCCGTTATTTTGGGTCATAGTGATCTAATACTGCGCTTGCAGTGTTATAACCGATTAACCTAGTAATGTTGACGTTATGATGAAAGTAGGTGAGGTGCTCGTTTCAGACGACATCCGGGATAAGGAGTTTGTGTGTAACCTTGAGAAGTGCAAGGGGGCTTGTTGTGTGGAAGGTGACTTTGGTGCACCGCTCGACGCGGATGAACTGCCGGTTCTTGAAGAAATCTATCCGGTGGTCAAGCCCTACCTGACTGCGAAAGCAATCAAGACCATCGAAAAGACGGGTACACACACAATCGACGACGATGGCGATTACTGCACGCCGGTCATTGAAGGACGCGAATGTGTTTATGCGATCTACGACAAGAAAGGAATTCTGAAATGCGCCATTGAGCAGGCTTATAACGACGGGAAGCTGACCTGGAAGAAGCCAATTTCATGTCACCTTTATCCGATCAGAATAACGACAAAAAAGAACTTTGAGGCGCTGAACTACAACAAGTGGCACATATGCTCCCCTGCTTGCGCACTTGGAAAGGAACTGCAGGTGCCGGTTTACAAATTCCTGAAAGAACCGCTGATCCGAAAATACGGCGAGGCGTGGTATGCGGAACTCGAACGAGTGGTGAGTAGTGAGTAGTGAGTAGTGAGTAGTGAGTAGTGAGTGGTGAGTGGTGAGTGGTGAGTAGTGAGTGGTGAGTGGTGAGTAGTGAGGGCGTTGGTTTAATGAAGATACCAGGATGGGCAATAGGAACGATGTGACTTTGGGCTCGCTGTTGAGAAAGGTTTTCATCTTTCCCATCCGTGTCTATCAACTCACACTATCTC
>JBIQJZ010000130.1:0-10639 GCA_044507115.1 Flammeovirgaceae bacterium | reverse complement strand
GGGTCCGCTTAGCTGCGTCCAGGCGTAAGTTAGCTGAGCTCCTTCTGCATCACTACCCGAACCAAACAGGGTGATGCTGTTGGTCGGCAATGTAATTACCTGGTCGGCACCTGCGATAGCGAGGGGCGGTTGATTTACCTCGGCCGGAAGCACGTTGATAGTTACTTGCGACGAGGCTGTGAGTCCCCCGTTGTCGGTCACTGTGAGCCTGAATATGTACGTTCCCTCAATAAGGTTGCTGACGGAAGCCGTCGCAAATGTTTCATTTGTAAGCGTGGCGGTCGGACCGCTCACTTTCGTCCACAGATAGGAAGCAATTGTTCCATCCGGATCGGATGCTGAACCCACCAGGTTTGTCGAGTTTACTGGTAACGTCAGGCTTTGGTTCGAACCCGCGGCAACGATGGGAGCTTGGTTGATAGCCGCGGCGTTGACAGTAAGAGTGACGTTCGCTGAGCCAGTAGCCCCATCGTTGTCCGTCACCGTTAGCCGAAACACATATGTCCCGGCAGCCGGAACCTCTACGGAAAGTGTCGCACTATTAGCGTTGGATAGTGTAGCGGCGGTGCCGCTGATCTGAGTCCATGCATAGCTAGCGATAGTTCCATCCGCATCAGTTCCCGAACCCGAGAAGTTAGCTGTGTTTGTCGGGAGTGTGATCGACTTGTTCGATCCGGCGTTTGCCACCGGAGATTGGTTGGTCGCCGACTGCACAGCAACACTGACTTCATCCGACGCAGTTGCGCCGTCGTTGTCGGTAACCGTTATCCGGAATGTATACGTTCCGTTTGTCAGGTCGCTCGCCGTTAACGAGACCGTTGTTTCGTCGCTCATCGTAGGAAGCCCGGGACCGGAAACATACTCCCACAAGTAAGACTCTACTGTCCCGTCGCCATCGGATGCAACCGCAGTCAGTGTAACCGTCGACGTCGGAAGGGTTATGGTCTCATCAGCAGGGGCGGTAACTACCGGTGGCTGATTGCTGGCAAAAACAACAACATTTATGTCGTCACTCGCGGTGGCCCCGATGTTATCGGTAACTGTCACGCGAAAGACATAGGTTCCAGCCACCAGGTCATCTAACTGGAGAATAGAAGTCGTCTCGCCTGTTCCCGTGAATGTCGGACCACTGACTTTCGCCCATTGGTATGACGCAATAGTACCATCGGGGTCACTTGCCGTCGCCTGAAGTGTCGTCGAATTATTCGGAAGGGTGAGATTTACGTCGGCTCCTGCATTGACCACCGGTGATTGATTGATCGCCGCAGGCAATACCGTCAACGTCATCGCGTCTGTGCCCGTAGCCCCCTGGTTGTCTGTTACCATCAATCTGAAAACGTAAGTACCCTCCACGAGACTGGAAGCCGTCAGGTTCGCAGTGGTCTGATTGGCGAGGGCTGCAGTTGGGCCACTCTGTTTAGTCCAGCTGTACGCTGTAATAGTACCATCTGTGTCCGAGCCCGATCCATTGATGATAATTGAGTTTGTCGGTAGTGTGATCGAGCGGTCGGGGCCGGCATTCGATGTCGGCGCCGAATTTACGGGCGCGGCGTTCACGGTGACAAGGACGTCGTCAAAACCGGTAGACCCGCTATTATCCGTCACGGTAAGCCGGAACGTGTAAACACCCTGGGCAAGATTGCTGACGCTCACCGTTGGAGAAGTGGCATTGGTCAACGTTGCGGTACCTGGACCCCCAACCTGGGTCCAGGCGTATCCGGCGATGGTACCATCGGGATCCGATCCCGATCCGGTGATGTTCGTCGCGTTTGTCGGAAGCGTGATTGTAATGTTGGATCCGGCATTCGCCGATGGCGCTTGGTTCGTGCCGATTACTGTGACAGTTGCCTGCTCACTTCCGGTTTCGCCAGCGTTGTCAGTTGCTGTGAGTCTCACGACATAAACTCCGGCAACCAGGTTTGACATAGTCAGGTTCTGCGTGGTCGCATTTGTAAGCGTCGCGGGAGGACCACTCACTTTTTCCCACAAGACCGAGGCCACCCATCCGTCTACATCGCTGCCCCATCCGTTCAGTGTCACCGAGTTCGTCGGCAGGTAGATAGTCTTGTTTCCACCGGTCGCAGCAGAAGGCGGTTGATTGGCCGCAACACGGACCGTCACTTCATCAGAGCCAGAAGCTCCGAGGTTGTCCGTGACGGTCAGGCGGAAGACGTACTCGCCAGCCAGAAGATTGCTCAGGCTGAGGGTCGCGCTAGTGTTACCTGTCATGGTGACGTTCGGGCCGCTCACCTTTGTCCAGGAATACGAAGCGATAGAACCATCCGGGTCTGATCCGCTGCCCACGAGGTTCAGGGAGTTCGTTGGCAGTGTAACGTTTCGGTCGGATCCGGCATTCGCCACCGGGGATTGGTTGCTACCTAATACCGTCACCTTAACGTCGTCAAACGCAGTTTTTCCGGCGCTGTTGGTCACGGTAAGTCTAAACGTGTAAACGCCGACAACCAAACCTGATAAGGACAGGTTAGGCGTGGTATGATTGGCCAGTGTTGCAGCCGGGCCGTTAACTTTTGTCCAGTTATAGGACGTGATCGTGCCACTCGAAGATGAGGCCAATCCGTTTAGTGTCGTTGATGTCGTGGGAAGTGCGATTGTCTTGTCCGCACCCGCGTTGACGGAGACTCCCTGTTTGCTTTGCTGCATGAGCCACTCGTAGACGTTCGGCGTGTGCAGCGAGTTGTCGGGACGATAGTGGTAGTTCCATGCGTCGTGCCACACACCCTGGTATATCGTGTAGATTGGGGGTGGGACGATAGCAGGGCTACACGCATTGATTGCGTTGATCATGCTGGTCGTCCGGACAATCGGAACAACGGAGTCGGCATCCCCGTGCGATGCCCATATTGGAATATTGTTCTGCGCGTACGTACAAGCCCACGCGGTGCTGTTATACCCCCCGCAAACGGGAACCAGTGCGGCAACCTTCTGCGGAAAGTTTTGGGTGTACTCCCACGCACCACCGCCACCGAGACTCAAACCCGTGATATAAATCCGGGACGGGTCAACACGCAGGTAGCTCCTCGCGTATTCCACGACTTCGTCCATATACCAAACTGGCCAGCTTCCATAGTTGGCCTTCAACTGAGGAGAGATCAGAATGAAAGGGAATTTGTGGCCCTCGACAACATACCGCGGAGGCCCATTCCACGAAACCATCGGGAGATCTGTTGTACCATTCCCTCGCTCTCCCATCCCGTGAAAGAAAAACACAATAGGATAGGGATCAGAGTTGGTGTTGTAATCGGGCGGCAAGTATTCGTAGTAACCGATCTGACTTGTAGGAGTCATCTTCGCTACCAGATTCTGGCTAAATGCTTTGGCAACAGGTAAATTCATTGCAAAGCAGAACATCAGAATCTTCAGGATATTACTGGTCTGATTCATAGTGGGGCCGGCTTTAATCATAGAATTGATACCATAAACATTTAGCAGGTAATTCCATGGGCTTGCGCGCAAATGTATCTTTTTTGATAAAAGTACGCCAATTTATAGCGAAACGTCAATGATTCTAACGCCCAATTGCAATTCCTTCAGGTCAAAATGGAGGGTTGCTGAAATTGTGTCGTGTAAGAAATTGTCACCGGTTGGGTTTCTAAAAGCACCATAAGCTCGGCCACAACTATGCCGCAAAAAGTCCTAATACCTGCTGAAAACAGGCTATTGAATGGAGGTGGCCTTCGCGTCAGCGTAGACGCGTTCGTATATTTCCAGGGTGCGCTCCGCAACTTTGCTCCATCGGAATTCTTCAGCACGTCGCAGGCCCTTTGCCACAAGCTCGGCCCGTTCTGACGAGTTCGAAAGCACCTGGGTCAACGCCACGGCCATTGCTTCCGCATCATAGGGGTCGACCAGTCGCGCGGCCTGTCCGGCAATCTCCGGCATTGCGGAGATGTTCGATGTGACTACCGGAATACCGGATGCCATCGCCTCAAGGATTGGCATTCCAAACCCTTCAGACAACGACGGAAACAGGAAAACCGAGCTGCATGAATACAGCAGGGGAAGATCTTCGGAATCAATGTACCCTGGTGTGTGCACACGATTCTGTACATGTTCTTGTTGGATTGATTTGAGGTGTTGATCGACGAAGTCGCGCGAAAGCCCGGGCGTTACCAATGCCAGTGAGGCTTCTCCGGTAGCGTTGCAGTATCGCGCATACGCTTCGAGCGCTCGTTCCGGGTTCTTTCGGTGAGCACTGTTCCCGATAAACAGGATGTACGTCTCCGGGAGGTTGTATTTTCTGACAAACGTTTGAAGAACCTGTTTGTCCTCGTGTTTCCGAAATTGCGTAGCGATCCCGTTGTGAATGACGTGGATCTTGTCCTCAGCAAGGCGAAGCCGTTCCACTATCCGCTTCTTCTCGTATTCGGATACCGTAATGATGACATCGCTTTTCCTTGAAACAATCGGTACCACAACGCGACGGTAGTAATTTCCGAATCGCTGATAGGCGGAGTCGGTCTTCGGTATCGGGTCCATGAAAATCACGTCGTGAAGTGTCTGGACTATCGGGACGCTGGAGAATACGGGCGTGGTATTTCCGGTGCAGTGAAGGACATCCAGTTTCTCGCGTCGGGCAGCGATCGGAAGATAGAGTTGCTCGAAATCAACGAAAAATTTTCCCCCTACCTTACGGACATTGAATTCCGGGTGATCCTTCAGGAACTCATTGTTGTCACCGTCTTTTGCCAGCACGATCAACTCATGCCGGGTGTTCAACTTGTATAACTCGCGAAGGAGTTCAAGCGCCGATATCTCGATACCGAATCGCTTCTTTCTGAAGAGCCGTTGAACTTCAATTCCTATCCTCATCCCAATCAATTGAACAATGAAATCTTGTTCCCGCTTTTCCGGTGCTGAATATTCCACAGCAAAGCTTTCCAAAAGGCCCTGAAATGATCCATCTGCCCCGAGATAAGAAACTTCAACGAGTTCTTCGGAATAGTGAAGGCAATCAGGAACAGTGGCCACATCATCCGACTGACGCCGGTAATATTCCTCCGCATGAACAATATTCTGTTTCGGGTCAGGTAGTACGTCTTAAGCGGCGAGTTCTTCCCGACGGAGATGGACTCCTTGTGGTAGATCACCGCGCTCGGCTGATAGCGTATGCGGAATCCAGCCCGCTGTATTCTCGCAGACCAATCGAGTTCCTCGTAGTACAGAAAAAAAACATCTGCAAACATCCCTGTGCGCTCGACCACTTCTCTCTTGAGGAACATCGCTGCTCCATGAGCATACGACGTAAGGCGCGGCACATCATGCTGGCCCTGATCCCGCTCCTTGTCACCAATCGTCCTGTTCCTACCGGTAATCGGATGTATCGCGGTGAATCCCGCATATTGAATAACATCCGGGTGATGGAAGTATTTGATTTTAGGGCAGACTACTCCAATGCATTGGTCTTCACTGAACGGCTTCAGGAGTTCCTCCAGCAGGTTGTCGGTCACCTCCGTATCGTTGTTGACAAGGAAGAGGTAGTCGCCCTTCGCGATGGACATCCCCGAGTTGTTACCTCCTGTAAAGCCGAGGTTCTTGTCATTAACCAGTAGGCGTACCTCCGGGAAGCGCGCGGTAATCACATCGGTCGGATTGACCTTCGACGCATTGTCAACAACGATGACTTCGTAGTTCGGGTAGGTCAACCTCCTGATAGATTCAAGAAGCTCGCATGTTACCTCGAGGCTGTTGAAATTGATCGTGATAATGGATACAAGAGGGGTATCGCCCGCCATCATTTAGAGAGATAAGAGTGGTCCACTTCGGTGTTCTTATGCTCCGTATGAATGAAGGTTTTATTGGCGTTTCTTGAGAGGAATACGGCCTGAACTGTTTTGATCATGATAACGGGCATCAGCACAACAGCATTGATCAATTTTCGCGAATAATAACGACGCGGTGTCGCCAATGCAAGCGCCAGAAAGTAAAGAGCCGTTATTCCCCACCACCGGGCAATCACGTCCTGGTGTCCGGCGTAAAGCAGCGTAAAAAGAAGCGACAGGAAAAGAAGTGATATGATGCTGATGATTCTCGACGGGAAAACGTTTTGACATACTTCGATGTTGAAATAGCTGACGTTCCCGCGGAACAACATTCGGAACCCTTTGCCGAAACTTTTTCGGAGCTTTTCATACTGGCCCGCGATCCAGCGCCGGCGTTGATTCTTATATGCGTCCGGCGAGTCAACTTTCTCGTCATACACGAGGGTGCCCTTCAGATAGGTGACCTTATGGCCTTTTTCCAGCAAGGCAACCTGGAGCACCCGGTCCTCTACCGCCGAATCGATCTTCGACATTTCCTCCTTCAGCAGCTTGAACGGAAAGGCCATCCCGGACCCTATCAGTGCTGAAGAAAGGCCAAGGGCATTAGCACCCTGTCTGAACAAGTGATTGTTGATCGCCTCACTCAGCCCGTCCAATACCGCCATCGGCGTATTGAGATTCTTCGCAACGCGTTGTGTCTGAATGATGTGATGACCCTGATTGTAGACACTGTTGATGTTCTGCAGGAACTCGCTATCCAGTATGTTGTCTGCATCGGCAATCACCGCGATCTCATATTCCTTCTGAATAGCGTTAAAAGCAAAATTCAGCGATCTGCTCTTCATGCTCTTTTCAAATGACACAGGAATTACAATGGCGCGCGTCGCGTAGAGTTGATCCATTGTTTCTTCCTTGAGAGAATCTGCAATGACGATGACGTCAAAGAATGCTTTGGGATAGTGAAGAGTCAGGAGCGCGTTAACTGTATGCACAATCACACCGTCTTCCTTGTAACTCGGAACAAAGACAGCTATCCTGTTGAAGAAAAGTTGGGGAACAGGCTTGACACCGCGATAAAAATGACCTGCCACCGCCAGTATAAACACATACGCGGTGTTCGCGAGAAAAAAGACAAATATCGCCAGCTCAATCATTTCGCCGAAGAAAACACTTTCCTACACCTTCTCTTTCTGAAGTAGTGCGGGGAAGGTCTTCAATATAATTTTCATGTCTCCCCAGAATGAATTATTCATTGCATACTCCATATCAAGTTGGATGCGCTCTTCAGGCGACATGTCGTCCTTGCCGCGTTTTGTGATCTGCCATAAACCGGTGAGTCCGGCCGGGGCGAGAAAACGCCAGGCGATCTGATCCTTCGTCAGCCTTTCAGCTTCATACAAAGGAAGAGGACGATTTCCGACGAGAGACATGTCACCCTTCAATACATTGATCAGCTGAGGAATCTCATCCAGACTGGTCTTGCGAAGGAACATGCCAAACTTCGTTATGCGCGGATCGTTCTTGATCTTGAAGAACACGCTATTGCCTTCGCCATACTGGTTCAGCGCAGCGAATTTCTTCAGTTCAGCATCGGCGCCGACGCGCATTGAACGGAACTTGTAGAAATCAAAAATCTTATATCCGGAGCCCGCTCGTTTCGAAATGTAGAACACCGGGCCGCGGGATTCCAGTTTGATGATAATCGCGATAAGTATCAGGAGCGGCGAAAGCAACAACAAAGCGACTAACGCGGCTGCAAAGTCCATTGTGCGTTTTAGCCTCCAAAGCCGTACGCGCGGGACCGCCTTAGATCTGCTTGCGACACTCAGGTTCTCACGGTTGGCCTTGTAAATCTTTAACTTTCGGATCGTCTCAACACGTCTTAGCAGGTCGTTGTTAACGGCGCCAAACATGTAATCATCAACCTTGAGCGTCACTGCCTTCATCCTCGCATCCGGATCAAACTTTCCGGTAAAGAGAATATACGGGATGCAGTGCAGGGCCAGCACGTTGTAGAGATCTTTCAATGTTTCAGCATCCGCATCAGGTTCGACAAACACAGCCACTGGTTTGATCAGCCCATCAGCGATTTTTTGAACGGCATCCCCGGCAGTCAGGTAAGAGAAGAAGGTGCTCTCCAGATGGTAGTCTTCGAGCTCGATGCTATATCTCGACTTGATCTTAATGATGCAATCCGTGATCACGGACTTTTGTGATGCGGTAGCAGTAGTAGTACCCTGCTCCAGAAATGGCGACGTGGCTGAAGATATGTCAAGTATTTCGGCGCTCATTTTCTAACAGTGAGATTCTTCGAGAAAAACGCGTTGACTCGGTTAATCAAATGTTGCGGTTCAAATGGCTTCAATATGTAATCCGCCGCGCCGAGGTCCAGGCATTCCTTGCGTTTGCGCGGATCCTCGTAGTTCGAAAGGATAATTACCGGGATATCTTTATAAAGGCCGCTTTGTTTCAGATTCTCCAGCAATTGTACTCCGTCGAGGGATGGCATGCGGATATCGGAAATAATCAGGTCGGGTGTGTTGCCTGATGATAACCAGGACAACGCTTCCATACCGTCATGTAACACAAATACTTCGTACGATTGGCCAAGGATTCTCTCCAGAAGCCAGCACAAAGGTTCGTCATCTTCGATGACCAATACCTTTTTCATGATTCACAATTAAGCAAACAATGTGCTTTAGCCCTGGAGCGAGGAGGGATCTAAAGCCAATCTATAGCCGAACAAACTTAGTAATTCCCTTAAGTAAAGCCTTGCCTTGAATGCTAATTCTTTACGAAAGGTAATCTTACATCGGTGATAATTTTGCCAAAAAATAAATGTGGTGAGCAGGGAGGGGAGGAAGACGCCGATCACGGCGTCTTCTTACAGTGTACGCTTCGTCTCGCGGTTTTCGTAGCTCTCGATGACGTCGCCGACCTTCATGTCATTGAACCCATCGATACCAATACCGCAATCGAATCCAGAACGCACTTCGCTGACGTCGTCTTTGAAGCGCTTCAGAGACGAAAGTTTGCCTTGGTAGACAACGATACCGTCGCGAATAAGCCGGATCGGGTTAGCGCGTTTAATCAAACCGTCGGTTACCATACAACCAAGGATGGTTCCAACCTTTGAAATCTTAAATACTTCGCGCACTTCAGCGTTACCGACAATAACTTCCTCAACTTGCGGCGCAAGCATACCTTCCATGGCATCGCGCACTTCGTTGATCGCATCGTAAATGATGGAGTACAGGCGTATCTCGATTTCCTCATTTTCCGCAATCCGTTTAGCCGCTTGCGAAGGTCGGACCTGGAAGCCGATTACAATTGCGTCCGATGCCGAGGCGAGCAGGACATCCGATTCCGAAATCTGGCCAACGCCGCGGTGGATAATACTTACCTGAACCTCTGGAGTCGAGAGTTTGAGCAGCGAGTCCGCCAGCGCTTCGACCGAACCGTCAACGTCCGCTTTCACGATCACGTTAAGCTGCTTGAAGTTTCCAATTGCCAGGCGGCGACCGATCTCATCCAGTGTGATGTGCTTGCGTGTGCGCATGCTTTGTTCGCGCAGCAGCTGATTGCGCTTAGTCGCCAGCTCGCGCGCATCGCGATCACTAGCCATCACGTTAATTTTTTCACCGGGCTGCGGAGCGCCGTCGAGACCCAGCACCAGAACCGGGGTAGATGGCCCCGCTTCCGTAACACGCTTGCCCGTATTATCGAACATCGCTTTGACGCGGCCGTAGTGCGGCCCCGCCAGGAGAATATCACCTTGCTTGAGCGTACCGCTCTGGATCATGACAGTGGTCATATAACCACGACCTTTATCGAGCATCGCCTCGATAACCGAACCTGTCGCCGGTTTGTTAGGATTTGCTTTCAGGTTGAGAAGCTCAGCTTCCAGCAATACCTTTTCGAGGAGTTCGTCGATACCCTGACCGGTCTTCGCCGATATCTCCTGGGATTGGTACTTACCGCCCCAATCCTCAACAAGGATGTTGATCTTCGAAAGTGATTCCTTAACCTTCTCGGGATTGGCTGACGGTTTGTCAATCTTGTTAATCGCGATCACGATCGGAACACCCGCTACCAGCGCATGGTTGATCGCCTCTTTTGTCTGGGGCATCACATCGTCATCCGCAGCGACGACGATAATCGCGATATCCGTCAATTTCGCACCGCGTGCACGCATAGCAGTAAACGCCTCGTGACCTGGTGTGTCGAGGAAAGCAATTTTTTGCTGACTCTCCGTGGTAACGTTATAGGCCCCGATGTGTTGGGTAATCCCGCCCGCTTCAGAAGCCGTTACTTTTGTATTCCGGATGTAGTCAAGTAGTGAAGTCTTACCGTGGTCAACGTGTCCCATGATCGTAACGATGGGCGCGCGCGGGACAAGATCCTCCTCTGCATCTTCCTCCTCCTCGATGGTAACGTCATCATCTGCAGACGTAAACTGAACGTCAAACCCAAACTCATCGGCGATCACAGTGATCGCTTCCGCGTCGAGACGTTGGTTGATCGACACGAACATGCCGAGACCTAAACACGCAGAAATAACTTCGTTAACCGACACGTCCATAAGTGAAGCGAGGTCGTTCGCGGAAATAAATTCCGAAACACGCAGTGTCTTCGACTGCTTTTCCTCTTGCAGCATTTGCTGCTCTTGAGCATCGGTATAGGCCTGCCGTTTTTCACGGCGATATTTCGCTCCGGTAGTACGCTTGCTTCCGCCGCTCAGCTTGGCAAGCGTCGCTTTGATCTGATCCTGAATCTCCTTCTCCGAAGGTTCCTCCTTTTGTGTCCTAGGAGACACCCCACGGCCGCGCTGTGGAGTTCTGACACCGCGCTGTGCTCCT
>JBIQJZ010000129.1:277-10640 GCA_044507115.1 Flammeovirgaceae bacterium | reverse complement strand
TTTTCGTACTCGTCATTAATGGATCTTTCAAGTCTCCCCCGGTCAAAATCTTCAACACGGTCTGGGTTGAAATAGCGGTGTGTAAACAGCTGATACGAACTTTCCCAATTGTCTAAAAACTTAACTTCTGCAAGTAGTTCGTGATCCTTCTGCGGGAATGTCTTCTTGTAGATGAGTGAGTATTCCGAGTTCGGTTCAGCTTCATCTTCGTCCTGGCGTCGCATTTCGATGCTGTCGAGGTTTGTCAGCGTGTGACGAAAATTTTCGTAGTTGATGTCGGTGATTCTTCTGACATCGCTTCGCCTGAACAAATAAGAGCCGGTGAGGATGTTTGTTTCGGTGAAAAAGATGTCGATTCCACCGCGTATGTTGTTGTTGAAGCCCGTGATTTCCGCATTGTTCTGTTGGCGATGATACATCGTTTCCAATCCGTATACTTCCTGGTACAGCGATCCGACGCTTGGTTGTATGCGATAAGCGATGCCGTAGTTGATGAAGAAATTCACTTTTCGATGGCGGTAGTTCAGGTTAGCTGCGCCGCCGAAGTTTGCCGGCCAACCCGTGATGAGTTCAAACGAACCATTGAAGCCCTGATTGCGCTCCTTGCGCAATACAATGTTTATGATCCCGGCCATGCCTTCCGCTTCGTATCGGGCCGAGGGATTGGTGATAACTTCGACGCGTTCGATCATGCTCGCCGGAAGTTGTTGCAATCCGCTTCCACCTTTGAAACTGACCAACCCGGAGGGTTTACCATCAATCAGGATGCGGACGTTATTACTGCCGCGGAGCCTGACTCCACCTTCGGGGTCTACTTGCACCGACGGAATATTCATCAGGATGGCGGTAGCTGTGCCCCCTGCGTTGGCCAGATCCTTCCCGACATTAAAGATCTTCTTGTCCAGCGAAAGCTCCATAGAACTTTTCTCGGCCTGCACGACAACCTCACTCAGCGTGTTGACCGATGTATTCAGGCGCACTGGCCCAAGACTGTGTTCGTCGCGTTGTCCGTCGACAGAAAATTCCGCCGTTCTATACGGGTTATAGCCCATGAACTCGATGACGGCAAAATAGTGTCCGTAAGGTATGTCGACGGAAAAGTTACCGGCTTCGTCGGTGATATTTCCGTTGATCAGTTTTTCGCCCTGCGTTTCGAAGACCCGGATGCTTGCAAAACCTAATGGATTCGAAGACAGCGAATCCAGCACACGGCCAGTGACCACGGCTTTTCCTGCTGTCTGCGCAAACACTTCGAAAGAGGTATAGCTGGAGAGCAGAATCAGGAGTGCAAGAGCGGGAATTTTGGCCATACGTTGCATTTTCGAGCGCCGAAAGTACCGCTTTTTTTTCGATTACACGGGAGGTTTTTAACAGGCGGTGCACGCGGGTGGGGGGCGGCTGTCGAAATAATTTGCTACTTTGGGCCGCTGTGATGATGATTCGGGTTGGTTGTTCCTCGACGGGCGCAAATTCTTACTTACCGGACGCAATGTCGAGGTCTGCCCTGTTGCGGAAAGCGATAGATTTGAACCTCGCTATCATCTAGTGATTGAAAACGGAAACAATGAAGCTATACAAGACAACAAAGGGTGCCGTACTGCTGAAGAATAACGCGCAGTACGTTGTGCAAGCCGACTGGGATGAACTTATCAACGATGATAACCTTTACGCGAGGCTTGCAAAAATCGGCGATGATTCTAAATCACAGGATGATCTTCTGAGTGGACGCCTTCTTCCGCCGGTTGGGAAGCAGGAGATATGGGCGGCGGGTGTAACCTACTTCCGCAGCAAAGTCGGTAGACAGGAGGAGTCCAAGGACGCCGGGGGAGGCGACTTCTACGCGCGCGTTTACGAGGCAGCTCGTCCGGAGTTGTTTTTCAAAAGTCCAGCGTATCGGGCTGTCGGCCCTGGTGATACGGTTCGCATACGAAAGGACTCAACCTGGGATGTTCCCGAGCCCGAACTTACCCTGGTAATTACCCGCAACGGTAAGATTGTCGGTTACACCGCCGGCAATGATATGAGTTCGAGAAGTATTGAGGGTGAGAATCCCCTCTATCTTCCCCAGGCGAAATGCTATGACAAGAGCGCGTCAGTCGGGCCTTGCATCTTTGTGACCGATAGCCCCCTTCCATCCGATACTGCCATTGGCCTCGAGATCATCCGGGGGCAGAAGGTATTCGAAGGCCGCACGGAGATCAGCCAGATCAAACGATCTTTCGATGAACTGGTATCCTACCTCTACCAGGAAACCACATTTGAACACGGGTGCCTGTTAATGACCGGTACCGGCATTGTTCCGCCAAGTGATTTCACACTGCAGCAAGGAGATGAAATACGCATAACGATCGACTCGATCGGAACATTAGTTAACACAGTTGAATAAGTTTGAAGAAGAATACGAGACATGACTAAGCTATCTGGTAACAATATCATTGGAGGATCACTTTCAGGAGAAGGCACGACCACATTTCACGCGGAGAACCCTGCTAACAAGCAAAAACTTGAACCGGGTTTTCGCGAAGCCACCAAGGGTGAAGTCGGGCGTGCTGTTGAAGCTGCCGCCGCGGCTTTTGAATTTTATCGACTGAAGACAGGCGCTGAACGAGCGGTGTTTCTGGACGCGATTGCTGAGGAAATTATCTCAGCAGGCGATGATCTGATTGTGCGTTGTCAGGAAGAGACTGGATTGCCAGAAGCACGCCTTAAAGGAGAACGGGGAAGAACTGTGAACCAGCTAAAGTTATTTGCCAACTATTTGCGGGATGGCTCGTGGGTGGATGCCCGTGTGGATCATGCGGACACGGAGCGCACGCCTCCCAAGGCTGACATCCGCAGCATGCAAAAGGCGATTGGTCCGGTCGGCGTTTTCGGTGCGAGCAACTTCCCGCTGGCGTTCTCGGTTGCGGGCGGCGATACAACATCGGCACTGGCCGCGGGTTGCCCGGTAGTATTCAAGGCCCACCCGGCACATCCAGGAACGTGCGAGATGGTGGGACTGGCAATCGCTCGGGCGGCGGAACGGACAGGGATGCCAGCTGGTGTATTTTCGATGGTACATGGGAAATCGACTGCAGTCGGACTCGCAATTGTTAACCATCCGCTGATTCAGGCTATCGGTTTCACTGGTTCGTATCGTGGAGGCAAGGCGATTTTCGATGCTGCCAATAGCCGCCCCGTGCCGATTCCGGTGTACGCCGAGATGGGCAGCACGAATCCGGTATTCATTCTGCCAGAGGCGATGCGCGAACGCAAAGCCACCATCGCCAAAGACCTTGCGGCATCGGTTACACTTGGTGTCGGACAGTTCTGTACAAACCCCGGTTTGGTGTTTTATCACACCGATGAAGAGGAGTTTTTGAAGTCGCTCGCGGGCTCCCTTGGGGAAACTGCTCCGGGGGTGATGTTGACATCCAATATACAGGAAGCTTACCAGGCAGGAGTAGAGCGATTGGCCGGGAACACCGGCGTGAAGACGCTTGCTAAGGGCAAATCAGCGGACAATGGCTGCTACGCCCCGGCATACCTGCTCCAGGCAACGGGAGATGTTTTTCTTTCTGATCACGAGCTTGAAGAAGAGGTTTTTGGTCCATCCACCCTGGCGGTCACTGCAAGCGGAAAAGATCAGCTGCTGCATATCGCGAGACAGCTAAATGGTCACCTTACGGCCACTATCCACGCAGCAGGGAACGACCTGGAGGAGTACCGCGACCTCATTGCAATCCTGGAACAGAAGGTCGGGCGACTGATCATTAACGGTTACCCCACCGGCGTCGAAGTAACTCACGCAATGGTTCACGGGGGACCTTTCCCTGCCACGACGGATGCCCGTAGCACATCCGTTGGCACTGACGCGATCCGTAGGTTTTCGCGCCCGGTGTGCTATCAGAGTTTTCCCCAGTCGATCCTGCCGGACGAATTGAAGGATGGGAATCCTCTTGGTATCGTCAGGATGGTCGATGGCAAACTCGGAAGGGACTAGTAGCTGACGGTATCGTCAGGGCGTGAATACACGCTGGATCTCTTCGAGCGATACCCCGAAAACGGTCTTCGCCACTTCGTCCAGCGTGGACTTCTTTCCCTGAATGTGCAGCGTGGTCTGTACATGACGGACTGCTTCTCCCGGACTCAGCGGACGGGCAGGTGAGGAACTTTCCAGTTCGTAGAACGGCCCCATCGGTTTGGCTCCAGGCGACGGTGGGCCATCATTGTACGCGTTCACGACATCGCCGTTGTACGGAAACCTCTGGATCTCCCACGTTGAGTTGACGTAGTCATCGTCAGGTGCGCCTTTTGTATACTTTACGATTGTCAACGTGCCACTGGCGGCATCGTAGCTGCCCATCACATCCCGGGCCCGCGCCGGAGAGACTCCGATTTTGCTGCGGTGTTGGCCGTCGCCGCGGAAGTACAATACACTGTCGGTGATCTTCAATCGATCTTCCGGTACTTTGCCGAAATATTCGTCGTTGACGATCGGTCCCAATGTGTGGGCAGGGCCGGGAACGAAGGGGATCACCATCGTTACGTTTGGAGATGGATTGAACATTCCCAGTAGCCAGATAGACAAGAGCCCCGTTTGTTTGCTCCACGCTTCAGTGCCGGCGTTCTCAAGTTCGTTCACTGATTGGTAGGCGACACACGAGAGGTCAAGGTCAGGAGAGAGGCCAAGCATGCTGAGCGATTCCCGACGACCGACAACATTTATCTGTCTCCTCATTGTGATAGTGAATTCGGTACCCGAGTAATTTGTCAGCGTCGCGTTCTTCCTGAACGACGCTGATTGTTCCGATTGGCTAACGACTTCCCATGCGTCGAGGTCGATGACCCGGGGCGTATGCCAGTTTTCAAACGTGAACGCGCTGTCGGGTGCAAAAAAGATCGAGAACTGACCGCCTTCTGGCCCGAGCCAAATCCGCTCCTCTCCTCCAAAGGCGTTCATGTGAACGGATGTGTCGCCCGCCTCGAAAAACGACCGGTTGATCCATCCATAACTAAGATTGTCCGGCGGACCGGAGGTGCTGGTTATCACGCGTGCCTGAAGCCCAGGCATGACGGCGACCCTTGCACTCCCATTCGGATCCTTCAGTACGATAACGTCCGAATACTTCCGGAGAAAGTCGACGTCATCGTCGAATGGAGATACAACAGGGATGCGTTCCCCTTTCTCCGCGGGTCCGCATGCACAAAGTCCAAAAGCAAACATGAGGCAGTATACGTAATTTTTCATTCGGTGGGAGATCAGATTGCGGAACACAAATTGCGAATTACGGAATCTTGGATCGTTGATGAATTCGCTGTTTCCTACTCAAATACAAACGTACCGTATTTTAGATACTCATGGAAGCTATCGCCGACGGGTTGCCACGCCCAGTAGGATGCTTTGGGGTCGTCGTAGTCACACCGATAGATGTTCCCCTTCCAGCGTGTTCCTTTCGTTGGCGGTACATTCTGCAGGGGATGCATCAGTGCGTACGGGATGAAAAATTCCCCGATCCATGCCGTGGTTTTCCCGCGTGCGTCGACCACGATGCTCGTCGCTTTTCGCGTTCGTTTTTTACCGGTGTAGCCCCAGGGCATCCATCCGCCGACGACTCCGTTGAGCTGTGGGATGAGCAAGATTAGCTCGCGATTGCGGGGAGAGAGCTCGTACTCGAGATACAACGGATAGGTTTCGTCCGGCCATAGAAATATTTCTACAACGTCCTCGCGCCACAGGCTGTCGAAGTCATTGTTCATCGTCGACGTTATGTTTCGGTCTTCACAATTGAACAGGGTGTACAGGCCCTTATCAGAATACAAGAGCTTGACACGGGTGTTGTACGTCGACGGCCCCTCGAGATGAGGGATATCGATCCATTGCGCGGCTTTCCAGGATGCAGCCCTGCCGTCTCCGGTTATTTCAAAATCGGCGGTGTGTGAAACCACGATAGTCGCTTCCCGGTCCAATGCGGATTGGGCACGACTCAGCGTGGTGGATGCCGCAAGTGCCAGTAAAAAGCAAATGTGTCGGATCATATAGATGGTGTGCCGATAAAGATACATCTTCGAGCTATCTGCAAAAGCCTCGACGGCGCAAATATTCACTTAGCGGATTGTCCTTTCTTCCGGGGAATAGGATGCTGTCGGATACCGGGACAGCATTATTGAGTATATTACAGCCAGCAACTAACCAGGTGAGATGAATTCTTCCGTAAGTGCCATCAAAGTACTGATTGCCATTTGTCTTGTCATGTTTGTCATAACGTACATGGTACCCGGCATGCTCGGGACAATGCGGGAGACATTTGCACTTTTTTTTCCGAAGAATGAACATTTCCGCATCTGGCAGTTTGTCACAAATATCTTCATGCACGGAGGATTTGCGCACATATTCTTTAACATGTATGCGCTATGGGCGTTTGGATCGCCTCTCGAGAAACTCTGGGGACGCAAGAGGTTCTATGTGTTCTTTTTGCTTTCGGGTATCGGTGCAGCGGTGATTTATACGCTTATCAATTATTATCAGTTCACCAACATATACAATGATCTGATCGCAGCAGGTGCGACAGACCAGGATGTTAGTGCCCTGCTTCGCGGCGTGGTACCCAACGCGGCGTGGGTCGGTGCCATCAGCGAGAAGGACCTTCAGAATTTTGTAAGCTTTTACCATATACCCGTGGTGGGTGCGTCTGGTGCAATCTATGGAGTGCTGGTAGCATTCGGCATCATGTTCCCGAACGCGAAGCTCTTTCTGATCTTTCTCCCCGTACCCATTCCCGCGAAATATTTTGTGCCCGCGCTGATCGGTCTGGACTTGTTCTCGGGCGTGACCGGCTTTTCCATCTTCGGCGGGGGTGTCGCACACTTTGGACACGTGGGCGGCGCGATCATCGGCTTCCTGCTGATGTGGCTCTGGCGCCAGAGGCAAAAACCTGACTATCACCCATTCGAGGAGGTGTGAGGCACCTCTTTGCTCCTGAAGTCATTTGTGCTTCCCCCTAACTTCGCGTAATTTGCGGTTTGTATAATTCAAACGGGCAGTCTCAGTGCCCGCAATCGTATGCACATAGAAATAATGGATACTACCCTGCGCGACGGGGAGCAGACTTCGGGCGTGGCGTATACCGCTACCGAGAAACTGAATATCGCGAAAATGCTGCTGGAGGAGGTGAAAGTGGATCGCGTGGAAGTTGCGTCCGCCAGGATCTCGGAAGGTGAGTTTGAGGGTGCCAGCAAAATCATAAAATGGGCAAAGGACAACGGGTTCCTGGAACGCGTCGAGATTTTAGGGTTTGTTGATAGCAACCGATCGCTCGAGTGGATTGATAAAGTTGGTGGCAAAGTGATTAACCTTCTTTGCAAGGGTTCGCTCAAACACGTTCAGGGCCAGTTGAAGAGGACGCCCGAAGAACACATAGCTGACATTCGAAGTACGCTCGCGCACGCCGGACAGCTAGGCATCAAGGTGAATGTGTATTTCGAAGACTGGTCGAATGGCATGCGAAATTCGCCGGAATATGTTCACCTCCTAATGGATGCTTTGAAGGATGAGCCCATCGAACGTTTCATGCTGCCGGATACATTGGGAGTACTCAATCCGGATGAAACACACCGCTTTGTCAAAGATATGGTCGACCGGTACCCCGGCGTTCATTTTGATTTTCATGCGCACAACGACTACGACCTCTCCGTAGCGAATTGTTTTTCAGCGGTGAAGGCCGGTGCGAAGGGGTTGCACGTTACTGTCAACGGTCTGGGAGAACGCGCGGGCAATGCGCCGCTTTCCAGTGTTGTGGCGATCCTTCGGGATCACCTCGACGCAAAATTATCGGTTGACGAAACGATGCTTTACAACGTGAGCAAGCTCGTTGAAGTGTTTTCCGGCATCGGTGTACCGAACAATAAACCCGTTATTGGAGAGCATGTGTTTACGCAAACCTGCGGCGTTCACGCCGATGGCGACAACAAGGGCAACTTGTACCACAATGATTTGATGCCTGAACGCTTCGGCCGTACGCGAAAATACGCCTTGGGAAAAACGTCGGGTAATGCGAGCATACGCAAGAACCTGGAATCGCTCGGCATTGAGCTGGACCCTGAGGCGTTGAAGAAAGTAACGCAGCGGGTTGTAGAACTCGGCGACAAGAAGGAGAATATTTCTCCCGAGGATCTGCCGTACATCATCTCGGATGTCCTGGGCCGCGAGTTGATTCCGGAGAAGATAAAGATTCGCAACTACTACTCCAGCCATGTCTATAATTTGAAGCCGATCTCAACGCTGAGTATTGAGATCGACGGGGAGGTTTATGAAGCGACTTCTACCGGCGACGGGCAATATGATGCGTTTATGAAGGCAGTTAAGTCCATCTACGACCAACTGGGTAAGAAACTTCCGCAGTTGACGGACTACAAGATTTCAATCCCGCCAGGCGGACGCACGGATGCCTTTGTGGAGACTATTATTACCTGGGATATGGACGGCCGGATATTCAAGACCCGCGGTTTTGAATTCGATCAACAGGAGGCCGCTATTACAGCCACATTGAAGATGCTGAATTTGATAGAGAATCGTGAGTAGTGGCCCTCCATAACTCACCACTCACCACTCACCACTCACCACTCACTACTCACCCCTCACCACTCACTACTCACCTATGACCGAACCTGTCCATTACAACAAACGTGTGCTATGGTTAATATGTCTCGTTGCAGCGATGGGCGGGTTTCTCTTTGGATACGACTGGGTCGTTGTCGGTGGAGCAAAACCGTTCTACGAACCTTACTTCAACCTGACCACACCTTCGCAGAAGGGGTGGGGTACGAGCTCCGCGCTGATCGGCTGTATCGTCGGCGCGCTACTGTGCTATTTTTATAGCGATAAATACGGTCGCAAACGCCTCCTAATCATTGCGGGATTCATGTTCACCGTGTCAGCAATCGGCACGGCTTTGTCTGATACATTCTTTTGGTATAACGTCTGGAGGATTGTCGGAGGGTTTGGTATCGGGATAGCACTTAACCTATCACCGATGTATATCGCGGAAATGTCACCGCCGGAGATTCGCGGGAAGCTTGTCTCTGTAAACCAGTTGATGGTCATGATCGGTATCCTTGCAGCTCAGGTTGCCAACTGGCAGATCTCGTTGATCGACACGGCGATGCCCGCCGATGCATCAGAGGAAGTAATACGCCAAAGCTGGAACGGGCAAGCCGGGTGGCGCTGGATGTTCGGGCTCGAAGCTTTTCCCGCACTCTTGTTCTTCGTTTTAATGATTGCAATGCCGGAGAGTGTTCGGTGGCTGGTGAAGAACGGCCAGTACGATAGAGCAAGAAGGATTCTGTCGAGGATCGGTGGTGCTGACTATGCAGAACGCGAGCTGGCGTCTATACGTAGCACCATCTCGGACGACGAGGTCACTCGAGTCAACTTCAGCACGTTGCTGGAACCGGGCCTGTTCAAGATACTGATGCTGGGCTTTTTTCTTGCCATTCTGCAGCAATGGTGCGGGATGAACGTGATCTTCTATTACGCGGCAGACATTTTCCTTGCGGCGGGCTATAATATGAAGCAAATGATGCTTCAGATTGTGGTGATCGGATCGGTTATGGTAGTATCGGTCATCTTTACGATCATGCTGGTAGATCGATATGGTCGCAAGACGTTGATGCTGCTTGGTACTGGTGTGCTCGCGGCAATTTACATTGTGGAAGGATACCTGTTCCAGGTAGGTGTTCAAGGCGTTCCTATCGTTGCACTCACTCTCGGAAGCGTTGCAATATACTCGTTCACACTTGCTCCGGTTGTGTGGGTTATCCTTGCTGAAATCTTTCCAAACCGGATCCGCGGTGCGGCGATGTCGTTGTCGGCGGTGGTGCTGTGGATCGGAAATTTTTCCCTGACGTATACTTTTCCTTCCATCAAAGAGAGTCTTGGCTGGCCAATGAATTTTTGGTTGTACGCCGCTATTTGCGTCCTCGGATTCATTGTCATGTTCCTTAAACTCCCAGAGACCAAAGGCAAATCCCTCGAGCAGATCGAACGGGAACTTGGCGTCTCGGGAAAATAACAAAAAAACACAGTCGACGGTCGTTGGACCGTCGACTGTGGATCGTTATTACCTACTGCGGTTCCGCTTCCGTTGGACTCGCTTCGGAGTTTTCATCGTTCCCGTTCTCATGAATTATCAGGTCATGTTTTGCATCCTGTAGTTCCGAACGCTCTGCTTTGATAACCTCCTTGCTGTTTCGGTCGACGTAGAAGTACTCACCCTCGTACTCGAAAACGACCTCACTATTTGGACCTTCTTTACCCTCCACGACAGTCAAGTCGGGCGCTTCGGGTCGTTCCTCACCGGTTACGGCAGATTCGAACTCACGGTTC
>JBIQJZ010000129.1:0-267 GCA_044507115.1 Flammeovirgaceae bacterium | reverse complement strand
TCGGCATTCAGACCGTCTTCTTCAGTTGCTTGCTCGAGCCTGTCTCCCGCGCGATCAACGTCCTGTCGGAATTCATTGCTTTCACGTTGGATGTTATCTTGCGCTTGCTCTGTTTCTTGTTGTGCTCTGTCAACACCGCGTTGTACGTCGTCAGCGGCGTCATTCGCGCGATCCTGTTGCTGCTGACGATACTGGTTGTTGTCCGGCTGCTCAGGCCGATCTTGCGAGATTGCACAGAAGCTGATCATCACAGCTGCTGCGCCGGTC
>JBIQJZ010000128.1:6042-10719 GCA_044507115.1 Flammeovirgaceae bacterium | reverse complement strand
CCCGACACAAGGATTTTCAGTCCTTTGCTCTACCAACTGAGCTACATCACCAAATAGTAGATTCCCGCCGCAAGGCAGGGGCACAAAAGTAGATAAATTTACTTTTCGTGCAAAACGGGTGGGATTATTACGTGGAATTTCGTGAATTAGCGACGAACAAGACTACTGACAAATGGCCCAGCTAGCATTTGCCGCCATACTCGTTACGGCCGGTTATTTTCTCTTCAGACGCGTTGTTTTTATTCGCAACACCATCAGGCTCGGTCGGTCAGGCGTGATAACCGACAACCGGTCTGCGCGACTCAAGAACTTGTTGCTGATTGCCTTCGGACAGAAGAAGATGTTTAAGCGACCGATCCCCGCACTTCTTCATCTCTTTGTCTACGTTGGTTTTCTCGTTATCAACATCGAAGTGCTTGAGTTTGTTATCGACGGCCTGGCCGGTACCCATCGGATATTCGCGCCGTTTCTGGGGTCCTTTTACTCAGTACTGATGAATATTTTTGAGTTCCTGGCCGTCGCGGTCCTGGTTTCCTGCGCAATTTTCCTTGTCCGGAGGAACGTGCTGAAAATCCGCAGGTTTTGGACATACGAAATGACGCGCTGGCCGCGCCTGGATGCCAACCTCATACTTATTACGGAGATCGCGCTGATGATCGCGATTCTCACAATGAATGCTGCTGACCAGCTCCTTCAGGGAACTAGTCCCAACTATCCGCAGACGGGCCGTCTGTTCTTTAGTTCTTTCCTAATACCCGCGTTCGACTCCTTTGATGAAGCTGTGCTTGTGGCCATCGAACGGGTAGCGTGGTGGTTTCACATTATCGGTATCCTCGCGTTTGCAGTATATGTAACCTACTCGAAGCACCTCCATATTTTCATGGCGTTCCCCAACACGTGGTTCGCGCGGCTTGCTCCCCAGGGGAAGATGACGAATATGCCAGTGGTTACTGCCGAGGTTCGCTCAATGCTGGGGCTGGCGGAGGCGCCAACCACCACAACCGAGGTGGCGAGATTTGGTGCGAAGGATGTGAACGATCTTTCCTGGAACATGCTCATGAGCGCTTACGCCTGTACGGAGTGTGGCAGGTGCACAGCCGAGTGCCCCGCTCACTTAACGGGAAAGAAGTTGTCGCCGAGGAAGATTATAATGGACACGAGAGATCGCATGGAAGAAGTTGGAAGGTCACTCCGCACGGGAGGGCCGGGTATCGATGACGGTAAATCACTCTTGAATGACTACATTACCAAGGAGGAAATCAATGCCTGTACAAGTTGTCAAGCGTGCGTTGAAGCGTGTCCGGTGTTAATCAATCCATTGGAAATTATCCTTGAGTTAAGAAGATTTGTGACGATGGAAGAATCAGGTGCACCTGCCTCATGGAATAGCATGTACCAAAATATTGAAACGAACTTTGCTCCCTGGAAATTCTCTCCTGGCGACCGGTTCAACTGGGCGAAGGGGGACTAGGTGTTGGGTGCCAGGTGCTTGGTTCTGGGTACAAGGTTCTGGGTTCTGGGTCAGTGAAACTAAAGTATATAGATATGCATGTGCCTACTATGGCTGAGTTGGCGGCGCGGGGGGAATCGCCGGAGGTTCTTTTCTGGGTCGGTTGTGCCGGATCATTCGACGACCGATACAAAAGGGTGACCCGATCATTTGTGAAGATTCTTCAAGCGGTCGGGATGAAGTTTGCTGTGCTCGGTACGGAAGAGACCTGTACGGGTGATCCGGCTCGACGCGCGGGGAACGAGTTTCTGTTTCAGATGCAGGCGATGAATAATATCCAGGTGCTCAACGGGTATGGCATCACAAAGATTGTTACTGCCTGTCCTCATTGCTTTAACACGCTCAAGAATGAGTACCCGGAATTGGGCGGTCACTATGAAGTGGTACATCACTCTGTTTTTCTGCAGATGTTGATTAACGAAGGGAAGATCAAACTGAAAGAAGGCGGGTCCTTCAAAGGAAAGAAGATCACCTATCACGACTCTTGCTTCCTGGGGCGCGCGAACAATATTTACGAAGCGCCCAGATCTGTTCTTGAGTTGCTCGACGCGGATCTGGTCGAGATGAAACGAAGTCGTTCGAAAGGTCTCTGTTGCGGTGCCGGGGGTGCCCAGGTATTCAAGGAGCCGGAACCGGGAAAGAAGGACATCAATGTCGAACGCACAGAAGAAGCCCTGTCCACGGGGGCGGAGACCATCGCGGTGGCATGCCCTTTTTGCATGATCATGATGAGCGATGGCGTGAAGAGCAAGAACGTCGAAGGCCGGGTGAAGGTGCGCGATCTTGCAGAACTAATCGCGGATGCACAGGGTTTATCCGATTAGTATACCTCAATCTATATAAGCATGTTTGTTCCTTTTGAAGCACTTCCGGATACATCCCGAGTATGGGTCTTTCAATCTAATCGCGCGCTTACAGCAGCGGAATGCGAGGTTGTTGATGCCGCCCTCCGCGCGTTCACCGACGAGTGGGCGGTGCACGGCACGCCGATGGACACGTCCTATAGCATCCGGTACAATCGCTTTATTGTGCTGGCTGCCGATGAGAGCCGACAGGCAGCGAGTGGCTGTTCCATCGACAGCTCCGTCCGAGTCCTGAAGGAAATCGAAGCGCGGCTGGACCTAAACCTTTTTGACCGTAACCTCATTGCATTCCTGCGCAACGACGAGGTCGAGGTATGGCCTCTGAATGCCCTCAAAGAAAAATTCACCGACGGTATCTTAAATGAGCATACCTTAACGTTCAATAATCTCGTGGGTACTAAAGCAGAACTGGGCAGCCGTTGGTTGCTACCAGTAGGAGAAACCTGGGTAAAGCGATATCTCCCAAATGCTTTGGCGAACGTGAAATGAGTTTGTAGTTTTATAGAGATTATGAGGAATTCGGGTCTTATCGTCGTGATAGTGGCACTGCTGTTTGCCTGCAGTTCCGAAAAAAAAGCCACGAAAGCTTTCCGCCTGGGAAAGTACCAGACGACGATAAACATCGTCAAAGAACAACTCGAAAAAGACCCGGATAACGGACCAGCCAACTACATCGTTGCAGAATCTTACCGGTTGTCTAACCGACTCAAGGAGGCCGAGCCCTACTATGCAAGAGCCGGTGGCCGGGATATCGATCCTGATACTGTAAAGTTCTATTATGCCCAATCCCTTGAGATGAACGGCAAGTACGATGCTGCGCGCAAGGTATGGCAGGAAGTGGCAAAGACCGGCGAGTCGGAGCGATTGCGCGAGCGGGCTGAAGGTAAGATTGCCGCTTTGGACTACCTGGCCAAGCTTCGGGAAAAGCCGAGTTTCTATCGAGTCAGGAATCTCGAAATGATCAATACCCCGGCGAGCGAGTACGCACCATTTCACCTGAATGACGAGCTGTACTTCACATCATCGCGAGGCAACGGAAAAGTTTACGAAGCGACAGGTACTCCATTCACGAACATATACAAAGTTGCTTCTCGCGGCGCGATCGTAGACATCGCCACACTTGCTCCGCTGCCGGAGGGCATTAACAGTGAAAACATAAACGACGGCTGCGTTACGTTTACACCGGATGGGAAGACGATGGTGTTTGCGAAAGGTAACAGCGGTAAGCGTCGTGGCGCCAGCGACGTCGATCTCTATATGTCGCGGTTCCGGAACGGGAAATGGTCCGAACCGCTGCCGCTGAACATCAACGATCCTGAGGCGTGGGATTCTTCTCCCGCGTTTGCCCCCGATGGCCGGACTCTTTACTTTGCTTCAAACCGCAAGAGCCGTGCGCGAAATGTCGCCGGCTATGGTGGATTGGATATCTACTCGGCGGTAATGGACTCGCGCGGTAGGTTCTCGCGGGTCCGAAATCTCGGTCCCGAAATCAATACTCCCGGGAACGAAATGTTCCCCTATGTTGCCGACGATTCAAAACTCTACTTTGCATCTGATGGCCACCCCGGCTTCGGTGGACTCGACATCTTCGTGGTCAAGCGTTCAGGAGGCAAGACAGTAGTTGAGAATCTCGGTGAGCCGGTAAACTCGACCGGAGATGACTTCGGCATTTTTCTATTCCGTGCCGACCGCGGTTTTTTCACTTCTAATCGCGAGGGTGGAAAAGGCGACGACGATATCTACACATTCGTGAACGAAGATCCGGATCTCAGGGTCGTGAACTACTACCTGCAGGGTATTACCTATACTCCCGACAGTTCGGGATTGCGCGTCTTGCCGAATACTCGCGTGTCACTGCTGGATGGCGAGGGCGACTTGATGCAGGACTATGTCACCGGAACTGATGGGAAATTCTTCTTTCGCGTATACGAAGATGAGGACTACGAACTCGTAGGTGAAACGGATGGCTATCTCGTGAAACGCCAGTCATTTACCACCAAGGGTAAAGCTGTTGACGTTACGAAGTTGACGCAGCTGGTTACGAACGTGACACTTGATACGACTATCGTGCTTGATAAAATGGAGCTCAACAAGATCTTCGTATTGGAGAACATCTATTACGATCTGGATAGCGCAAACATCCGGCCCGACGCCGCGGTTGAACTTGACAAACTTGTGCAGATTCTAATTGACAACCCAGAGATTAATATCGAGCTGAGTTCGCACACGGATAGTATCGCAAGTGTTGAGTATAACCAGAATCTCTCGCAACGCCGCGCACAGTCTGCCGTAAACTACCTGATT
>JBIQJZ010000128.1:0-6032 GCA_044507115.1 Flammeovirgaceae bacterium | reverse complement strand
CGACTCGTCGCCAAAGGTTATGGTGAACTACAGCCCATTGCGCGGAACACAAACCCGGATGGTACGGATAATCCGGAGGGTCGTCAGAAGAACCGCCGCACAGAATTCAAGATACTTCAGATCAACGCAATTCCCCGTCCGCTTATGGACGAAGAGGGAGATGAGTTTGATGAAGACAAGTATTTTCGATCGGGAGATAACTGAACGCCCGTATCGTATCCCTGATCTCCTTGTTCCTGCTGTACTTTCCCAATTTTTGTTGCTTAATTGCACACTATGAACTATCGCATAGAAAAGGATACCATGGGCGAGGTGAAAGTCCCCGCCGACAAATACTGGGGAGCGCAGACTGAGCGCTCAAGGAATAATTTCAAGATCGGGCCGGAGGCCAGTATGCCCCGGGAGATCATCCACGCATTTGCCTATTTGAAGAAGGCGGCCGCCCTGGCGAATCACGAACTCGGGGTCCTCGATGCGGGGAAGAGGGATCTGATCGCAAAAGCCTGTGATGAGATACTCGCGGGCAAACTCGACTCCGAGTTTCCACTGGTCATCTGGCAGACCGGGTCCGGCACGCAGAGCAACATGAATGTAAACGAGGTGATTGCCTATCGCGCACATGTTATGCAGGGAGGCAAACTCACCGATGAGAAGAAGGTGCTGCACCCCAACGACGATGTGAACAAATCTCAGTCGTCGAACGACACATTTCCGACTGCCATGCACATCGCATCCTACAAACAGGTAGTGGAAGTCACCCTTCCGGGAATGCAGAAACTCCGCGACACGCTTGCGAAGAAAACTGATCAGTTTATGGCCATCGTCAAGACTGGACGTACCCATTTCATGGATGCTACTCCGCTGACCCTCGGTCAGGAGTTCTCGGGGTATGTGCAACAGATCGATAATGGAATGAAGGCGATCCGCGCCGCCCTTGAATCAGTGCGTGAGTTGGCACTCGGGGGAACAGCAGTGGGTACCGGTCTTAATACGCCAAAGGGTTATGACGTGTTGGTAGCGAAAAAGATTGCCGAACTGACGGGCCTCCCCTTCGTGACTGCGCCGAACAAATTCGAGGCGTTGGCAGCGCACGATGCCATGGTCGAACTATCGGGAGCGTTGAAGCGCGCCGCGGTCTCCCTTATGAAGATCGCCAATGACATTCGCATGCTCAGCTCCGGACCGCGCTGTGGGATCGGGGAGATCGTTATCCCGGACAACGAGCCTGGCTCGTCGATCATGCCGGGGAAAGTCAATCCGACCCAACCGGAAGCCTTGACAATGGTGTGCGCACAGGTGATTGGAAATGACACGGCAGTGACCATAGGTGGGTCGTTGGGCCACTTTGAGCTGAACGTCTTCAAGCCCGTAATTGCGGCGAACGTGTTGCAATCCGCCACGCTCCTTGGAGATGCCTGCGTCTCGTTCAATGACAAATGTGCGGAGGGCATCGTTCCAAATGAGCCTGTAATCCGTCAGCATCTCGAGAACTCACTGATGCTGGTCACGGCGCTGAACACGCACATCGGCTATGAAAATGCAGCAAAAATTGCGAAGAAGGCACACCAGGAAAACAAGACGCTCCGGGAGGCTGCGATCGAGTTGGGCCTGCTGACGTCGGAGCAGTTTGACGCCTGGGTCAGGCCGGAGAACATGGTGGGTAGCCTGGGCGCGTAGGGGTGCTATTTTAAATCCGAAAAATATTCGTACTTTTATTTTAATTAAGGCATTGTGCGGCAGCGAGTTTGGGCCGTCGTACCTAGCGTGAAACTCAACTTTTAATGTATATGAACAACAGACTTGTTTTATTTTTTTGTCTGGCTTTGATTTTTTCAGCTTCTCAAAGTTATGCTCAGCTCTCCAAGCAGGAAAAAAAGGAGTGGAAGAAGAAAGCCAAGGAATTCGCCAAGAACCCGGCTAATCTGAAGCAATTCACCGAAGACAAGGAATCTGCAGAAGGACAGGTGTCATCGCTCAACGATCGACTCACACAGTTGCAACGAACGATGAGCAACAAGGACGCCCGCATTGCCGACCTGGAGGATCAACTCGCTCAGGCGCGTGCTCAGTTAACAAGCACTCGCGCGGAGCTTGCACAGTTGAAGTCAACGCCTGTAATAAACGAGATGGATTATTCGCAAGGCGTCGTTTTTAAAGTGCAAATCGGTGCGTTCAAGAACAAGGATCTCCAAAAGTACTTCGACAACAATCCCAATCTTGGTGGCGAAGTAAAACAAGATGAACCGCAGCGGATCACCATAGGTATTTTCAGGGATTACTGGGAAGCCGATGAGTTTAAGAAGTACATGCGCGAAATGGGTGTGAAGGACGCTTGGATTGTGCCGTATCGCGATGGGCAGCGTGTGGAAATTAAAGATGTGCTCGAGGGAGTTGTGGCGGAGAAACCGGAAGGAGCCGTCAACTAAAACGAACAATATTGATACTTAAGAGCAGCGTCAACACCGCTGCTTTTTTGTTTTGAACCCCGCTTAAGAAAAAAACGCGTACGAAGGCACTGTACTTTGCAATTTGAACGTTGGTAAAGTTAACAGGTGTTAATAGCTGGTATAAGAAGATCCGGACGCATCTTCGCGGGGGCTTGTCCAAGGTTATTAACGGGTTAATTTTGTGGGAATGAGTAGAGTGGCCTTTCTGTTTTTCTTCTGTTGTTGCCTCGGCGTGGAAGCACAGGTCAGGGTAAGTAAACTCGTGATCAAACCTCACGAAGTTTACATCATGGACTCTACTGATATTCTCGTAGCCGACTCACTAGTCATGATGGATTCTTCAACGATCCGGCTCAATGGACTAAAGTCTGAAAACTTTATTCGAACAAACGTCGCGATTTTCGGAAACCACTGTGTTATCGATGGTAGTGGTATCAACGGAAAAAGGGGATCGGATGGCGTGAACGGGCAGACCCCTGCGGGGCCGTGCCGTGATGGAAGCCCGGGGCGCAACGGACTAAAAGGATTGAGCGGAGGATCGGGCACCGATTTGTTTTTGTATATCGATAAGATTCAGATAAAAGGTAAGCTGACAATTGATCTGTCGGGAGGTGATGGCGGTGATGGTGGCAACGGTGGCGAAGGTGGCGGAGGTAGTCCGGGTACACAGCACTGCTACGGCGGTGAAGGTGGCTCCGGAGGCAACGGTGGCATGGGCGGCGACGGCGGTCGCGGCGGTGTGCTCACTATCGGCGGTCGTGATGCGATCATCGTTCGCGCGCTCGTCGGAAATGTTCTTACCGTAAAACAAAACGGTGGCTCCTTTGGGTATGGCGGAATCCGCGGAGCTGGGGGTCAGCCTGGACTAGGACCAGGCCGGAAGCACGGCAGGTCAGGTCCGAACGGAAACGATGGCTCATACGGACGTCCTGGTGACGGCGGCACAATTCTCTTCGAAGAACCATAGTTGATGCAGAAGCGCTGGATATTCAGGAAGACCCCCGATCGGGAGGAAATCGAACGGCTTTCAAAGTCCATCAACACAAATCCATTTCTTACAAGCATTCTGCTTCAGCGCGGAATCACCGACTTCGATAGCGCGAAGAAATTCTTTCGCCCTTCGCTGGCAGATCTTCATGATCCATTCCTGATGACGGATATGGACAGGGCTGTCGACAGATTGAAGACTGCGATAGATCGGGAAGAAAAAATCCTGATCTACGGAGACTACGATGTTGACGGAACAACTGCGGTGTCACTTGTGTACAAGTATTTGCGTCGGTTCCATACGAACTGTGACATCTACATCCCCGACCGTTACGCTGAAGGCTATGGTGTTTCACTTGCAGGAGTGGAGTACGCGGCGGACAACAACTACCGCCTTGTGATCGCACTCGACTGTGGTATCAAATCATCCGAGCTCGTTCGCCTCGCAGCTAACAAAGGCGTAGATTTTATTATTTGCGATCATCACCTTCCCGGGGAAGACATTCCCGAAGCGGTGGCAGTGCTCGACCCGAAGCGCGCAGACTGCAACTATCCTTGTCCTGAATTGAGCGGATGCGGTCTCGGCTTTAAGCTGATGCAGGCATTCGCACGGCGCTACCGGGATGAAACGGAGGTGTTCGACTTTCTCGATCTCGTGGCAGTCAGTATTGCATCCGACGTCGTTCCGATTGTAGACGAGAATCGCGTGCTTGCATTTTACGGACTCCGTAAGCTGAACGAAAACCCGCTCCCCGGTCTCAAGGCTCTCAAAGAAGTCGCCGGAATCAAGAATGAACTGGATATTTCAGGAGTGGTATTTACACTTGGTCCCAGGATCAATGCCGCGGGTCGCGTAGCACATGCAAGCGCCGCCGTCGATTTGTTAATTGCCGAAACAGACAGCGAGGCAGCAGCGCTTGCCGCAAAACTCGATCTCAAGAATGAGCAGCGAAAGGAGTTCGATTCTTCGATTACAGAAGAGGCATTGGCCATGATTGAGTCCAATGATCGGATCAAACCGCTGAAATCGACTGTTCTTTTCAAGAATACCTGGCACAAAGGAGTCATTGGCATAGTTGCTGCTCGGTGTATCGAGCGCTTTTACAGACCAACTGTGATCTTGACGGAATCAAACAACAAGATCACCGGCTCTGCGCGAAGTGTTAGTGGGTTTGACTTGTATCAGGCGATTCTGAGCTGCAGTGATTTGCTTGAGAAATTCGGCGGCCACAAGTACGCCGCAGGGCTGACCCTTGACGCCAGCAACCTGGAAGCATTTCAGCGACGCTTCGAGGAAGTCGTTTCCGCGACGCTGACAACGGACATGATGACGCCGGTGATTGAGATTGATAGCAATATATTGCTTGATGCCGTGAACCTGAAATTTGTGAATGTGTTAAAACAAATGGGGCCGTTTGGGCCAGATAATTCGAAGCCGGTATTTGCCGCCAGCGATCTCTTTGTCTCTGGTTCGCTGTCGTGTCTCAAAGACAGGCACATTCGGTTCCTGGTCGGCCAGAAAGGTGGACGGAACGTACTCCAGGCTATCGGGTTTGATATGGCACACGTTTACCAATCCGTTGCCAACACAGACTTCTTCAGCATGGCTTTTACCATCGAGGAAAACGTGTACAATGGAACCACATCCATACAATTGCGTATCAAGGATATTAAATTTGATCAGTGATGACTCTTCGCGCAGAACACCTGTTTAAGAAGTATAAGGCGCGCACCGTCGTTAATGACGTTTCCGTGCGGGTCGAGCAAGGCGAGATCGTCGGACTACTCGGCCCAAACGGAGCGGGGAAAACAACGAGTTTCTATATGATCGTCGGTCTTATCAAGCCGAACGAAGGCAACATATTTCTCGAAGACGAAGACATTACGGGACTTCCTATGTATCAGCGCGCAAAACGCGGCATTGGTTATCTGGCGCAGGAGGCTTCCGTTTTCCGAAAGCTGACGGTCGAGGAGAATATTCTTGCCGTATTAGAAATGCGCGACTATTCAAAGCAGCAACGGAAGGAAAAGACGGATCAGCTGATAGAGGAATTCAGTCTGCAAAAAGTGCGAAAGAACCTCGGGATGTCACTGTCGGGTGGAGAACGGCGAAGAACAGAGATTGCGCGCGCACTCGCAGTAGATCCGAAGTTTGTTCTTCTGGATGAGCCGTTTGCCGGCGTCGATCCGATCGCTGTCGAGGAAATCCAGCTGATCGTTGCAAAGTTGAAGCTGAAGAATATCGGGATTCTTATAACTGACCACAACGTCGATGAAACACTATCCATTACAGATCGGGCATATCTCATGGTGGATGGTAAATTGTTTAAGTCAGGTACGGCGGAAGATCTCGCAAACGATCCGCTAGTGCGCAAAGTGTATCTGGGTCAGAACTTCAAACTCCGAAGGGCAAATCTCAACGTCTGACTTTCTCAGTCCTATTTCGGAATAAGGGCGTAAATCTCCTTCCAGACGAGATCAGATTCATATCCTTTCCGAATAGCATAGGACGCCAGGCGATCCCGCAGCACAAAGGGATTCTCTTCGTCCAGCGTGGTCAGCTTTTGGGAGAGTAGTTGGTGTAGCGTTGATTGATAG
>JBIQJZ010000340.1:0-1752 GCA_044507115.1 Flammeovirgaceae bacterium | reverse complement strand
CATCCAGTATCTTGATAAGGTCACCCTTCCGGAATTTTCCTACGACCTGTACAACTCCTACCGGAAGAAGGCTATGCGCCGTACTCGCCAGCAAAGCATTCTTGGCACCTTCATTGACAATCACTTTCCCTTTCGCTTCTTCGTAAGCGTGCGCCATGTACTTCTTGAAACTCGAAGCCAGGCGCTTGGCGGGGAAACGTGTGCCGATCCGCTCTCCATCAACTATCCGAAGAACGATGTTACTGGTCTTTCCGTTCGCAATGTGGACCGGAACGCCGATGCCCGCAATCTTCTCGGAAGTCTGGCATTTTGTAAGAATTCCGCCCCTCCCAAAGTCCGATTTCCGGGTGGTGGCGATCTCCGCGAGCCGTATCTGTTTCGAATCATACTCGTGGATGACGGATGTCCCCGACTGTGAAGGATCGCCGTCGTAAATACCGTCGACATTCGTAAGAATAACAAGCAGGTTGGTGTCCATCATTGCGCTGACCAATCCAGCCAATTCATCATTGTCAGTAAACATCAGCTCAGTGACTGATACCACATCATTCTCGTTCAGTATAGGAACAATGTCGTGACTCAACAAAGCAGAGATACAGTTCCGCATGTTGAGGTAGTGCTGTCGGCTCTTGAAGTCTTCTTTCGTCACGAGCACCTGCGCACAACGGATACCCTGACCCTCGAATGCCTTGTCGTATAATGAGATCAGTTTGACTTGGCCCAGAGAAGCCAGGACCTGGCGCTGGACGACCGTATCTGTCTTCCGGGGAAACTGGTAAACACTGCGTCCGGCAGCGACAGCACCGGAGCTAACCAGTATTACGCGATGACCCCGGTCCCGCAGTCCCTTAATCTGCTGTGCGATATCGGAGATAACCTGAACGTCGGGCAAACCCTGCGCGTTGGTGATAACATTGGATCCAACCTTAATGGTTATCACGGACTTCTTTTCATCATTCATCACTGCGGAACGAAGCTCCAATTTTACTGCTTTCCGACGTCACCAACAACTCAGGGACTCTATGAATAAAATATTGGCCTCAAACACGCAATGCGCGCGCAAAACGCTCGGACTAGCCTACCTTGCTACCGGAGGTCGCAATTTCCCGGTTCGCGGAATCTTCAGACACTCTAAACAAAAAAGGCCGGGGTTAAACCCGACCTCCTACGTTCTTTCAGTCCAGTTAATGTGTATGACCGTGCTGAGGACGCGTGTGCGCCACTGCTGACGAGCGCTCGGTCATCATAGATGCGCCAATTTCGAGTATACCGAAAATCACATGAGGCAAGTACACGATTTCACTGAATCCAAAAAGCCAGGGCGATATCGCGAGAAAAATACCACTGACCAGGTCAATTGTAAGGTGAGTTCGCATGGAGATAATTTTTGCGATGCTATACTCATAGTCGGTCATCAGGCTGTATATGATCATCCCGATACCTAGGACAACCGGCACCCACGTCTCTGCTCCTCCTCTTGCAAAATTAAAAATCCAGGGGGCAGCTATTAGCAATACGCCCATCAGGTAATCCATTACCCCATGAGTCCTTGTTGATAGTAGTCGCATAGTCAATACGTTTATCGTTTGTATGTCGGCAAAAGATATCATACCACATCTAGTGTGGTAGTCGGTTGTGGCGCTTTCTCGACATAACAAACGGCAATTCTGACGCCTCTACGGAGAGCGTGACGGGAATGGAAGCTGCTTCAACTTGAAAGGCATAATAATAGATACACTTATTTCATTCATC
>JBIQJZ010000127.1:278-11044 GCA_044507115.1 Flammeovirgaceae bacterium | reverse complement strand
ATTGCAATTGTGCATTACCAATTTGAGACGATTCACCCCTTTCTAGATGGCAACGGAAGGATAGGTAGGCTAATGATAACTTTGTATCTGATCAGTCAAAAGATCCTTGAAAAGCCAATCCTTTATCTGTCCGACTTTTTTGAGAAGCACAAGGGGCTATATTATGACAATCTTATGGGTGTGAGAAGAACGAATGACTTAGGTCAGTGGATCAAGTTCTTCCTTGAAGCTGTGAATCAAACTAGTGAAATCGCGGCCAAGAGTTTGCAACAAATCATGCAACTTAGGCATGATTGTCAAGGCACCCGGATAATTGGATTGGGAAGAAAGATTCCAAACGCAAAAAAACTCCTGGATTATCTTTTTACCCAGCCTCTCGTTAATGCGCAGGACGTTGCCGACAGACTGGATATCTCGCTGGTGTCTGCTTATAAGATCATAGACGATTTCATGAGATTAAACATCTTGAAGGAAATGACAGGATTCAAACGCAATCGCTATTTCATCTTCAAGGAATATCTTGATCAATTTCATAAATGATGGCCACGGTCCCACATCAGCCTTCTTGCTTTTCTCCGCGATCGGTGCTAACGTTACGCAGATTAGTGTATTTGGAGAATATTATGCAGGCGGATAAGATCTACTCAATCCTCGAAGCGCACGTGCCGCCCACAGCCCTTTCTTATTGCTACCAACTCTGGTGCGAGACTCCCTTTCAACTCAAGATAACCCGAACCCGCCAGACAAAGGTTGGTGACTTTACCACGCGAAACAATCTCGCGCACCCGCGAATCACCCTAAATCACGAACTGAATCCATATCTGTTCGTCATAACTTATATCCACGAGGTGGCTCACCTTCGCGTCCATCGCCGCCACGGGAACCGGGTTGACCCTCATGGTGAGGAGTGGAAATCGGCATTTCGACTGCTCATGCATCCGGTGATGTCGCGATCAGTCTTTGAAGAAGATATCCTCGTCGAGTTGGAACGGCACATGGTAAACCCAAAGGCAAGCTCGTTTGCTGACTCTGACCTAACCCGTGTACTGCGGCAGTACGACAAGAACGCGGCGATGTATGCGACGCTTTCGGATATACCGGAGGGAAGTATATTCCGCTTTCAGGGTAAATTCTTCAAGAAAGGAAAAATCCGCCGCACGCGGGTTCTCTGTCACGAGGTGAAAACTCGACGCGATTACCTTGTGCCGCTGGACGTACTCGTCAGCAACGTGCAGTTAAGCCTACTATAATAGGTAGCCGAGGAGATCACGCGCCGAGACGGCGTTGGATCAGCGCTGTCACCATGTCGCAAAAGGTATTCGGGTGCATCGTTCGCCAGCGATCAATCTGTAGCGTTCCACCCATGTTAACGTAGTGATCAATGTTGTATTTGCGGAATTCCGATTCGACGAATTCCGGAAACGAAACAGCGGCTATCCATCCGTCTTCCACGTCGTCAAACCACTCTTCATAATAGCAATCATCGGATCCATGGAAGTTCATAACGTTCTCGCCGATCAGAATGAACTTGTTGATACCCTCGTGGACGAGAAGGTCAATCACGTTTCGCTTCAGATGCATGATGTCGTTATTGATCGTGTCATTCCATTCGCCGATGAATTCAATTACGGCGAACTGACGGTGGTAATCGGCATAGAGGATTTTGATGTATAGCGTCTCGGATCCCATGTAGTCCCACGCGGGATCGATGTAGTAACCGTAGATGGTATCGGAATAGACGTCGTAATTGTATTCCTTGCCAAAGAAGGGTGACCGGTCGTCGGTGGCCGGGTCATAATATTTCAGCCAGTTGTGATAAGGTTCAATTTCATGCATGCCCTCTTCGGCTTTCCACTGCTTTTCGCACAGAACCGAATTCCTTCAGCAATCGTTCGGCTTCGTCGGCGGGAATCGACAGTTCCTCCATCACCATACGCGTGCCACGGTCGACGAGTTTCTCATTCGTAAGTTGCATGTCGACCATCTTGTTGCCTTTCACACGACCCAGTCGGATCATGGCTGCTGTCGAGATCATGTTCAACACCAGCTTCTGTGCAGTTCCCGATTTCATACGTGTACTTCCCGTGACAAATTCCGGGCCCACGACTACCTCGACAGGGAACATTGCATGCCTGGCCACTTCTGATCCTGTGTTACACACAATGCAGCCGGTCGCCACTCCGTGTGTTCGCGCGTCTCTCAGCCCACCGATCACATACGGCGTACGGCCGCTGGCAGCGATTCCAATCAGGAAGTCCTGGCTGCTGATCTCATGTTCCCGAAGATCTTTCCAAGCCTGCACAAAGTCATCTTCGGCATCTTCCACTGCCTTTCGGATTGCGGCGTCCCCGCCGGCAATTAGTCCTACAACCCGACCATGGGGCATGCCATAGGTCGGCGGGATTTCGGAGGCATCCAGTATACCCAGGCGTCCGCTGGTCCCAGCACCGATATAGAAAAGCCGACCACCGCCTTGCATTCTCGCTACTACCTCCTCTACGAGACGTTCAATTGCCGGAATGACCTTCTGAATAGCGAGTGGCACTGACTGATCTTCCTTGTTCATGTTCACGAGAAGTTCGCGAACACTCATCTTCTCGAGATCGTTGTACGCAGACGATGATTCGGTAACAGACATACGAGGGATAGCTACGCCTTTTGCGTGTGGTATAAAGAGAGACCTGCGATGGGTCCTTCAAGGATATTCTTTACTGTGATGCCCTTATCGTTGGCCACCTGGCGCAGGATGTCGCTGAAGTAAAACGCTATTGAACCCGTGAAATGTACTTTCAGGTTCTGATAGTTCTCATACTTCATAACATTGTTTTCGTAGAACTCGGCAAAACTCGAATAGATCAACTGATAGCAGTACGGTTCCTTAAGGTGTTGAAAAATGAACTTGGCAAAACTCGCGAGGAATGCACTGGGTTTTTCCTCCTGATACACTTTCTCGAGGAACTCCTCGCGCGTATACGGAAAGCGCTGATGGAACTGCTTGGCGAGTGTGTCGGGTAATTTCTTTCGAAGATAGTCAACGAGGAACTGTTTGCCGATGTTTGCTCCTGAACCTTCGTCCGCGAGTATCCATCCGAGGTTGGCTACGTTATCAATAATATGTTTTCCATCGTACGAACAGGAGTTTGATCCTGTTCCCATGATACACGCGATGCCCGGTTCCTTGCCACATAGCGCACGCGCGGCTGCCAGAAGATCCCATCCGATCTCCACCTGTGCATGCGGAAAGAATTCGAGAAAAGCGTTCTTGATAGTCAGTTGATTCTTTTCAGATGATACCCCGGCGCCGTAAAAATAGATTTCTTCTACTCGCTGCTCCCCCGAGATTGTTGGAAGAATGAAATTTTGAATCATTCTGTTGAGATCATCGATCGGCTGGTAATAGGGATTGAACCCAGGCGAAGTTGCCTGTTCTATATCGCCATTTGCCTGAACGAGTCTCCAGTCGGTCTTGGATCCGCCGCTATCCGCTATTAAAATCATCTCTGGTTCACCCCGGAATGTTCTACTTCAGTAATTCGCAAAGCTATAACGTTGGATGGAATTGGCAAAAACGTGTGCTCCGTGCGTTTTAAATAACCTGCTAAATCTTAAGCCTCCCGATGACCCGGAATCGATCGAACACTTTCTCCGTGTGTGGTGCGTCTTTCAGTTCGTCCGAAAGGTCCTGCCCTGCCCAGTGCTCATAGTGCTTTCCGCGCATCCAAAGCCGCGAAGATGTGACATCGTATACGAGATTGTTATAGGCTACCCAGATCTCGGGTTTGTCCTGCCCGTTTCTCAAGGCAAGCTGCGAGCGGGTGATTATCGGAAGGTCCTCTTGGCGAATCAATTTGCGTATGATCGATGTGTCCGATCTGTGCGGCTAAAATGAAGAAGTTTTGCGATAATTACACTTTCTTTGTCGCTATGAGATTGAAAATTGGAATTGTGTTCGCTATCGCCTGCTCCTTCGGAGCATGCCAGAAAGCTGATCGACCGGTCGCGCTACCGGGTGAGGAGGATATCACGCGTGTGGCTGACTCACTAGCACAGACTTTCATTATCGTAGATGGACATGTCGATCTTCCGTATCGTCTCGGCATCAAGAATTTTCGCCTCGAACGCGAGTACCTCGGCATTCCTGTCAGCACACCCGAAGGCGACTTCGATTATGTACGGGCGAAGAAGGGCGGCCTTGATGCTCCATTTATGTCGATCTATATTCCTGCCGTCCAGCAGCGGAACCCGGATATGGGTAAGAAGCTCGCCGATAACCTGATCAACATGATCGAAGGAATTACACACGAACTTTCCGACAAGTTTGCGCTTGCGCGAACACCGGATGACATCGTGCGAAATAGTGCCGAGGGTAAGATATCTCTTCCTCTGGGCATGGAAAACGGCGCACCGCTTGGGCGCGACCTGGCTAACGTAAAATACTTTTATGATCGCGGCATACGCTACATCACGCTAACGCACTCACGCGACAATCAGATCTGCGACTCGTCTTACGACACCACGGCGACCTGGAACGGATTAAGTCCCTTCGGTGAACAGGTAGTGGCAGAGATGAACAGGCTGGGTATCATGGTGGACATCTCGCATGTGTCTGACAGCGCTTTCTACGATGTCATGAAGATAGCCAAAGCCCCGGCAATAGCTTCGCATTCTTCCTGCCGGGCTTTTACACCTGGTTTCGAACGCAACATGAGTGACGATATGATCCGAGCTCTTGCAAAGAATGAAGGCGTCATCCAGATCAACTTCGGTGCTTCGTTCCTCGATTCAACTGCACGGCAGAACTTGTCATTGCGTGATTCTCTCCAGTCAATTCTTAAAGCGAAAAATCTGACTTCACGCGACTCGGCAGCCCAGCCGATCATCGCGCAGTTTGGAAAGGAGCACAGAGAATTATTCTCCGACGTCGCTCGCGTCGCGGATCACATTGACCACGTAGTCAAACTTGTTGGAATCGATTACGTGGGCATTGGCTCAGACTTCGACGGTGTAGGAGATAGTCTTCCTCTTGGCCTTAAGGATGTATCTGCTTATCCGAACCTGATAGCAGAACTGCTCAGACGCGGTTACTCGCATGAACACATCGAAAAGATCTGCTACAAGAATCTCTTCAGAGTTTGGAATGCAGTAATAGCCGTTGCGCAAAACGCAGGATAGCCCGCGTTAAAGTGCCTGTCAGATCAGGCATGTGTTTTTTCGGAAGAAGTAATCTTCAATTCCTATGAGGGCTTTCGTTTTCCCTTTGGTGTTTATCCTTTGCCGCATCGACCCTGGTCAATGTCAGGAACTGATGAGCATCAAGCCCGGAAAGCCAATCGTCTGTTACCAGAGTTTTGACGACGAGCATGTTCGCATCGGCCTTTCCGACAAGGTCAGGCAGCTACGACAGCACGGCGCCGGTCGGACCAGGAGTGCAACTATCCAGGTCGAATACATCAATTTTCCAGCGAATGGAGAAGCGAGAGACGCCTTTCAATATGCAGTGGAGATATGGGAAACGGAGCTGACATCATCTGTGCCGATCAGGATACAGGCTGAATGGCGTCCCCTTGCGGCCGGGGTACTTGGCCAGGCTATTTGGGGGAGTGCATATGCCAATTTCGGTGGCGAACAATTTATGAATGTCTTCTACCCCGTTGCGCTTGCTGAGAAAATTGTCGGCCACGAGATCAACGGCACATCTGAGCCGGACATATTTGCAACGTTCAACAGCAATGCAGCCTGGTATTTTGGCACTGATGGCAACACACCTTCCGGGCGAATGGATCTGGTAACGATTGTTCTCCACGAGATCGCGCATGGCCTCGGTTATACCGACACCTATAACGTACGAGGGGCCGACGGGACTGTGGGCCTTCAGAGCGGAACATCAACCCTTCCATTTATATTCGATCTGTTCGTAGAAAACCAGGGCAACGCCAACCTTGTCCGCGATTTTCAGTCGCCGTCACCCGCGCTCGCAGCAGAGTTGCAGAGCTCGCAACTCTATTTCAACAGTCCATTGACCGAAGTGCTGCTTGATGGGACTAGACCAAAGCTTTACTCGCCTTCACCTTTTAACAGCGGTTCGAGCATCTCACACCTCGACGAGGTTACGTTCAGCGGACCAGACGATGCCGACCGTCTGATGACGCCTCATATCGCATTTGCAGAATCCATTCACGCCCCCGGGGAAGTGTTGATGGCAAGTCTTGCTGACATGGGATGGGTGTACACGCTTATTGATCATCAGGTACTCCGCGATACGGAGCGAAAAGATGGCCAGCCTTACCCGGTCCGCGCTCGCATCGTCAGTGATAATGGGTACGATCCGACCACGGTACGCCTGCATTACACATCGGATGGTAGTCAGTACGCAACCGTCAACATGGCGCCGAGCGGGCCATCCGACAACTTTGAAGCTGAGCTTCCGGGAACAACATCCGACATGGCGTATGCCTATTATATCACCGTTGACGATGTTGACGGAAGACTGTTCACGAACCCGGGAATTCGGCGGCCCGTGGCAAGTCAACCTGAGCAGGGGTTGCATTACTTTCGTATCGGGCGTGATGAAACGCCGCCGGAAATTGTCCATTCTCCAGTTCGACATGTGGGCGAAAACGACGCGCTGGTCTTAACTGCCCAGGTGACCGACAACCAAGGCATCGCCGAGGTAGTCGTTGAATACAGCGTGAACGGCGGTAGCATCCTGACTTCAGTAATGGAGAAGGGCACCTTGCCTGACGAATACACCGTTGCCATCCAACTTGGTTCAGCGGCCGTGGACGATGAAGTCCGCTACCGGCTGATTGCCAGGGATATCGCGGCTCTGGAGAATATCGCGATCGATCCTGTAGAGGACTTCTATTTTGTTCAGGTAACGGGACTCCTACCGGTCAGGGAATCATACTTCAACGATTTTGACGCGCCGTCGACGGACTTCTTTGGGGATGCATTCAGCATTCTCACACCCTCGGGTTTCTACAATGGGGCAATTCATTCGAATCATCCGTATCAAAACGGAAGTGGACCGAACAGTGAAAGCCACTATACGTATCAGCTTCAGATACCCATCCGCATCAGCGGCGAAAACCCGATCATCCGCTTTGATCAGATCGTGCTCGTCGAGCCAGGGGAGATCGGGAGCGTCTTTGGCGACCAGGGGTTTTACGATTACGCGGTGGTAGAAGGGTCGTCCGACGGGGGTGTTACCTGGAAAGCGCTTGCGCCTGGATACGACTCGCGTGCGCACACTGCGTGGCTAACGCGATACAATTCCAGCATGTCGGGTGACAACTCTACCGCAGCAGGCGATCCGACCCTGTTTCAGCAAAAAACTATCGACATGTTGGCGAGCGGCGACTTTTCGGAGGGCGACGAGGTGTTGATCCGTTTCCGCCTGTTCGCCGATCAGCTCGCCAACGGCTGGGGCTGGGCAATCGACAACCTGGCCATTCAGCCGCCGGTGACATCAATCGAAGATCCGAATTCGCATGGCATGGATGTATACCCCATTCCCGCCACGGATGAGTTGTTCATCGATCTCCACGACGTGTCTAATCAAACAATCACGATCGAAATTGTTGACCTGACCGGAAGAGTCTTCCAAAGCCATCAGATTGCGGCGCACGAAACTACGATGATACTGGTTATCGACGTTCGCCAGCTTCCGGCAGGACTGTATTTCGTGAAGAGCGGACATCACCTGCGGAAGTTCCTGAAATCGAAGGGTTAGTGAGCGTTTTCAAACGATAGTTCTGTCGCGAAAAAAAGGATCGGTGATTCAAGTGCAAAATCCTTCAAAAAAAATCGTCGAACCCTGTTAATCCGACAATTCTGGTATATTTTTGCGCAATTTTGTTTATCCCTTTCCCAACCACCGATGCCAAGAGATAGAAGTATTCGTTCAGTACTAATCATAGGTAGTGGCCCGATCGTTATTGGTCAGGCATGTGAGTTTGACTACTCGGGTTCCCAGGCCGCAAGATCGTTGCGTGAAGAGGGTATCGAGGTCGTGCTGATCAATTCGAATCCGGCAACGATCATGACCGACAAGGTAACGGCTGATCATGTTTATCTGAAACCGCTGACCAAGAAGTCTATCCGGGAGATCCTCGAGAAACATCATATCGACGCCGTTCTACCGACGATGGGCGGCCAGACGGCTCTTAACCTATGCATTGACTGTGATCAGGCTGGTATCTGGCAACACTACGGTGTCAGGATCATCGGTGTTGACATAAAAGCGATTGAGACAACCGAGGATCGAGAGAAGTTCCGCCTTAAGATGAAGGAGTTAGGTGTGGGTGTCTGCAAAGGCGCCACTGCAACGTCCTTCCTGATGGGAAAGGAGATTGCGCAGGAGATTGGGTTTCCACTCGTTATCCGGCCTTCTTTTACTCTTGGAGGTACTGGCGGAGGATTCGTGGAAAATCCGGAAGACTTCGACGATGCCCTGGATCGCGGCCTGCACGCGTCGCCGATTCACGAGGTACTGGTGGAACAGAGCATTTTTGGCTGGAAGGAATACGAGCTGGAGCTGCTGAGAGACAGCATCGGGAATGTTATCATCATTTGCTCGATTGAAAACTTTGACCCGATGGGAATTCACACCGGGGACTCAATTACCGTTGCACCGGCTATGACATTGCCGGATACGACGTATCAGAAGATGCGTGACCTCGCAATCCTGATGATGAACGGAATCGGCAAGTTTGCGGGAGGTTGTAATGTGCAGTTTGCGCTGAACCCGGAGAACTACGACGAAATTATTGGTATCGAGATAAACCCACGGGTATCGCGTTCATCCGCGCTGGCGTCAAAGGCGACCGGATATCCGATCGCAAAGATCGCGGCGAAGCTGGCAATCGGGTACAACCTCGACGAGTTGACCAACGCCATCACAGGAACTACGACTGCCTACTTTGAGCCTGCGCTCGACTATGTTATCGTGAAGATACCGCGTTGGAACTTTGATAAGTTTCACGGTGCTGATCGCACCCTCGGATTGCAGATGAAGTCAGTAGGCGAGGTTATGGGCATCGGCCGTAACTTTCAGGAGGCGCTCCAGAAAGCTTGTCAGTCGCTCGAAATCCGTCGAAACGGACTCGGTGCCGATGGCAAGTCCCTAACCAAACAGGATGAGCTCTTGCGCAGTCTTGAACATCCTACCTGGAACCGGATCTTTCATATCTATGACGCCATCAAACTGGGGATACCGATCAAGACAGTCCAAAAGGTCACGAAGATCGATAGGTGGTTTCTGAAACAGATCGAAGAACTCGTCGAGCTGGAAAAGACGATCAGTCAATACTCACTCGATAATATTCCGGCGCATGTGATGCGACAGGCTAAGGAGCGCGGTTACGCCGACCGTCAGATCGCACATGTGCTGGATTGCCTGGAAAGTGAGGTCCACGCCAAGCGGAAGTCGATGGGAATTAAACGTGTCTACAAACTCGTCGATACCTGCGCGGCGGAGTTTGAAGCGAAGACACCGTACTATTACTCTACATTCGACCAGGAGAACGAGTCGGTGCCTTCGGATAGGAAGAAGGTGATCGTACTTGGATCAGGCCCGAATCGAATTGGTCAGGGAATTGAGTTTGACTATTCATGTGTGCATGGTGTACTCGCTGCAAAAGAATGCGGCTACGAGACGATCATGCTCAACTGCAATCCCGAAACGGTCTCGACTGATTTTGATATCTCGGACAAACTGTACTTCGATCCGGTCTTCTGGGAGCATTTGATTGATTTGATCGAGCATGAAAAACCAGAAGGTGTCATTGTCCAGCTGGGAGGACAGACCGCACTTAAGCTCGCGGAGAAACTCCACAAGTATGGGATCAAGATCATCGGTACGTCGTTTGATTCACTGGACCTGGCAGAAGACAGGGGACGGTTCTCCAATCTGCTCAAGGAGCTAAATATCCCCTACCCGCCTTTTGGTGTCGCGCGCAATGCAGACGAGGCACTTGAGGTATGCGGACAAATAGGCTTTCCGTTGCTTGTGCGCCCGTCGTATGTACTCGGCGGACAAAGTATGAAGATCGTGATCAATGAACAGGAGTTGGAAGATCACATTCTGAGTATCTGGAAAAACCTTCCGGAAAACAAGGTGCTGCTTGACCACTTTCTGTCAGAAGCTATTGAGGCCGAGGCGGATGCCATATGCGATGGCGAAGATGCCTATATCATTGGTATCATGCAGCATATCGAACCGGCAGGTATTCACTCCGGTGACTCGTACGCCGTTCTGCCGCCTTTCAATCTTGGCGACTTCGTCGTGAAGCAAATGGAACAGTACACGATCAAAATAGCCCAGGCGTTGAACGTTAAGGGACTGATCAACATACAATTCGCGATCAAGAACGATAGGGTTTACGTGATCGAAGCGAACCCGCGTGCCTCACGCACGGTTCCATTTATCTGCAAGGCCTACGATGAGCCGTATGTTAACTATGCCACCAAGATCATGCTTGGCGAAATGAAGGTCAGGGACTTTAATTTCAACCCAACCCGCAAAGGCTATGCGATCAAGGAACCGGTTTTCTCCTTCAGCAAGTTCCCTGACGTCAACAAGGAGTTGGGACCCGAAATGAAGTCTACCGGAGAAGCTATTCACTTCATAGACGACCTGATGGATGATTACTTCTTGAAGATTTACGCTGAAAGGAATCTTTACCTCAGTAAGTAATCAGGAAGACAAGGCGATTTTTTCAGATTGGCGGGTTATTTGGGAATTAACCCCGAACCTCTACCTTTGA
>JBIQJZ010000127.1:0-268 GCA_044507115.1 Flammeovirgaceae bacterium | reverse complement strand
TTATCAGGTTCAAAAGGCGCACACCATGAGGTTCATCATTATTATCGCAATCATCGCGTACGTGCTGTACAAAGTAGGCTCGTTTCTCTTTAAGATCGGCGCTGCTTCTCAGCACCTCCGCAATAATCCTCCCTCCGGAAACGTGAACCCAGGTAATGGTGCGAAGCAGAAAAAGAAGCCCAATGTTCAGGGCGAGTATATCGACTACGAAGAAGTAAAGTAACGGGCCTCACAACCATTTATAGTTGAAAGTTCATTTCTACAAATA
>JBIQJZ010000126.1:0-11140 GCA_044507115.1 Flammeovirgaceae bacterium | reverse complement strand
CTAAACTTCTTCAAAAACTCCGACAGATCTTCTTTTAGGGTTCTGGAGTTTCTGATCATCAGGGTATCAGTGATCAGTGGATTGACTTTCACATTCAACTCGTGAAGGCGCAGGTGCTGGTTGATAAAGATGAATTCCAGGTCTGGGATCAGTTCTTTCAAGACACCCAGGATATCAATCACTTTCAGGTTCTTGTCGACAATGTTGTAGACATCGCTGGGGAGATCTGCATTGAGGAGGTTGTTCAGCGCCCGGGCGACCATTTCGATGTGGATGAAGGTTCGGGATTGTTTCCCGTCTCCCTGGATCGTGATCAGTCTGTTGAAGTTCGCTTCGAACACAAACTTATTGATCACGGCGTCAAAGCGCATGGTCTTGCTGTAACCGTAAACATTACCGCAACGCATGATGTACGTGTCCTTCTTGCCAATCAGTCGTCGGACATGCTCTTCGCCACGAAGCTTCGAGGCGGCGTAAAAGGTCTGAGGCTCCGGTGGCTTGTCTTCGTGAGCTGGCATTTTTGACGACCCGTAAACACCTGTGCTACTCGTGTAGATAAACCGTTGTACATCGCTAGCTTCCACTGCGTAAACTAATTCAGCCGTACCCCAGTGATTAACCTGCTCATAGGCGTGCGCATCAGCGTTGGCAAACGGCGTCGTAACCTTTGCCGCGAGGTGGTATACCACGTCCACTCCCTGCAGTATTTTTTTCAGTGCCCGGGAATCAAGTAGCTCTCCTTTTACAAATTTTATCTTATGTGCATTTTGCAACCTTAACCCGAGAAACAGGTTGAAGTTAGGTCTGCTGAGATTGTCGTAAATGATCACGCTATCCACCAGGGGATTGTTGATCAGTAGTGCTACGAGTTCGGTACCGATATAACCGGCTCCTCCGGTGACGAGAACTTTCATTAGGGGTGCGTCGTGAATATGGGTCGTGAGTGGATTTTCGTCAAAGGGGACAAAATTGTCAATTCCATCCGCCAAATGCAATATTGAATATGCAATTCAGAGTCTTCATTTATTGATCAGATCGGTGTGAAGTCCGCACTCGACCTTGTTCATCCCGAACCAGCGGGCCTCGCGTTCCTGCATTTCGGGATCAACCTTCCGCGTGCAAGGCTCACATCCAATGCTAATGTAGCCCTTCTCCTCGAGAGGATGGTGGGGCAGATTGTACTCCTTCTGGTATTGCCAGATCATCTTTGCATTCCAGTCGAGCATGGGATGAAATCGCATGCATCCGTGCTTGGCAGGCTGCTCGGTTTTCATCGCGGCCCGCGCCGCACTCTGATCAGCTCGAACGCCATTTATCCAGATATCATGCGACATCAGAATGGCATCCATCGGCTGAGTCTTGTTCAGGTAACAGCAGTGATCTGGATCTGAGGTAAAGAGTAATCGTCCCTCCGCATCGCGCTGCATAAACTTTGGTACGTCAGATTTCAGGTCGAGCGTTCGAATCCCGAACTGCTCCGTGACCTGGTCGCGAAACCTGACTGTCTCAGGAAAATGAAAACCAGTGTTGATAAAGTACACCGGAATCGTGTTGTCGATACGACTGAGGATATGCAGAAGCACGAGGCTGTGCGACTGGAATGAGGAGGTGGTAAAAAGCGACTTTCCGGCCTCCCGGTACGCTTGGATCTGATCGCGGATGGCTTCAAAAGTCATACTTCGTGTAGATTTAATAAGTTCATGTAGATCAAATAGTTATCATACCTATTGGAAATCGGTACTTTATGCTATATCTTGGCCGTAAACCCCTGTGATCCATGAGCCTGAAATACCGTCTCCTTCTCGCCGTTCTGCTCACGCTCCTCATCTTCTGCTCGCAAACTATCCTCTAGCAATACCACGGCGAAAACCGATCTCAAAGTAACTATTATTAGGCCGAAATAGCTCCCGATTTACGGGGTTCTCGTTGATTTTTGTTTCCTCAAACGATTGTTCGGACGGCAAACGCACCCCTCTTGGAGATTGCAGGAGTTTTGAATTTCTTTAGTACATGAATCCCACTGCCGCATTCACGTGCACCCATTCACCCGATCTGCCCCAACTTCTGCACCGCCTCAATTGCTCGCTTACCCTCAGCACGTACCAGGCGGGGAAGGTGGTCCTGATCAGCGCCGTCAATGCCGAGCGACTCATTCAGTTACCAAGGACATTCTCCAAGCCCATGGGCATCGCGACCGATACCTCCAGGCTGGCCGTGGCAACGCTTAACGAAGTCCATGTATTTAGCAACGCCGCCCGCATGGCGCCGAACTACCCACGTCAACGCGGCGTCTACGACGCGTTGTTCCTTCCGCGTGCCACGTACTACACAGGCGAAGTCGACATTCACGACTTGCACTGGGTCGGCGATAAATTGCTGGCCGTGAACACAAGGTTCAGTTGCCTCTCGTATATCGACCACCGATTCAGTTTTACACCGATCTGGAAGCCGTTCTTTATCGAGCGAATCGAGCCCACTGATCAATGCCACCTCAACGGTGTGGCTTTCGACCAAGGCCAACCGCGGTTCGTCACCGCCCTCGGTCCCAGCAACGAAAGCGAAGGATGGCGCAAGCACCGCCAACACGGCGGGATCGTTGTCGATGTCTCAACGAACGCGCTGGTCGCCGGCGACCTGGCTATGCCGCACTCGCCGCGTATCTACGACAACCAACTCTACGTACTCGAATCGGGCGAGGGCAAACTGGTGAGGATCGATCCGGTCAGCGGGAAGAAGGAAGTCGTCCTTTCGCTAAATGGTTTTGCCCGAGGTATGGACCGCGAAGGGGACTACCTTTTCATCGGACTGTCACATTTGCGAAAAAAGGATAGCGCATTCCAGGACCTGCCCATATCCGACAAATCGCTGTTTTGCGGAATTGTCGTAGTCCATCTACCGACGATGGAAGTCGTGGCTTACCTTCGCTACGAAGACAGCGTAGATGAGATTTACGACGTACGGGTGCTGAGAGGTATGAAAAGACCCAGCCTTGCCAGCGTTCAGAAAGACGAGCACCGGTTAGCCGTCACCACACCGCTGGAAGATTATTGGGCCGTAGTAAAAGATGAGAAACATGAAAACCCGACTGGAAATATTGCAAATCATTAAGGAAACAATCACGCGTGAGACTGGTCTGGCGGAAGCCGAGATTGACGACAGCGCCTCTTTTCATTCACTTGGACTCGACTCGATCAGAGCGGTTGTCATCCTTGACAACCTCGAACGAAGACTGGGTATCGAGATGAGCCCGCTCCTGTTCTGGGATTATCCAACGGTCGGGATGCTAGTTGATCATCTTACATCAGCAAGCACGCATGACTAACCGCTCGCTCTGGCGGCCACTCGATGCTGCCAACTTCCGCAATCCCTACGGCATGTACCGCGAGCTTCGCACAACGGACCCCGTGCATCTGTCGCAGACCGGTGAATACATTGTCTCCCGCTACGATGATGTCAGGGAGATTCTCAAGAGCAATTCCTTCGAAAGCGGAAATCGCCTGGCATGGTTGAAGCGCGGCATCGAGTACCTCGACAACAAGGAAGAGGACCTTCGGGCGATCTACCAGGCTATGAACTCATTTATTCTGATGCTGAACGGTGAACACCATCAGCGTATCCGGAATTTTGTGACCCGAACGTGGAACGACCGGGACGTCGATTCGCTCATCAGTGAGCACGCCCGTAGGCTCCTCGACGGCCTGCGCAGCCGCACCGATATCGATTTCGTCGTCGAGTACGCGCAGGCACTTCCCGTTTTGACAATCTCCAGCATTCTCGGCGTCCCGTCTACCGACCCCCGACATCTGATCGAACTCGGGACCGCCATGACAAAAGGGCTCGATCTCTACCCTACGCTCAAAGACCTGGTGAATCTCAACCGTTCGGCCGCCGAGTTTATCGCGATATTTCGCGATCAGATTCGGCACAAGCAAGTTCACCCTGATGAAGGACTGCTAAGCAGGATGATCCAGCGAAACCGCGACGAGGACGTCGGCCTCTCGGAGGAAGAGTTAATTTCGATCGCCATCTTTCTGTTTACGGCGGGCGAGGAGACGACCGCGAGTCTTATCTCCAATACCATGCACACCTTGCTCACACATCCCGACCAAATGGCTCAGTTGCGCAGTCATCCGGAGCAGATCGAGTCTGCGATTGAGGAGGTTCTCCGGTATGATTCCGCCGTCCACCTCCTCGGGCGAATCTGCAGTAAGGAAACCAGCTTGCGCAATCGAGTCATTCCAGCCGGCGCTACCATAACACTGGTTATTGCGTCCGCAAATCGCGATGAGAATTATTTTGATAAACCAGACCAGTTTATCATTTCGCGAAAGCCCAACCGGCACCTTTCGTTCGGCACCGGAAAACACTATTGCTTGGGGGACTGGCTTGGGCGACGACAATCACGCATCGCAATCGAGTCATTTCTGCAATGCTTTTCGAACATCACCCTTCCCGAACAGAAGCTGTCGTGGTACCCGAATATCGCTGTCAGACGACTCAATTCGCTACGGGTCGCGCTAACGGAGTAGCTATCGTCTTACGGTGCGATTCGCGCGCCCCTGAAGTAGTACACACGGAGGTGGTGACCTTCCTTACTATTGCCAACGTAGACCATCCTGGATGCCGGCCACACGGCCTCATTTCGCATTTCCTTGAGACGCGGATTCTCGACGAGCGTGACAACGCCAATGGTAGCATCATCGCCTTCAGGAGCGTGGATTGACTCAAGGAGATCGCGGGTATTGACCATTAGCCTGGAGGTTAGCCCCGGTATGCGACAGTCCGGCACCAGCATCAACCGGATAGCGTAGAAATGATTGCGCAGTTGCGGCACGTAGGTTCTAAACGCCGTAGACAATCCTCCGATCCTGCCGTCCGAATCTCTGACAACAAACACGAGTTGCTTCAGGCGATCCGCAGCGCGTTCCCCCACCGGGCCACCGTAGCTCTTCCACACCTCCAAGACCTGATCGGATATCGGGCCAGGGTCTTTTTGCCACCAGGATTCAAAAGACAGGCCATATAATTGTTCCGCTGATGTCTTCATTCAATTTAGCATTAGATTCTTACCTCTTTGAAATCCCCAACGTGCACATGATGGCATCCTAGGGCCGGGCGTCAAGGCCAGGTGTCCCAAAATGCGGCGCAACAACATCTGAATCCATAGAAGTAGTTGGTTGTTCAGATAAACAATCCCTAGCCTATGCCGAATATCTTTAAAAAAAATATATTATTATTGTTGACCTTAAAAACCCCATGAAAGTCTCCTCCCACTTGGTCGGACTCTACCACCGGACCGTACGTCGATACAGAAAGCTCGCCGTCCGATTGAACCGCGAGACAAATCCTTCTACATACCGATACGCAGCCCTTGTCCAACGGCTTCGGAAGTTACGCCGAAAGATCGAGAAACTCCATGTCCAGTTGAAGATCGCTGCGGCTACCGGTGTGTTGATCGTAGGCGCAACGCTATCCTCCGTCGCCCAGACCACTAACAACGGACCCTTTGTGCGACAACCTCGCCACCTGAATCCTCTGCGCGAGCCCTTCAAGTTTAAAGATATTACCTACCCCGCAGTAGCCGATATCGACAAGGACGGGGATCTTGACATTCTGGTGGCTGATCGCACCACAACCTACTACCCCGACTACAGCATACTCCCGATGCGGTTCATGCGAAATGTCGGAACAAACGAAAACCCGGTATACGAGGAGCAGTACAACAATGACAATCCTTTCCGCAATATTGACATTCAAAACCGCGATCGCGGAATAGTCTTCGCAGACATCGACAATGACGGCGACCAGGACCTGGTGGTCGGTCTCAGCTACGACACAACGGAGAATCCGATCCGTTACTATCGAAATGACAACGGCGTTTTTAATGAACAGACGGGTGCATGGAACCCGGCGACAAAAGCCGGCAACCCTTTCCGGAACATTGCTATCGAGGGACACGTCAAACTCGCATTTGGCGACCTTGACAACGACGGCGACCTTGATGTGGTCATAACCGGAGCATATACAGACCCGGTCACAGGCGGTGTTGACCATGTTTCCTGGTTCCGAAATGATGGTACCGGAACATTTACCCGCAACACGGGGATCACATTGTCCGGGTTGCCTCAAAATCCCTGGCTACTTAACCCCGCGCTTTCGGACGTGGATGGTGACGGAGACCTCGATCTCGTATTTGGCGGCTACTACATCACTCCTATCTACTACGAACAAGTTTCTCCGGGCAACTTCGTGGAGCGCACGGACGCGTATGATCCAGGTACCCAAACCGGGAATCCGTTCAGTGACATTTACTTTCCGAATACCCAACCTGTGTTTGCCGACCTCGACGGCGATGGGGATGCTGATCTCCTGTTAGGAGAAGGCGACGGAGACCACTATTACTGGGCACCGGTCAACATCATCCATTACTACAAGAACGCCGGTAACGGCCTCTTTGAGGAGCAGGAGGACCTCGCCAATCCGCTCGGAGGAGTAGATGTTTCCAAGCTTGGATCTCCGGTAATAATAGACCTCGACGGCGATTCGAACCTGGATGCGGTACTGGGGCATAAATACAACGAATACTACTACGGATACAACACACCGGCGCACTACGAATTAGAGGGTGGCGAGTTCGTCAAGAAAAAGAGTGAAGACACCCCGCTTGGTAACATTTCGGTTGGTGGCATGATCGCCCCCGCCATCGTCGATCTTGATGGTGACGGTGACCTCGATTTCATCACAGGTGGGTATATGGGAGCACTCACCTATTTCCGGAATAACAACGGGTCCTTTACAGAGGTCGTTTCAAACAGTCCCTTTGCCGGTCTCGACGTCGGTTTCCTTCCGGTCCTCGAGTTCGCCGACCTTGATGGCGACGGTGATCTTGATCTGGTCGTCGGTGAGCGCTTCAGTCAGATAATTCGCTACTTTGAAAACACTGGTAGCCGCACCTCACCGACGTTTACGCAACGCACAGGAGCGGCTAATCCTTTTGAGTCAATGCTCACCGGGGTTGACTTCCTGGGATTTATGGCGCTCCATGACGTGGACCACGACGGCGATATCGACGTACTTGCGTCCGAAATCCCCGACTACAAGTACGACTACAACGTTATTACCTACTACGAAAATACCGGCACGCCGACGGAACCCAAGTTCGAGTTCGCCAGCCAGCAACCCTTTTTGCCGGCCACCGGGCCCGGCAACTACGTAGAACCGTGGACTACACAACCTTACATGGCGGACTTCGACAATGACGGCGACCTTGATCTGTTCATTGGTGACTACTACGGTGTATTCACGTATGTCAGCAATGAGAACCCGGCGGTAGTGACCACACTTGCGTCCGGCGCAGTGAACTTCGTTGCCGACGTAAGCGACCACGTCGTAATTGACCCAAGTCTCACACTGGAAGACGAAGATGACGATCTGATCGTACTCGCGACGGTCACCATCGAGCAGTTCGAAGATGGCGACGTACTCCAGGCGACACCGGAACCTGGGATAACAGCGTCGTTCGATCCAACTACCGGTATCCTGACTCTGAGTGGAAAAGCTACCCGTGCCGCCTACCAGACATCGCTTCGGACCGTGAGCTATCGGCGTCTCTCCGGGACGAATGAGCCAAGCCGAGCAATCACATTTCGAGTGTACGATACGGACTTCACTACTCCAGAGGCCGTTTCCAGAGAACTCGCAGTCTTCACCGAGTCTGGTACAATCACTGTCTTCAACGCAATTGCGCCGTCCAGTACCGGAGATAATAAGTTCATGCGCGTAGCGAACCTGCCTGCGCAAAACACCGTGACCATTTTCAACCGCTGGGGCGATGAAGTATTCAAGGTCAGCAATTACGATAACCAGAACCCGGAGAAACGATTCGACGGGCACACCACCAAAGGTGATGAACTTGCGACCGGAACGTACTTCTACGAAATTGAGATAGGGGATTTACCGGGATATACCGGACCTAAGCGCATCAATGGTTTTATTTTTCTTAAACGTTAGCATTGTCGGGAAGGGATTTGTATGGTTACTTTACCCGACCACTGCAAATTAAAATGAACATATTGGGTCGGTGTAGATTGAAGAGGATTGCGATTAAATTATAGTCTATGAGAAAAGCTTTACTCCCTGCTGCATTCGTACTGTTGTCGTACACGATCTCGCACGCACAAATCGATCCGTTGTACGCGCAGTATCTCAATAATCCCATGCTAATCAACCCCGCTTACGCCGGGCTGAACAATAACCTGAACGCATCCATCAGTTACAGGAAACAGTGGGCCGGCTTTGAAGGAAGTCCGACCACTTTCAATGTCAATGGTCACACCTCCCTGCTCGATAATCGCATGGGGGTCGGAGTGATGTTGGTGAGAGACAACATAGGTGTTAATAGCAACACCGAAGTTCACGGAACCTATGCATACCGCCTTGACCTCGATCAAAAATATCTCTCGTTCGGGCTACAGGCCGGGTTCATCAGTTATCGTGGAAACTACGACGAGCTTAACCCATGGGACCGCACCGACCCGGTGTTTCTGGATGTGCAAAACATCACCAAACCGAGTTTTGGAGCGGGTCTCATCTTGCACAGCGATCGGTACTTCATCGGACTTTCGATACCTCGCATGCTGAAAGCGAGTGTCACTGTTGACGAAATCGAGGCCCAGCTTTACAGCCAGCACTTCTACGCGATGGGGGCGTACGTATTCTATCTCAATGAGCACATTCGCCTGAAGCCATCCGTACTCTTGAAATCCGTCAAAGGTTCTCCGATATCGACGGACGTGAATTTCTCTGCCACTTTCGAAGAGAAGGTGACAGCGGGGGTTTATACGCGCAACCTCAACGCCTACGGGATAATGGGCCAGATCAAATTCGGAGGGTCTTATCGATTCGGGTATGCATTTGAAGTTCCGGCGGGGAATTCTGTGGGTGCGCGGTTTACGACCCACGAACTGAGCTTTGGACTTAACCTGGCGCTGCTTCGGTTCCACAGCGATTCCATCACCAATTTCTGAGAAAACCCCTCTGAAAAAGAGGCATCCGGCAACATTTTCACCTGCGGCGAACCTTTTCCCCGATATCCTGTTACTTTTAGGACATGAAGGTGAAAGTTTCCCGCAAGGAGCATTTCAATGCTGCACACCGGCTCTTCCGAGCAGATTGGTCGGACGCTCAGAATGAGAAAGTATTCGGAAAGTGTAGCAATCCCCACTATCATGGTCATAACTACGAGCTGATTGTCAGCGTCGTCGGAGAGCCGCACCCCGACACAGGCTTTGTCTACGACATGAAACTCCTCAGCGACTTAGTTCGCGACAACATCCTGACCAGATTCGATCACAAGAACCTCAACCTCGACACCGAGTACTTTCGGGAACTGAACCCAACCGCCGAGAACATTGCCATCGTCATCTGGCAACTACTGCGACCGAAGATAGACCCCCAACTTGAACTGAAAATCACATTGTATGAGACAGAAAGAAATTTCGTTGAATATCCGGCCTCTTAACGATCCCGACGACGACGACGACGATCACGTATCGTCTTCGACCGAAACCCCCTTGCGTTCCGATGCCTTCGTGTTGAGCGATGACGACAAGATCGAAAAGATCGAACAGCATTTCCATGAGATCATGCACATTCTCGGGCTGGATCTCACCGATGACAGTCTCAAAGGAACCCCGCGCCGCGTGGCCAAAATGTACGTTAAGGAAGTCTTCAGCGGACTCAACCCGCGAAACAGACCCCACGCCAGGCTCTTCGACAACAAGTACAATTATGACCAGATGCTCGTGGAAAAGGATATCACGTTCTATTCCCATTGCGAGCATCATTTCGTTCCGATCTATGGCAAAGCACACGTGGCTTACTTCTCCTCCGGTAAGGTAATAGGGCTTTCTAAAATTAACCGAATTGTCCAGTATTACGCCAAGCGACCCCAGGTGCAGGAAAGGCTGACCGTGCAGATCGGTAAGGAAATGCAGCGAATCCTGCGCACAGAAGACGTGGGCGTCGTACTTGATGCCAACCACATGTGTGTGGCCTCCCGCGGCGTTGGCGATACCAATAGCAAGACAGGCACCGCCTACTTCAACGGGAAGTTTAAAGACGAAAACATCAAGCGGGAATTCCTTAATTATATTAATAGTAAATAAGGACCATGGGGTAAGGAGGCAGCCCCTCACCTCTTTCCCTTATGCCCCATATTTCCTACATTAGCGGCGCTAAAACTATCACTATGGTATTCGACTTAGACATGATCAAGACGGTTTACCGCGAATTGCCCCAGCGGATCCAGCGGGCGCGGAAAGCCGTAAACAGGCCACTCACTCTTTCGGAGAAAATTCTGTTCACCCACCTTCACGAAGAACAATCGCTTGAAAACTTCGAGAGAGGAAAGTCTTACGTCAACTTCTCTCCTGACAGGGTGGCCATGCAGGACGCCACAGCCCAGATGGCGCTACTCCAGTTTATGTCCGCAGGCATCCCGCGTGTGCGCGTGCCTTCCACCGTTCACTGCGACCACTTGATCCTGGCTAAAGATGGCGCGAAGAAGGATCTCGCCGAATCGCTCTCCGCCAGTGGGGAGGTCTTTAACTTCCTGGAATCAGTATCGAACAAATTCGGCATCGGATTTTGGAAACCAGGAGCAGGTATTATCCACCAGGTCGTACTGGAAAACTATGCATTCCCCGGAGGAATGATGATCGGTACCGATTCCCACACGGTAAACGCCGGAGGGCTCGGTATGGTGGCGATCGGTGTCGGCGGAGCAGACGCGGTCGACGTGATGGCAGGAATGCCGTGGGAACTAAAATGGCCGAAACTCATCGGTGTTAAGCTAACGGGGCAGCTGAATGGCTGGGCTTCCGCCAAAGACGTTATTCTGAAGGTGGCGGGTATCCTCACCGTGAAAGGGGGTACTGGCGCAATCGTCGAATACTTTGGACCAGGTGCACTTACCCTTTCCTGTACAGGCAAGGCTACCATCTGTAACATGGGTGCCGAAATCGGCGCCACAACCTCTACTTTCGGTTACGACGAAAAAATGGCGGAGTACCTGCGCGGTACCGGGCGCCAGGAAGCCGCAGACCTGCAATCGCTGCCGCAATTCCCCGACGCGCTCGGG
>JBIQJZ010000125.1:0-11144 GCA_044507115.1 Flammeovirgaceae bacterium | reverse complement strand
TGTTGGGATGAGCGAAATCGGCAATTGCGAGATCCGCGAGTTGCTCGACGTGTTCCGCGCGCACCCCGATATCGCTCATCCGGTGCGGGATGTTGATGCGCGTGTTGAGGTCGAAAAGGAAATCAACCACCCCTGCTCCGGACTCTTTCGGCAAGCGGAGAGACCTCGCGATCTGGGAGAACTTCTCTTCACAGCCTTCGATATTAAACTCCATTCCATAGGGAATGGCAACTGCGTTGGCCAACCCGTGGTGGGTGTCAAGCAATGTCGAGAGCGGATGCGCCAGCGAATGCACCACGCCAAGGCCCTTTTGAAAGGCGACGGCGCCCATCATAGAGCCCATCAACATCTTCCAGCGCGACGCGACATCCGGTTTGTTAACGGCAGTCTCAATTGCTTCAGCAATCAGCGTCATGCCCTGGAGGGCGATACCTTCGCACATGGGATGTTGCATCTTGGCGAGATAGGCCTCCATATTGTGCGTCAGAGCATCCATGCCCGTTGCGGCGGTGACAAAAGCAGGCAGTTCCATCGTCAGGAGCGGATCCGCGAAAACAACTTTAGCCAAAAGCTTTGGAGAAAACAGTATTTTCTTCTGGTGTGTGTCGTCATCCGAAATGATCGCACTTCGTCCGACTTCACTACCCGTACCTGCCGTTGTTGGAATCGTGACAAAATGAGGGACGTCGTTGGTGACGTAGACGTCACCACCAATCAGGTCGTCATACACAAACAGGTCTTCACGGTGGTTGACACGCAACACAATTGCACGGGCCACATCGAGGGCGGCACCTCCGCCGATCCCGATTATCACGTCGCATCCGGCTGCGTCAAAAACGTCGGTCCCTTTGTATACGTCCGACTTTACTGGATTCTTGTGTATATCGGAGAAGATTTCGCCCGCTAGTCCTCTGCGTTCGAGATCACCGACTATATCCCGGAAGAATCCCAGTTGCGCGACCACGGGATCGGTAACGATCAGGGGCCGACGCAGTCCGTTTTTTGCGAGATAGTCAGGTAGTTCCTTGCTCGCCCCGGCGCCAAAACGGATGGTCGTCGGGAAGTTGTACTGGTAAATCGTGTCGTAGCTCATAAAGTCACTTGCGCACAAATAAGAACCGTTGCGCCACGGAAAAGGGAATTATATTATTTCAAAGTACCGCCGGAATTCCCAATCGGTTACAGCTTTCAGCGATTGCCTCCATTCCCATTCGCGTGTATGGGTAAAGTGCTCGACGAAGTCGGCGCCGAGGATTTCCTTTGCGACTTCCGAACGTTTCATCTGTTGCGTCGCGTCATACAGGTTGGTCGGAAGTGTGCCGTGCGAGTACTCACGGTAGCCGTTGCCTCGTGTCGGAGGTTGCGATAGTTCCAAATTGTTTTTGATACCGTAGAGTCCCGATGCGACCGCCGCCGCCATCGCCAGGTACGGATTCGCATCCGACCCGATCACCCGCGTTTCAATCCGCGCCGATTTCTCACCATTGCACAACACGCGGATTGCAACGGTTCGATTATCGATTCCCCAGGTTAGTGTAGTCGGCGCCCAGGCACCTTCTACCAATCTCTTGTAACTGTTTACAGTAGGCGCATAGATCGGGAGAAGGTGCGGAAGACAGTACAACTGTCCGGCGAGGTATTGCTTCATCAGTTTGCTGATCCCAGACTCTTCGCGTTCGTCGCGGAAGAGGTTCCGCTTTCCGTCTTCGCTCCACAAACTCTGATGAACGTGTCCGCCGCATCCCGGCAGGTGTTCGCTGATCTTTGCCATGAAGGTTGCCATTATGCCGTGCCGATAGGCGATCTCCTTGACGGCAGTTTTGAACAACACAGCGCGGTCGGCGGCCTCAACGAGGTCGCTATATCGGATAGCCGCTTCAAACACGCCAGGTCCGGTTTCGGTATGCAGACCCTCCAGGGGAACGCCAAACTTGCCGAGCAACTCGAACAGGTCGTTGAAGTACGGATTGTTCAAGGTGCTTCGAAGGATAGAATATCCGAACATCCCCGGTGTTAGCGGCGTTAGCCCGCGAAAGCCCTTCTCCTCCGCGGACTGCGGTGTTTCGCGGAAGTTAAACCATTCGAACTCCTGGGAGCAGTATACCTTGAAACCCGCATCGGCCGCATCGGCAGCCACTTTTCTGATCAATTGACGGGGGCATACCGCAGCAGGTTGACCCTGATGGTCGGAAATATCTCCAAGAAAAAAGGGAACATCATTCTCCCATGGAATCTTCCGAAACGTAGACAGGTCAATGCGTGCGGGCGCGTCGGGATACCCCGTGTGCCACCCGGTATACTTCACGTTGTCGTAGGCGAGGTCCGCGGCATCCCATCCGAAGATTACGTCGCAGAAGCCGGATCCGCCTTCCATTGCAGAGAGAAATTTTTCAGTGGAGACATATTTTCCCCGGAGTATTCCATCGATATCGGTGAAAGCGATCTTCACTCTGGCCGAGGGATGTTGTTTCAGATAATTGGTAATTTCTTCCGATGTCATCGGGTGTGGGTATTGGGGTTTACGATTGTTGGTGGTCGTCTTGGGAATTGCGTTGCCATAATTTAAATATTCCGAAGCATCCCGCAACGAGCAGGCAATAAATTCCAGCGACTTTCAGATTGTAGAAGGTCATTGCGACGAACGACGCCGAAGCAATGACGAGCGCCGTCCAGGGTGCGACAGGGTATAATGGAACGCGGAAAGGTCGCGGCAGATCGGGTTCTTTTTTTCGCAACCGGAGGAATGCGATCATGGAGATGATGTAGAGCGTCAGCGCTCCGAAAACCGACATGGTTATGATTTCGCCGGTCTTGCCGGTCAAGAGGGCGAGAATGCCGATACCCATATTTATGAGAAGGGCGTTCGCCGGGGTCCGGAACGTTGGATTCACTTTTCCCAGGAAGGCGGGCGCGAACCGCATTCGGCCAAACTCAAAAGTCGACCGCCCTGCCACCAGGATAATACCATGAAATGAAGCGATCAAACCGAATAACCCAACTGTGATGAGCAGATGATAGAAAACATTGTTCTCCCCCACGACCTGCGCGAGAGCCAATGGGAGCGGCGAATCCGACATGCTACCATCGGCTGTATATACAATTGCTTCCCAGCCCGCGACACCGACCGCAGAGACGAACGTCAGGATACAAAGCACGACCAGCGTGAGGATGGCCGAACCGAATCCAAGGAGGATGGTGCGCTGAGGGTTTACGGCTTCCTCCGCAACGTTGGCTACACCTTCGATCGCCAGAAAGAACCAGATCGCAAAGGGAATAGCAGCAAACGCACCAGCCCATCCGTTAGGAAGGGCATTCTGCGTCAGGTTGCTCCACTGAAACTCCGGCAGGGTTAATCCTGCAAACAACAGGAGTTCGCCTACCGCCAGTATAGTAATGACCAACTCAAACATAGCTGCGGCCCGAACACCGTAGATGTTCAGCGCCGTGAACAGCACATAGGCAAAAATCGCAATACCTAAGATCGGAATCGAAGGAAAGAATAAGTTAAAGTAGGCACCGATGGCGAATGCTATTGCCGGCGGCGCAAAAATAAACTCGACGCTTTGTGCGATCCCGGCGACAAACCCGAGGTCTTTTCCCAATGCGCGATGCGCGTAATCGAATGCGCCCCCGGCCTTCGGAATCGCACAAGCGAGCTCGGAGTAGCTGAAGGTGAAGGTAACATAAAGGAGGATGATAAACAGCGTCGCCACCGCCAGTCCGAGCGTACCTCCTTCCGCGAGCCCGAGGTTCCACCCGAAGTACATTCCGGAGATCACATACCCCACACCCAACCCCCACAACATGGTGGGTGAAAGCGTCCGCTTGAGTTCATTCGATTGCAAGGTGTGGGCTCGCTTGGTTTTATAAACAAGCAGTAACATAGGAGAAAAAAACGAAAGCAACAGCCTGGTGAATTGATTTTTTTTCTCCTCCAAACAAAAAAGCCATCGGTAGTAACCGAGGGCTTTTTTGTTTGCGCAATATGAATCTATTACTGAATGACCTGAACCTTGACGGCGTTCATTCCCTTTCTTCCTTTTTCCACTTCGAATTGCACTTTGTCATTTTCGCGAATTTCATCAATAAGACCGCTTTGGTGAACAAAGATGTCTTCGCCTGAATCGGACGGCTTTATAAACCCAAAACCTTTTGAGTTATTAAAGAACTTTACTACTCCTTCTTTCATTATGGTAAAATTTAATTGGTGTTCGGGTTCTTCGAACGCACGAGCTTCGGGCATCCGGAGGCGGTATAGGAAGGTAGGTTAACATCACCCCGACAAGAATTCTAGCGATGCGGAACAATGACTTATCAAAGATACACTGTGATTTGAACTTTCCTAATGGATTGACGGAAAATGTGCTTTCCGTTGCGTAAAATGCCGGTTGAGGGAAATTGGTGCCGGCAAGTGTAGTCTCACGAAACCTTGATGTACACCCGCTGCTTCTGGTCGATCGCCTGAAACCGTTTTTGCTTGTCCGTAAACAGTAGCGATTCCTTGTTCCCCAATCCGAGTATTCCAAAACTACAGAGACTTTCGTAAAACAGATTGACGACCCTGTTCTGCAGTTCCTGGTTGAAATAGATCAGTACGTTTCGGCACAACACGAGGTGAAATTCGTTGAACGATTGATCACTGGCAAGATTGTGCGGTGCGAATACAATATTGTTCCGCAGGCTGCGGTCGAATAACGCAGCATCGTAGTGCGCGACGTAGTATTCGGAAAAATCCGCTTTTCCCCCGCTCATCTCGTAGTTCTTTGCATACGTTTTCATGAGGTCCAGGGGATAAATCCCTTCACGGGCGTGGTGAAGCGAAGACTGATTGATGTCTGTTGCGTAAATCAACGAACGAGACAACAATCCTTCTTCCTTCAACAGGATGGCTAGGGAATAGACTTCTTCGCCCGTGGCGCAGCCAGCAATCCATATTTTCACAAAAGGATAGGTAGCTAACCGCGTTAGTACTCTCGCTCTCAAGCAAGCGTAGAATGGCGGATCGCGGAACATCTCGGTTACGGTAACCGAGATGTTCCGGACAAACTCTTCAAACTTCGCTTCATCGTGGAGTAAGACATCAGTCAGTTCCTTTACGGTCGGAATCATGTGCGCATTCATGAAATACACACTTCGACGCTTGATCGACGCTTCAGCGTATTGCGTGAAGTCATAGCCGTAGCTTGCCCGGATGGCCGCCAGCAAGTCCCGCAGGTCGGAGGACTCGATCGTTTCAACTATTCTTACAACCATTTCAGCATCTTGGACATAAAGCTTTTCAGGTCGATGGGTTTCGGAATGTAGTCAGTGGCACCAGCCTGCAGGCACTTAATATCGTCACCTTTCATCGCACGTGCTGTTACGGCAATTACCGGAATGCGTCGGAACAGGTCGTCACTCTTGAGCAGCCGCAGCATCTCGTATCCGTCCATGATTGGCATCATGATGTCGAGTAGAATCAGGTCCACAACCTTACCACTCCTCAGAATCGTCATGGCGGATGCGCCGTCGCTTGCCGTCGACACGTCCATTCCGAGAGTGTCGAGGTAAGTCGACAAGGCGAACCGGTTGCGCTCGTCGTCATCGACAATCAGGACAGACTTGTTTTTCAGTTTCTTGTTCATGCCTTTCCTTTCAGGCGTACAACCATACCCGCATGAGTGCCACCAACTGCTGAAGGTTGAGCGGTTTCGAAATATAATCCGACATCCCGGCGGCGAGACATTTCTCGCGATCATCCTTCATTGCCTTCGCCGTTAAGGCAATAATGGGTGTCCGCCGGAATTCCGGCATCTGCCGGATTCTCCGTGTCGCCTCAAATCCATCCATTTGAGGCATCATTACATCCATCAGAATGATATCGATATTTTTTTCGCTGTTAAGAATGTCAAGAGCTGCCAGTCCGTTTTCCGCCCTAAAGACCTCCATGCCTTCCGGTGCAAGTGCGTTCACAAGCGAATATGCGTTTCGCTCATCGTCATCTACCACTAAGACCCGTTTCCCTTTCAGAACCTGATCAGTCTTGTGAAGTTTTCGGATAATACTTTGCTTCTCCTTCGGCAGCTTCGATTCCACGCGATGCAGAAAGAGCGTGGTCTCATCCAGCAGACGCTCATTCGAAAAAGCAGTCTTTAGTACCACCGTGCTTGCAAGCTTTTCAAGACGCGAGTTCTCCTCTTTGCTAAGGTCCTTCCCAGTATACACGATGACCGGGATGCGGTTAAGATCTTTGTCTTCCCGAATCTTTTCCAGGAATCCAAACCCAGTCATATCGGGTAGCCCCAGGTCGACAATAATGCAATCGAACGACGTCTTGCTGAGCATATCGTAGGCCTCCTTCCCCGAGAATGCGGAATAGCACTTGACGTCACCATTGCCGATCAGTTCCTGGACGGCCTCGTTCTGTTGCTTGTTGTCTTCGACAATCAAGAGTTTCTTCGGCTTTCGGGAAACGACATGCTCCACTTTGTCAAGCGCCCTTGTAAACGCCTCACGTGTAATCGGCTTTCGGATAAAGTCGAGCGCGCCCAATTCAAGGCCTCTCCTGCGGTAGTCGTGGCCCGAAATGATCTGCACCGGGATATGTCGCAGGTCGGGATCGCTTTTGAGCTTCTTCAATACTTCCGTCCCATCGATCACCGGCAATCCCATGTCGAGAATGATGGCGTCTGGCTTGTAGTGCCTCGCGTACGCCAGGCCGACGTTGCCTTGGTGAGCGATAATGCCTTTATAATTTCGCTCGTGGACAAAATCCAGTAACACCTTAGAGAATTCCACATCATCCTCCATGATCAGAATGATACGGTCTCCGGGCGTTATCAGGTGCTGGTCGTCATAGTGAGAAGAATCAATCAAGGGAACGTCGCTGGCAGGCGGCACCTCCTCCGGAGAGGGTATCGCTAAGGTATTCACATCGCGTACACCATCTGCAGCCGCACCCGATATTTCGGCCGGGATGTAAAGCGTAAAAACACTACCTGCGCCCGGCTGGCTTTTTACATGAATTTCTCCCCCGAGAAGGTGTGCCAGCTCACGACTGATTGACAAACCGAGACCGGTACCACCATACTTCCTTCGCGTCGACCCGTCAACCTGGTGAAAAGCTTCGAATATGGCCTCAAGTTTGTCCTCTGGAATTCCAATTCCGGAATCTGAAACGATGAACGCAACTGTGTCATCACTCTGCTTCAGTGATTTTCTTCTGAAAGCAACTCCTGGAGGAGGAACATCGACCAACAATTCTACTTTGCCATCGCTCCCGGTAAATTTGAACGCGTTTGAAAGAAAGTTCTTAAGCACTTGCTCCAGGCGCTGCTGGTCGGACACCAATACCTTTCCTTTTAATCTCGGATCGCAACGAACCGAGAACCGTATCTTCTTGCTTTTCGCCAATTCGCTAAACGCACCCCGCAGATTGGGAATCAATGCATCGAGGGAAAACGACTCCACGTCCAGATCCATCTTCCCTGCTTCGATCTTCGCGAGATCGAGGACTTCGTTGATCAGCGACAGCAAATCGTTCCCGGAATTCAGAATCGTCCTGGCAAACTGAATTTCTTTCGCCGTCAGCGTTTTATTCCGGTTCTCGATCAACACTTGTGCGAGGATCAGAATACTGTTCAGCGGCGTTCTGAGCTCGTGCGACATGTTTGACAGAAACTCGCTCTTATACTGGTTTGCTTGTTCGAGTTCCCGGGCTTTCGACTCCATCTGATGCTGCGTGAATTCGAGATTTCGCTTCTGCTCTTCGAGGATCGACGCCTTTTCGCTGAGCTCTTCATTCGTCATCTGCAACTCCTCCTGCTGCGTTTTCAACTCTTCCTCAGATTTTTGCAACAGTGTTGTTTTTTCCAGGAGTTCCTCATTGTACTGCTTCAGTTCTGCCTGCTGCGTCTCAAGCTCTTCAGACTGGCGTTGCGTTTCCTCAAGCAATTCCTTCAACCGCTGACGCGATTGAGCCCCGTTCACCGCCACGCCAATGTGGCCGCTGATCAGGGCGAGTAGCTCGAGGTCTGCGGGTGAGAACTCTTTGATCGAACCGATCTCAATGACGCCTCTGATCTCTCCTTCGTAGTGGAACGGATACACCACCAGGTGTCGTGGCTTGGACTCACCCACCGCGGACGTAATTCTGATGTAATCGTCGGGAACATCATGCATCACCAAATACTTACCGTCGGCTGCAACCTGGCCTACGAAGCCCTGGTGCAGACTGAATGTTTGCTCGTGCCCGTGGCTGGAGAATGCGTAGCGCCCCGTGAGAACCAAGTGACCGTTCTCCCGGACGTACAGTGCCCCTATTTGCGCATTGAGAAACCGTGTTAGTTCGCCAATCACATCATCCGCCAAAACGCCGAGTTCCTTTTCACCGCGAAGGCGGTCGTTTAGCCGGTTGTTCCCCGTCAGCAGCCACGTGCGCAGCTGGGTTTCAATTGACAATCGCTGAAGATCGTTCCGCATCGTATCGAGTGCCTTACCCAGCACATCGCGATCACTGCGCATTAAAACCTCCGCACCGTAGTCACCCCTCCCTATCGACTGCGCAGTTTCTGCATGCATCTTGATACTGGCACCCATCTTTTTGAACGAACTGGCCAGCTCACCTACTTCATCCTGAGATGACACGTCGATGTGGATGTCGACTTCACCGTCCGCCAGCTTTCTGGCGGCGCTGCTTATCTGACCGATGGACGACGTGATCTGACGGATTGTGAAAGGAACGAGCAGGGCGATCACGATAATCACGAGTATCACCATCAGGGAATTGAGGACGACCACCCGGTTCATAGCGGCCATCTCGGCATCCGCCCGACCGCGTATGAGGAGCAGCGAATAGCGTTCAGTTTGCAGATATGCATCGAGTACACCTGCCGTCGAGTCCCACCAATCCGTCAGGTCGATATTCTGTACGACGCCTGGATCAACAAAAAGTGAATCTAAATTGGCTTCTACTTCAGCCAGGGGTGAAGCCTCTATCTGTGTGCGGTAATATGCCAGCACCTCGCTGGAGGCGCTGTTCTCGAACTGCTCACGGCTCAGCTCAAACTGCCCTTTGTGCGTGGAAAAGCGCGCGAACTCGATTCCTTCAAAGTTTTTGTTGATCAGGTAGGGAAGGAGGATATTTTTCGTTCTGGAAAAGTACTCCTTGATGTAAAGCAGTGACAAATGTGCCTCCAGGGCATTTTTGATGTCAGGGTCCCTTGATATCCGCACGATATTAAGGATCTCGTCGAGAAGAGTAGCCTTCAGTGCGTTCAGGTTGTCGCCGTGTGTGTAGATATTAGCGCGAAAGACGGCGAGGCTATCGAAAGGTTTGAAGCTTTCGGTTGTCACCCCCTGTCGTTCGTAGACATTCCGCGCTGCGATAAGTGCGCTGTCTGTTAGCCTCGTCTGCGACACCATCATGCGTTTGTCGTGCTGCGAGTTGCTTGCCAGGTAAATGAGATATCGGCCTCTTTCCGCCTGCAGCTCGTTGACAACGCCAGACAGGACCTCAACCCGTTCGCCTTCCTGGTATACTTGTTCTGCTGCGCGTCTATCGGCCAGTGAATCCGAAATCAGACTGTAGAGGAGTACGCCAAGTCCGAGGAGTGGGATCGCTGATATCAGGTAGAGTTTGCCCCGGATGGAAAGGTCTTGCATGAATTTCATGATCTGGGAATGGGTTGCTTCATACAAGAATAAGAAAAGATGTATCGATGACCCACAGCTGGTTGATTTCCTGAACGGCCATGTGCGTAAAGGCCAAAATCGTTACCGGCGACTAAAATCATTCCATACCGGCAGTAACCGTTTAGCCCGAATTGCTGAATCATGTAAGTGATACTTTATATTGATGTATATAATTATTTGATTATAAATAAATTATAAACAAAGAAATCTAAATAAGATGGCCAATCATGCTCATAAGGTGCTATGAATCAGTATAATAGATATTGCTTTAAAATACATATTGTGCAATATTACACAACATAATTTGCAAAATGTCAAACAATTTGCATATACTTGTGCATTAATGCACAATCATGAGTAATCGCGACAAGAAACATCTCGAAAAACAGCTCAGGGAGTTCACAGGGCGAAACTTTGTCCAACCGTCGGAATGCCGCAACCTCGACCAGATCCGGTTTTATATCCAGGAATTATGTCTTCAGATCGAAGAATATCGGAAGCGATTTGATTTTGTGCCCGGCATCGCATACGCGCTATTGTCGCAATACAACTCGCGCCAGAACTCCATGTTGTACCAGGATTTCCTCAAGAACTACTGATTATTCCTGCCATGCGCTACGTCCCCTCCCCCATCCCCTTCCCATGTGAGTGGGTGTATAGCGCCATGGCGAACAAGTCCGGCAGGATGCAGTACCACAAAATAAAGCCGGGCAAGAGCAAACTTCGGATCAGCCGTACAGAATTCATCAAGACGTTTAACAGTGCCCGGATCATCGCGATAAAGCCTTTGCAGATGAGCGGGAACGAAACAGATTTCCAACTCGAATTTTACGTCTAGCCCACCTTCTCATTCCGGAAAACCGTAACTTAAAGCAAGGAAAGCGGGAAAGCCATGATGAGGATAGCAGCCTTCGTATTGCTGGTGCTTAGTCCATTTGTTAGCCGGGCCAATGCTATTCTCATTCCGATGGATGGGGCGCAGCGAAATCATCTGAAAGCTTATGGGGTAGCTTACTACGCGCTGGCGAAAGACGTGCGGATCGACTGGCTATTGAATTACCGCGGTGGCAGTTTCCTGGTTCCGTTTTCGGCTGAACTACAACAAGAGTGCTTAGTCCGCGGGATATCCTATGAAATAATCTCCGATGCGGAATCAAACCGGATACTGGAAGAGATCGCGAGTCCAGCGGTCAACATGGACGCAATCAAGCTCGAGACGGCCCCGCGAATCGCCGTCTATTCACCCAAGAACGAGTTTATACTCGACGAAACAGATGCGGTGATCCTGGTGCTCGACTATGCTGAAATTCCCTATGAGATCATTTACGACGAAGAAGTCCTGTCTGACGCGCTCGCGCGGTTTGACTGGCTGCACCTTCATCACGAGGATTTTACGGGTCAGCACGGTCGGCATACCCGGCGAAATCAGTCGCGCATTGAGGCGGATATCCAGGAGGTTACCTCGCAGCGTC
>JBIQJZ010000124.1:0-11349 GCA_044507115.1 Flammeovirgaceae bacterium | reverse complement strand
GAAGTCCTTGTACGACCCGTTGACGGACGCGTACACACTGTTGGTCTCCTTCTCTGATTGAAACATGTTGGCGTTCGGGGTGCCTTCCACGTTTGAGATCGTATACAAATCAGGAATGGTCAGATCATTTGCGCTGATCCCCTGCGACCTGTATTTATCGTTCCTGTAGTTAGCACCGATCAACCCGTCAACAGAAATATCTTCGTTCACTTGTTTGCGGGCCTGAAGAATTACGTCGGCGTTGATCTCCTGGTCTCGCATCGCAGTTGTGCTGAAAGCACCACCGCCGTTGCGATTCTTCATGGCAGTCATGCCCGACTGTGTGATACTCCGCCTGTTTTCATTATACATATCCATACCGGCGCGTACCGTAAAGGTCAGCCAGCTGAACAGATCGTAGTCAACATTCAGGTTTCCGTAAACGCGATCCCTTGAAAAACTATTGGTATTCCGCAGGGTATAGAAGGGGTTATCGCCGTTCGGAAAAGCCCATCCCTCATTGCCCTGCTCTCTGAACACCTTTCTCATATGCTTCACATCGAACTCGCGGGCGCGCCAGTTGAAGTCAACCCAATCGCTTGAGTAGGCAATGTCCGTGAGATTATCACTTTTACGATTGAGTGCTGTAAAGTCCGTGCTCACCGTTAGTCGGTCAGTCGGTTTCAGACTGAAACTTCCATTGAAAGTCTTTTGCGATTGGTCCGTGTTGTCGATGATACCCGTGATATCCTCGCTTGTAACGGAGACTCTACCTGTGTAGCCATCACCGCGCATCGCCAGGGCAATGTTATTGCGGAATGTCGTACCAATGTTGAAATAATCGCGCATATTATTGGGTCGTGATATCCACGGCGAGTTAGGACCTGTGGACCACTGATCCAGCAAAAGGCCCGCATCCAACCGGGGACCCCAGCTCACCGGATTGCCATCATTCCTTCCACCACCTTTTCCGTCAACGTAGTTGTAAGAGTACATCTTCGCGTATTCGTTGTACGTCAGGTCCGATCCCGGATTGTTATTGAGCCAACGCTGATATTCGAACTCATCACCGCGACTTCCTCCGCCGTATTCGTTTTGATAGTTCTGGAAGTAGCTCGCTTTGTCCAGTGCTACTGACGAATTGAATGTGACTTGAAAGTTTCTTCCTCCGGACGGGCCGTCCTTCGTTTCAATCAGGATAACCCCGTTGGTCGCACGGTTACCATACAAGGCTGCAGCAGCCGCGCCTTTCAGAACTGTCATCGACTTAATGTCTTCGTAGTTCAAGTCGTTTACCACATCTCCCCAATCGATCCCTCCCGTAACTGCGGGTGTCGATGTGCGATTATCAATCGGCACACCATCAACAACATAGAGTGGTCGGTTGTTCGTCAATGAAGCATTTCCCCGGATGACAATCCTGGCGGAAGATCCGACAGTGCTACCACCGCTCGTCGTCTGCACTCCGGCGATCTTCCCACCGAGGGAGTTAATAATGTTTTCGGATGGTGCGGACGAGAGATTCTCAGGTCCCAAGGATTGAATTGCATATCCGAGTTCGCTCCTGTCGCGCTCCACACCGAGCGCGGTGATCACAACCTCTTTAAGAGCCTGATCATCGAGTGCCATCGTCACATTGATAACACTTTGCGAGTTGACACTGACTATCTGCGGCTTATAACCGATGAACGAAAATGAAAGACGGTGGTCACCATCAGGAACGCTGATGACATAGTTTCCGCTTCCATCGGTTACAGTACCTATCGTGGAGCCCACGATCATGACGCCTGCTCCGGGCAGTGCCGCCCCGGATTCATCCGTCACCTTGCCGGACACATTGATCTGAGCAAAACTCAGATTCACAAACGAGCAGACCATCATGACAACAGCCAGCAGCGTTCGATTAGGATACGTAAAGTTCCTCTTCATAGAAATTGGATTATATGGATTGGGGTTAAAAGAACAACTAGTATAAAAGTACCTAAAGCCCGACGCGCATATATCCTACATCTTGACGGATGACTATATTATCTTAACCGAAGAAAATAATCGTGAAAAAAAGAGCTATGGAGGAGATAAAGACGTTCCTGTCCTCGCCATTGGCGAAGAAGCAAGAGACCGAAAGATGAATAGCCATCCGCGGCGCCGCACAGAAAGCGTTGATTATTTTTTAACGCTGTAGTGTGCGGGAGTCAGGCCTTTCTTATGAGTTCCGAAACCGAACATTGTCGGATTGTATTGACCGATGATATTCACATTGCTTTTCTCGGGGATGGAACTCTCAAGTCCCATTGCCCAGTAGCACGCGTTCACCAGGAGTCGACGCAGATCTTCGCTCAGGAAATCAACGGCGGATCCCATCGTCGTCGTGAAAACGCGAGACGTTGCACCATTCTCACTGGTGTAGCTTTTTATCCAAGCCACCGGCATGGCCGGCTTCTCGAGTGCCAATGGAGCTTCCGGCGTCATCCCGGCAGTGTTCTGACCGTACACCAGGACTTGGGCATCCCCGGTAATGTCTCGAACGGTATACACGTCTGTCGGTCCCCATATATCACGCACGCCGCGCAACGTCGGGTGGCTTTGCATCATCGCATTGATGATACCGCGAGTACCTTCCTTGCCGTGATGACCGTGGTGTGCTACCCAGGTTTCGCCGAGGACTTGCCTGCCATATCCGTCTTCCCAGCCGGGAACCTTGCTATTAAATGTGTATTTGGCATAGGGGCTCTTCAGATCACGTGTGTAGCGAAATGCATGTGTAGAAGTGCGCAACGCGACTACTCCTTTGCCCGAACGCCTGTAGTTATCAAAATACTTCATCTGATCATCCGGAAGCTCGCGGAACCGCACCATCAATACCATCAGGTCTGCCGTCTCAAGGAGGTGAAGCCCGGGGATATTCGTCTGAAACTCGGGGTCGATTTCTCCAGTCTTCGGATTGATCGGGAAAAGTACCGTGCATTTGAATCCATGGTGTTCGGCCATGATCCTCGCCAACATAGGCAAAGCTTCTTCCGAACGATATTCCTCGTCACCGCTGACAAAGACGATGTGTTTACCCTTGGCACCTCCACTTCCATCGTAGGTTACCCACTGAACACCTTCCTGCGCTAGCACAAGGACGCTGCCACCAATGATGATGAATGCGGTCAATGCAACGCGGGTCAAAACAGAAGCGAACTTGATAACTGATTGCTTTCTCATAGTACTTGTCTTAACTATTGAAACTACAACGGCTTGTCATTGCCAAGTTTGTGAATTGTATTTTGGACCACACCTGTCACGGGCGTACCATTCGAATCGCGGAGTTGGTACGTAATTTCCATCACCCATGTCGGTTGAATATCGGGTAGTACGAGTTTCACCTTCTTTCCATCCTTACTCAATTCTACACCCGTCACCGTTAAAGTCTTTTCGTTATAATGTTTCGATCCATACGATCTCGAGCGTTTCAGGTCCCACGTTTCAACCTTGTAGTTCGCAGGATCTTGCGCAGCTTTGGCATCGAGTTCAGCCGAGAAACCGATTTCCATGCCACTGCGAAGCGCATGAAGTTCAACCGGTATAACCGCGTTCTTTCCACCGACGTATCGAATACGGAACAACCCGCCCAGTTGCGGCTGAGTCGAGCCCCAGGCTGACAGACCGCAAACGTACAACTCGCTGTCGCGCGGATTAAACCGTCCGCGCATGACGCCCGTCGAGAACCGCTCGATCGGTAACTCAAATATACCACCTTGCATCTGCCCATCCACCTTCTCATGCGGTACTACAAATACTTTGCCGTATCCGTAGGAAAAGTTGAGCAGACTTCCATTCAAAGGTCCCCACTTTTCGCTATCCACCCAAAGCAGTTCAGACGGCGATTGATCGTGCTTGCGCTCAACCCAGACAAGAGGTTGCTCCATTCCAGCGTTCGACGTGTCCGCCGGAGGCTTGTACCCGAACATGTTTCCATAGAATCCGCCCGGCACCACCCAGTTTATACGATTCATAGGATTCCAGTGTCCCTCCTGATCCGTCACGATAAAACTTCCATCGGGATTAATGCACACACCGTTCGCCGCCCTGAATCCGTCCGCGACAATCGTCGTAGCCCGTCCATCGCGGCTGACCTTTAACAACGTGCCGTGTTGCGGTACGAGTGCTTCCCGCGCATGTCGCGCGCTCTTCGCGTAGTAGAGGTTCCCTTCGGCGTCAGCCTGCAACCCCATCGCGAACTCGTGAAAGTGATCCGTCACAACGTGGTCGCTATTGAAACTCTCGTAAAAGTCAGTCTCCCGATCACCGTTCAGATCCCTCAATCTGACAATCTGATCGCGACACACAACGAAGATGTCATTGTTAACGATCTTGATACCGAGGGGTTGGAACAGGCCCGAGGCGATGCGCTGCCATTGGATATCGCCAGACTGATTCGTCAAGCCTTTAAGTAACCAGACATCACCATCTGTTGAGCAGACAAAGGCCTCTTCGCCCTTAAAATCGATACCGCTCAAACGAAGCTGATTTTTCCACGGACTTTGATAGGGAAGTTGCATGACATCTACCTGGAAGGCACCCCCCTGATCACCTTTCGTGATAGTCGTCGTCAGCTTCTCGGGGTACCGGGCCGGGCCGCCTTTAGTCAGCTTGGTCAAATCCTCGGGGGAGGCCGAAGTGGCGACCAGCTGCTTCAGGTCGGCCCCTGCCTGGCCCACCAGAATCTTCACATTCACGGCTTTCGACGCGGGAACGTGCAGGATAACGAAACCATTTTCTTCTTTCAGTTCAGCTCCCTTTCCGACCACCGCCGTGGATGTTCCAACGGGAGCAACGCGCATTTTTAGAGGGCGCTCCGATGGTGCGATATTCAACGTGCGCGTAAAGACCGGAATGTCACCGGCTCGTTCAAGTCCAAAAGTCTCGAGTACGGAAGCGCTGCCAACGGTATACGAGATGATCACTCTGTCTTGATACTGAAACAGCCCTTTGTAGTGTGTCCACTTTCTCGGCAACGGTCCGAAGCGGCGTTTGTCCCGCGCAACAAATCTGACGTCGGCAAAAGAGCCCGTTTCCGGATTAGCCCAGCCCGGTCCAACAGGATTTTGAAACTGGAGGTCGCCGACGATACGAGGTGAAATATTATGTCGACCGTTGAACAGGATACCCTCCCAATCGATAAAACCTTCGCCGGTCCACGCACCCGCTACACGCATCAGGTCGTGATCGAACACCATCCACGCGTTGCCGGCAGCAACACCTCCGGGCCCATCGTCCACTCTGACAGCAATGCCTTTATACGCGAAGTTTGCGTTCGTCATATCCTCATCCGGCAGCGGCGCCACGCCCCGTGACCGCGGGATCGGCGGCGCATCGTTTTCGGCTATTTCGTAGGTGTTGATCAGGAAATTGCCATAGTCCATTTCCGACCAGGGACGATGATCCGTCGGCGCAGGACCCGGTGATGATCCCGCGGGAAGACTATTCAGATATAGTGAGTCGACCGAGAAATACTGGTCCTCATTGTGCTTGCGGACAAAGCTCTCCCGGATATAATTGATGACATCATACTTTTCAATCGGCGTAAGCTGCATCTGCGGCGGCATTGATCCAAACCCTTTTGTTAAGGTCTGATAGATAGCGTATGGATCGTTGCCAACTTTAAATTTCCCATCCCAAAACCGAAAAGCGGTCGGTATGGAACCCGGTTGGTCAGGGGTACCGTGACATGCTACGCACAGGTGCTTGTAGGTTTCTTCACCCGTCCGTATCGATTCATCATAACGATCTCCCCACGCCAGGATCAGCCCCTTGTGGTCAATGTCCTTTTCATAGTCGGGCAGCTGTGCAGGCTTAAGTGTGAAGACCACATCAGGCTCCCGGTATGTATTGGTCTGGCCGGTGTCTGATCCACACGCCGCAAACAAGAGTCCGGCAACCAGAGATACCCAACATACACGCGTCTTCTTAGTCATTCGAGTAATAATTGTGTCCTATACAAAAAATGCCCGGTCAACGGGGCGAGACCTCCACTAGTTGTCCAGCAGAAATCGCGTGGTGACCGAGTTAAACCTTTCCAGGTCTTCCCAGTGGTGAACATGTCCACCGGTGGGGAACCGGACATACTCCGAGCCATTGATCCCGGCGTGCAGGACGTCGGAAAAGGCCGGGGGAGTGAATATATCCATTTCGCCGACAGTTATCAGCGTCGGGATGCGAATTCCTGATAGGCGGTCAGTTGTGTCGTGCTGAATACACGCATCGAGCTGACCCTCAAATCCGTTTTGCGACTGCCGGCCATCGGCGGCGGCCTGGCCGTCTTTCAATTCAGCGAGGTGGTCCTGATAATAGGGCGGCGCAAAAATCCACAATTGGAGCAACTCCATGAAGTCGGAAGGACTCGCCACGCGCCGCATTTTCTTGAGATTCTCGTAAACAGTGCGAGCGTAGTTATCAAACCGTGCCCAGGTACTGATGAGCACAAGGCTCGTAACCGCGTCCGGGTAGCTGAGCGCCAACTCTTGTGCGATCGCGCCACCCATCGAAATTCCGGCTACACGGGCTTTTTCCACGCCTGCGTCACGCATGACAGCCATTGTATCCCTAGCCAAAAGGGCCGTTGTGTACGGCCCTTTTGGCTGGTCAGATGAACCTACTCCTCTATTGTCAATCAGAATGCACTTGAAGTGTTTCTCGTACTCCCTGACGTGCTTTTCCCATGTATTTCCGTCAGCTCCGAATCCCATCAGCAGCACCAGTGGTTCACCATGTCCTCTTATCTGATAGAAGATCCTGACGCCATCGGAATTCGCATAGAAGCTCATGGTATCACTTTTTGGTCTTCACAATGAATGCGAGTCGTAAGTCCTCATCGGTTATGCATGCGCCACGGACGCCGGGTCGATCTCTGGCAATTCAGGACGCGTTTCGAGTGCGTCGGTAATTATCTTCAAAACAGATTCGCGTTCGCTTCCGGTGAGCGGCAGACGTGGCAGTCGTACTTTCTCCGTTCCGAGACCAGTGTGGACTTCGGCCAGTTTTATGTTTTGAACGAGCTTCGGCACAATGTCCAGTTCCAGCAGCGGGTAGAACCAGCGGTTTATCTTGACTGCTTCGTCGATACGCCCTGCCTTTACCAGCTTGTAAATCGCGACAGTCTCGCGTGGGAACGCGCATACCAACCCCGCTACCCAACCATGGGCTCCCAGGACCAGGCTTTCGAGTGCTATCGTGTCAACGCCGGTAAGTACCCTGAACCTGTCACCAAAACGGGAAATCATTTTTGTCACGTTCGACACTTGTCTTGTTGACTCTTTAACAGCCTGAATATTCGGAAACTCGGCCAGCTCTTCAAACATGTCCAGCGTTACCAATATCCGATAGTCGACCGGGTTGTTGTAAATCATGATCGGAAGATCGGTCGATTTCGCGATCGCTTTGAAAAAATGAAGTGTCTCGCGGTCGTCTGCCCTGTATCCCAACGGAGGCAGAAGCATCAACCCACTAACACCATTCTTTGCCGCCTCGGCAGCCAGGGCAATCGCACTGGTGGTTGATTGCGCGGCGATATTCAGGATGACAGGAACTTTCCCGTTTACATAAGAAACGGTCTCCTTGACAAGTGTTTTCTTCTCGCTATCGGTAAGTGTGCTCGATTCGCCGAGGGTCCCTCCTAAAATAATTCCATTGACACCCGCGGAAACCTGAGCATCAACATTTTTGAGAAACGCCGGTATATCAAGTTTTTCATCTTCAGTAAACTTCGTGGTGACAGCTGGAAAAATTCCTTCCCATTCTACGTTAATCATGTCGCTAAAGAGAGTTAGAAATGTATAACATTTATTTACCGACAAAAGTAAAACCAGACCGCCAGAAGCGCTTGATCGATCTTACCAAAAGGGTATACTATATTATCTCCCCCTCACAGCTTCAATTTCACCTGGCGTAGTTGGAAGTTCTTTACCTAACTTTCGCGACCCATTGCGAGTTATCAAAAAGTTATCTTCTATCCGGATTCCACCAAATTCTCGATAGCGATCGAGATTTCCATACTGGATAAAGTCACTGTGCATGTTTTCTGCACGCCACTGATCCATCAGTTCCGGGATCATATAAATACCGGGCTCCACAGTAAGGACAAACCCTTCCTGAAGTTCCTTCCCAAGTCTCAGCGATTTCAATCCAAACTGTTTGCTCTTTGTCAATTCGTCCGTGTAGCCCACATACTGTTCGCCCAGGTCCTCCATATCATGGACATCAAGCCCCATCATATGGCCCAGTCCGCACGGAAAGAACAGCGCATGAGCACCCTGTTGAACAGCGGCGTCTACGTCGCCTTTCATAAGGCCAATCGCTTTCAATCCTTCCACCAACTTCTTGCAAGCCAATAGATGAATATCGAGAAAACGAACGCCGGGTTTAAGCGCCGCTGCCGCCGTCTGATAAGCATTTAATACAATTTGATAAACATCTCTTTGTGCGCCGGAGAATGTGCGACCAACGGGAAACGTACGCGTGAGATCGCCCGCATAGTACATGTCATTCTCCGCGCCGGCGTCGCACAGTACCATCTGGCCTTCTCGTATCGTGTTACCGTGATAGTGATTATGCAATGTCTGGCCATTGACCGTCAGGATCACAGGAAACGATAGCTGACCACCACCGCTAATCGCGCGACCGTGTACCACACCGACCAGGTTGTATTCTTTCATCCCGGGTCGCGCTTCCTGCATGGCGGCGAGATGCATGTCCGCCGTTATATCAACCGCGTTGGATATCTCGATGATCTCTTCTTCACTCTTGATATTTCGCAAGCTGACAACAGCTTTGATGAACTCAACGGATGCACTATTAGCAATCGTGTGAAGATCGCGACCAAGCAGAGTCGCAATCCTATCTGCATTCTCCAGGCGATAGGGCGGTAGATAGTGTACACCTTTGTCAGTCTTTCCACTAATGACTTTTTGTAATGAGGAGATCGGTTGAGTCTTTTCAATTCCAACCTTCGAAGCCAGCTCGCTGATCGCCGGAACCGGGCCAGTCCAAACGGACTCCTCCACCGTAATGTCATCGCCGAAAATAATCTCACTGTCATCGTCGACATCGATGAGGGCAGCCAACCCCGGGACATCCAGGCCAAAGAAGTACAGGAACGTACTGTCTTGTCTGAAGTGGTACCAGTTATCGCGAAAATTGATGCTGCTCTGCTCATTGCCCAGGAACAATAGTCGTCCTCCTCCCATCAGCGCCTTAAGGCGTTGGCGACGCGCGATATATATTTCTTTGTCAAACAGTCTCATTTTTTTGAAGTCGAAGTATCAGCCGGCAACTTGCTCTTCCAGAATTGCTCCATCGTACGCCGCAGGTGATAGGAAGTATTCTCACCTTCGTTGATGCCATGTGCGCGCATGGGATATGACATCATGGAAAAGAGTTTGTTGTGTCGGATAAGTTCATTCACCAGCATCTCGAAGCTCTGATAGTGAACATTGTCATCGGCCGTACCGTGGATAATCATCAAATCTCCCTTCAGATTCTTGGCGAAGTTAATCGGAGATCCATCGCGATACCCGCGCTGATTGTCCTCCAGAAGTCCCATATAGCGTTCCTGGTATGTCGCATCGTACAGGCGCTGATCCGAAACGAATGCGAGAGCCAGTCCCGCTTTATATGTATCGGGGTACCGGAACATGCCGTTCAGCGTCATCTGTCCGCCTCCACTCCAGCCCCACATACCAACTCGCGCCGGATCGAGAAAATCGTACGTACTGAGAATGGTCTTCGCAGCCTTGTTTTGATCCGCGGAAGCAAGAATCCCAATCTGCTTGTAGATCGACTTGCGCCACGCACGTCCGCGCGGAGTCTTTGTTCCGCGGTTATCAACGCTCATCACGACGTATCCCTGCTCGGCCATGTACCGATGCCAGAGGTCTCCGCCGGCCCAGTTATCCTGCACTGTGGCGCCGGCAGGCTCACCATAAACGTAAAACAATAAAGGATACTTTTTTGAAGAATCAAACTGCCTGGGCTTGATCATCCACGCATCCAGTACATCGTCGCCAATGTCAACTTTTACAAACTCTTTCTTGCCGAGGCCCAACTGATCATACTTGCGTTTCAGTTCTGCATTGTCTTCCAGGACACGCACTTGTTTGTGATCCGGCAAACTGATCAGGGAGTATACCGGAGGCGTCTCTGTATTTTGGAATGTATGAATCGCCCAACGCGCGTTCGCGGAGATCTGGTACGCGTGCTGGCCCGCACTGGCGACAGGTGTAATACGTTCGGGCTTCCCTTTGCCATTCAGCCGGCTGCGATAGAGGTATCGCTGTGTAAAGTTGTCGGGAGATGCAATGTAGTACACATAGCCGCCCGAAGGATCAATACAATTAATGTTGATGACATCGAACTCCCCTTTTGTGATGGGTTGAACACTCTTTCCGTCACGGGAAACTTTGTAAAGGTGCATCCACCCATCGCGTTCACTTGACCACGTGAAGTACCGCTCATTGTCCAGCCAGCGAATGTCGTCGTGTACGTCAAGAAAAGCATCGTCCTTTTCCGTGAGGATGTTCGTTATCTCCATTGTACCAATGTCACCGATCCACACTTTATTCTGATTCTGAGGCCGGTTCAGTTGCTGTATCATCACTTCGCGTGAGCGGGGAATAAAATCCATCCTCGCGAGGTAGTTATTTCGCGGATCACCGGGAATATCGAACCATCGGGTCGGTCCTCCCGTCGCAGACACTACGCCAACTTTTACAGCGCTTAGCACTGTCCCAACCTTTGGATACGGCATCGGAATCGGCTTCGAGTATATTGAATCAACATTGTTGATCATGTAAAACGTCCCTACTCCCTCCGTATCGGAGCGCCAGTAGGCAATGTGTTCTCCGTCCGGACTCCAACGGAACCCATCGCGGCAGTTGAGTTCTTCTTCATACACCCAGTCGAACGTACCGTTGATGATGTTCCCCCCTCCATCGGTCGTTAGTGGAACAATTCGACCATCTGCGAGTGACTCGACATAAATATTCAGTTCGCTCACATAGCCGACCCTCGTCCCGTCCGGTGAGAATTTTGCAAACATCAGCGTGGTTGCTGGAAAAGACTTGCCGAGTTGTTGCAGTTTTCCCGAGTTCAGGTCGAGAACCCAATAGTCACCTCTGGTGTGATATCTCCATACCTTCCGCGTATTAGTGAACACCAGCAATTTGCTATTGTCCTCGGACCATTCGTAATCGGCAATTGCCAGCGGGGCTGACTTTCCCTCTGGAATGAGCTTCTCCGCTGGTACAATGACCGAGCGCTGACCAGACTTGGCATCATACTTCACGATGTCAGTACCAGCGCCGTTGGCGCGCTTCTCCAGCGTGGAGTATC
>JBIQJZ010000123.1:10701-11499 GCA_044507115.1 Flammeovirgaceae bacterium | reverse complement strand
ATTACGTTGCGTTCGCGATTTGGTTTTGAATAGATATTCACCTTTATTTACCTCATTATTAACCCTTTAAAACCATGAAAAAATCATTTTTTACTTTCGTGTTCATTGTTTTTTGTGCCTATGGAGCAGTAGCTCAGTTCGAACAAGGACGAATTCTTGCAGGTGGGGCATTTGGACTAAGTTTTGATAACGACAAAGGTGTTTATGACGGCGTCACCCAATGGGAGTATAAAACCACAACCTTGTCGTTGTCGCCGCGTGCTGGATTTTTCGTTGCAGATGGGTTGGCTGTAGGAGCCGGGCTTGAATTTGGGAGTTCCACCTCAAAATCTGGGGATTATAAAGAAACCACTACAGCTTTTGGTCTTTCTCCTTTTGTCAGATATTACTTACCGCAGGGAATATTCGGCCAGGCCGAGGTTGGCTTCGGAAGTGGCAAGTATGAAGGGGAGGGCGAGTATAAACAGAAATTCTTTCTATGGTCGGTAGGTGCCGGATACGCGATCTTTCTAAACGATAATGTTGCCGTTGAACCTATGGTATCTTATAAGGCTAACACGATTACGAATTCTGATGACACCAATGCCAAAGAAAAGAATAATACCATCCTGCTGAGTGTTGGTTTCAGTATTTATCTGGGAAAATAGAGACCGCTTTAACAACGATAAAAGGGACGTGATTCACGTCCCTTTTTTTTTACCTTCTGAGCTTGGCTTGACGACCGGCTATCCCTCAATGACAATCAGAAAATAGTTCTTCTTGCCTTTCTGGGCGAGCAAGTATTTGCCTTGAAGCAAA
>JBIQJZ010000123.1:0-10691 GCA_044507115.1 Flammeovirgaceae bacterium | reverse complement strand
ATCCGGCCTCGCATTTCCATCTGTTACTTTGCTCTTGTTAATACTTACTCCCCCGGACTGGATCATTTTCCGGGCTTCTCCTTTCGAAGGGAATATAGCGCTTCCGGATGCCGTGGAGAGTAGGTCGGTCACGCTGGCGCAATGTTCGAGTTCGGAGCGCGTCATCTGCACCTGAGGCACGCCTTCGAATACTGCCAGCAAGGTGCTCTCATCCAGGCTCGCCAACTCCTCAGTGGTGGCGTTTCCAAAAAGTATGTTGCTCGCCTTCACAGCATTCTCATAGTCCGATTGAGAATGGACACGGATTGTGATATCCTTGGCGAGTGTCTGCTGGAGCTTGCGCAGATGTGCCGCTTGCTGGTGCTCGGCGGCGAGGCCTTCAATCTCCTCTCGTGACAGTTGCGTGAAGATCCGGATATAGTTCAAAGCGTCCTCATCCGAGGCATTCAGCCAATACTGGTAAAATTTGTACGGCGATGTCCGGTGAGGATCCAGCCAGATGTTACCGCCTTCCGACTTGCCAAACTTTGTTCCATCAGCTCTTGTAACGAGACGTGTAGTGATCGCGTAGGCGTCGCGGTCGCTCTTGCGGCGAATAAGTTCAGTCCCGGTCACGATGTTACCCCATTGATCGGAACCACCCATCTGCACTTTGCAATTCTTGTGTAGGTTCAGCCAGTAGAAATCATATCCTTGTACAAGCTGATAGGTAAACTCGGTGAATGACAGTCCGCTTTCCAGGCGCTTTTGCACCGAGTCTTTCGACATCATGTAGTTGACTGTGATATGCTTGCCGACGTCGCGAATAAAATCCAAGAAGCGGAAATCCTTAAACCAGTCGTAGTTGTTGACCATTTCGGCGGCGTTCGACCCACTGAAGTCGAGGAATTTTTCCAATTGTCTTTTAACGCAAGCTTCATTGTGCCGCAGTACTTCCTCCGACAAAAGGTTGCGCTCGGCCGACTTCCCGGAAGGATCTCCCACCATGCCCGTCGCACCGCCTACCAGTGCGAACGGCTTATGGCCCGCCACCTGGAAGTTCAGCAACGTCATGATTTGCGTGAGATGTCCGATATGCAGCGAATCTGCCGTAGGGTCAAATCCGATATAGCCAGCCGTCGGCTCTTTCAGCAGTTGCTCCTCGGTTCCTGGCATGATGTCATGGAGCATGCCCCGCCACCGCAATTCTTCAACGAAATTCTTCATCTTCGATTATTACGGCGCGAAGATAGGAAAAATGAGTCGGCTCTCCACAGGAAGGGACCACAGCCGACACCTTGTCGACTGTGGTCTGCAGACTGTGCACCCCTACAGGACGACCTCCCGTACGCCGATCGTATCGACGGTAATCCCGCGCTGCGGTGCGCCGTGCGCGCGGAAATCGTGGATGATCTCCAGGACGTCATGGTCGATGTGCAGCGAATGCGACCCGTCGATGATCACGTGAGCATCTCTCGGGACCTCGTCCAGCATGGCCTGGATACTCGCCTTGTTGAGGAAAGTTACTTCCTCTGATAGGCGAAGCGTAATCGTCTCGCGCTGCTGGTCTTTTTCTTTCTTGTAGTGATACGAGTGTTTGTAGTTCTTCCGCAGGATGTAAAATACTGCGACGATCATCCCAATTACGATCCCCTTCAACAGATCGGTGAGAAGGATGCCCACCACTGTGACGATGAACGGAATGAATTGCTCATGGCCCAACCGGAACATACTGCGGTAGAGGGACAGCTTCGAAAGTTTATAACCTACCATCAACAGTATGGCCGCCAGACTCGCAAGCGGTATCAGGTTCAGCAGTCGCGGAATGAACAGCGCCGCTATCAACAGGATCACGCCGTGAGTTATTGTCGAGAGCTTGGTCCTGCCTCCCGCATTGATGTTAGCCGAACTTCGTACGATGACCTGGGTGATCGGAAGACCGCCGATCAGTCCTGACACCATGTTTCCAAGTCCCTGCGCTTTTAACTCGCGGTTTGTCGGTGTGCTGCGCTTTAGCGGATCCAGTTTGTCAGTAGCCTCTACGCACAGTAACGTCTCCAGGCTGGCCACCAGGGCCATCGTCACTGCGACGACATAGACATTTGGGTTCGTCAATGCTGAAAAATCCGGCAACCGGAAGAAGCTGATGAACTCGGTGGCATTGGAGGCGACGGGAAGCTGCACCAGATGTTCGCCTGACAGCACCCAATCGGGTTTAATTCCCGCGAAAAGAAGGTTTAGCAGGATGCCCGTGGCGACCACGAATAGCGCCCCGGGTAAAAATTTGAATATGCCAAACCGTTTAAGGAACGGCTTTTCAAACATGATCAGCATGGCCAGTGAGATCAAGCTGATCACAACCGCAGCGGGACTGATTGCCTCAAGCGCGTAATATATTTCATTAAACGTATTGTGTCCGTCGGGCTGGTTCAGCGCGATGTCGCCCATGTAGTCTTTATCGTAGCCGAGGGCATGGGGGATCTCTTTCAAGATCAGCGTCAGACCGATTGCGGCCAACATACCCTTTATCACTGACGACGGAAAGTAGTAGCCGATAATGCCCGCGCGCGCAAATCCTCCGATTACCTGAAGTATCCCCGCGATCACGGTTGCGAGGAGAAGCGCTTCGAAGCTGCCGAGGGTCTCGATAGCAGTCAATACAATTACGACGAGTCCCGCTGCGGGCCCGGAGACACCGACGTAGGAACCACTGGCCCATCCCACCACAATTCCGCCCACAATTCCGGCAATTACTCCCGCGAAAACAAGGTCCGGCCGCCCGGTTGAGGCGAGCCCAATTCCCAGACACAACGGCAAGGCTACAAGGAAGACAACCAAGCTTGCCGACAAATCATCCTTGATTCCCCGGAAAGAAAACGATCTTGTTTCCATCTGTCCTATGCCGCTACGCCCCCGATTACGTTTCCTGATACGTTGTAGATCGCCGGAAGCTTCGACTGGCTGTGAAGACTTACTTCGAGGTCTTTGATGATACCTGTTCGCAGGTCGTATATCCAGCCGTGGATTGCCGGCAACTGCCTTGATCGCCATGCGTTTTGTATGATCGAAGTCTTCGACAGATCGAATACCTGCTCGATCACATTCAACTCGGTGAACCGTGCGAGTCGTGCCTCCTCGTCGCTGATGCTGTCGAGTTCAGCGGCGTGGAGCCGGTACACGTCCTTGATGTGGCGAAGCCAGTTGTCGACAAGTCCGAATTGTTGATTGGACATCGCTGCCTTCACCCCGCCGCAACCGTAATGGCCGCATACGATCACGTGTTTGATCTGCAGTATGTTAACGGCGTAGTCAAGGACGCTTAGCATATTCATGTCGGAATGGATCACCATGTTGGCGATGTTGCGATGGACGAAGATGTCGCCGGGCTTGGTACCCGTTATTTCATTCGCGGGCACGCGACTGTCAGCACAGCCAATCCAAAGCACTTCCGGCTTTTGTTCCTTTGCCAGCCTTTCGAAAAATTGAGGATCCTGGCGGAGTTTTTCTTCGACCCACGCCTTATTGCCAGTCAGTAAATCTGTATATGATTCCATATATGTTCGTTTAAGTTTGAGTACCGCATTTGCATGCGACACAGAATTAAGTCGCGTCTTCTGCGGTCGCAGAAAACGTGAATGGATCAACCTTGAATGGTGATCGGACTATTAAGCAAAACGAACAGAATACTCGGGAGGGGGGGAGACGATTTCGGAATGGTCTGCGTGACGATAGTGATCTTCGTTGTCACTATGGGTTCTGGCGGCAATCAGAAAAAGCGAGGAATGTTTGAGCAGAAGGCTGTCTCCCTCCAGGGAAAGCACCTTGAATGCATCAACGCCGGGTCCGGAGGTCGCGCCGTGGGTGTCGCGTTCTTCCTCTAGTCCGCCGTTCAGGATCAGTTTGCTGACATTCTCAATCATCTCCTTGTCCTGGAAATCGAGCAGGCAGACCTCAGCCAGAAAGAAGCTCATGTTGAGGAAGATCAACCCTGTTGCCAGGGCGAAAATTTTCGTGAATACATTCCTGCCAAACAGCTTCATACCCCCAAAAGTACGTGAAATTTTCTAATTGGTTTCAAATTGACGTTATTGACCTGTAAATCGCATAATTTTTACATTTTTGGCCTTCAGTCGAAACCTCAATCTCGCAAAAACAGGTATGGAACAACCCGATGTGCTGCGGCTGGTAGCCGATTTCCACGAGACGTTCAAACACCCCATCAGACCAACCCCCGGCATTCCACCCGAGGAGCGCTGTAAGCTGCGCGTCGCCCTCATCGCTGAGGAATTGAAAGAGTTTGAACAGGCCATCCGGGAGAAGGATATTGTTGAGGTCGCTGATGCGCTTTGCGATATCCAGTACGTATTGTCCGGGGCGATCCTGGAGTTTGGTCTGGGTGAGCGATTCCGGGAGCTCTTCGAAGAGGTACAGCGCTCAAATATGAGCAAGGCGTGCAGTACCGAAGCCGAGGCCCGCGAGACAGTGGAACACTATCGCCGGAAAGACGGCACGGAATGTTATTATCAACAGGCCGGCGATAAATGGCTTGTGTACCGAAAATCGGACAACAAGACTATAAAATCCATCAACTACAGTCCTGCCGACCTGCGAAGCATTCTCGAGGGTAAGAAGTAGTTGTTATTCCAGCGAATTCTTCGTCACCCAATAGCGGAATCCGATTATCGCCTGGTCGAACTTCGACAGCTTGCTGAGGTCTCGCTTGCTGTATCGCGGAAGGATCCATTTATTGATCCGGGCAACCATTCTGAACAGTGATTTTTTCATGGCAATCTGTAATAAATGCGCCCCCTTACATCGTTTTAATTTTTATATTTAAATCCGATAAACCAAAAATATGGAAAATATTCAGTCGAGTTCCTTTCTTGATGTCTGGCATCAGGTGATGCTCTTTGGTGCATTTGCTCTGTTTGCCGCGGGGGTTGGCGTGTTCATCTTTCACCATCTCAAGGTAGCAGGCATCAGTACCCCTAAAGGCAAATACGACTATATAAGCCGCCGGGAGATCAAGAACCTCGAACTGGTCTTTATTTTGATCGCAATAGGCGTCGCGATGCTTGTCAACCGCTATGGTATGGACAAACTCGATGAGATGGGGGTGTGGTTTTATGTTCGGCTCTTCATGGGCTTCGCCGGAGGTACGCTGGTCGGTTACGTTGCGTTCCTGATTCTTGAGTATTACTACCCCACGCGCCTGGACAAGCGGTTAAAGAAATGGAGGTATATGCCTCGTGTCAACCCCAAGACTGGTCGCAAGATGCGCCTCCTGGCAGAACACGAAGAAGACGTTCACCTGGACGAAGGGATGCGTGCAGAGGAGGATGTGTTCTCGGTGGATTACGATGTGTGGATCGATGAAGAGTCAAACGATGTAATCGTTGAAAAATACCAGGGTCACATCCAGGCTTTGCAGTGTGGAAGTTGCGGCTTCTACACCTTGAAGGTGGTGCGGGAGGAGATAACCCAGGAACCCACCGCCGATACTCCCGGCGAACTGATCAAGCACTACGAATGTTCTTACTGCAAATCTGTGCGCGCCACGGCGTTCAAGATCTCAACTAAGGAAGGTGATGACTACAAACACGAAAAACACACTTTCCGGGCAGAAAAAGACACCGTCCTGGTGAAAGTGGAGATAAGATCGCAAGATGGGGGTTCCAAATTCTTCGAATTTGGGGATTTAGGGCAGGCACAGAAATTCTTGAGCGAGATACAAGAGAGCCAGAAGCAATAGGTACAATCCTTGCTTCGATTAGAAAACACACCAGCCGTTAACCAGCCCAACCAATGTGGCATGTTTTGCGTTTGGGTAGGAGACCAATGACTTTATGAAGCGGATATTATCAGTAATATTGGCCGGATTGGCAGCTCTGTCTGCTTCGGCTTTCGTCCCCGGCGACACCACCGAACTTAAACCGAAGCCGATCTATGGAAAAGAGGCGAAGGTAGTTTCATTTATTCTCGACAACAATCACTATCGCAAGATCAGCCTGAACGACTCGTTGTCGTCCGTAATCCTCGACGAGTATATTAGCGCGCTTGACAACAACAAGACGTACTTTACCGCGGAGGATGTTGCGGGCTTCGAGAAGTACCGTTACCGTATCGATGATTTGACAAAATCGGAAATCGTCGAACCCGCCTATTCGATCTATGCCGTTTTCCGTAAGCGATTTGATGAACGGATGGCCTACGTTCTGGAGAAACTCGTCCACGAGAACTTTGACTATACACAGGATGAGTATTATGAGACCGACCGCAGCAAAGAGCCCTGGCCCGCGAATGCGGATGAGATGAACGAGGTCTGGCGCAAGGTGATCAAAAATCAGGCGTTGAGTCTCAAGCTCGCTGGCAAGACATCAGAGGAAATCCGCAAGACGCTGCGCGAACGCTATGAGCGCCTCGTGAAAACCTACACTCGCGACGTGAACTCGGAGGATATCTTCTCGATGTACATGAATTGTATTACGGAGTCTTATGATCCGCATACGAACTATCTCTCGCCCGCTGCGGCTGACCGGTTTAAGCAAAGCATCAGTCTTTCACTCGAGGGTATCGGCGCACGTCTGCAAATTGAAAACGACTACACCAAAGTAGTGGAGATATTACCCGGTGGCCCGGCAGAGAAGAGTAAGCTTATCAAAGTAAACGATCGAATTGTGTCGGTAGGACAGGGCGCTGACGGGGAAATGGTGGATGTCATTGGCTGGCGTCTCGATGATGTTGTGAAGCTGATCAAAGGCCCGAAAGGAACGACCGTGCGACTGGGTATTCTGCCTGCGGAGACGGGCGTGGGAGGGCCCGTAATGGAATATAAGCTCGTCAGAGATAAGATCAAGCTCGAAGACCAGCAGGCCAAGAAGCAGATGATCCACTATCAGAAGGATGGTAAGACCATGAATCTCGGCGTAATTACGCTGCCGAGTTTTTACATGGACTTCGAGGCATATCAGAAGGGGGATCCGAATTACAATAGCACGACACGCGATGTGCAGCGTCTGATTCGCGAGCTCCAACGCGAAAGAATGGACGGACTCGTGCTCGACCTTCGCAACAACGGTGGGGGATCCCTTGCCGAGGCGATCGATCTCACAGGTATTTTTATCAAGAATGGCCCTGTTGTACAGGTCAAGAGTTCCTCAAACAAGGTAGAGATCGGGGCGGACGAGGACCCCACGATTGTGTACAGCGGTCCGCTCGTTGTGCTCACCAACCGGTTCAGCGCATCCGCATCCGAGATTTTTGCCGGCGCGATCCAGGACTACAACCGAGGGGTTGTTGTTGGAGAATCCACCTACGGGAAAGGGACGGTACAGACCGTGATCGACCTGGCCAAGTTTATCAACGACCCTCGGCAGGAGGTTGGACACCTGAAACTCACGTTCCAGAAATTCTATCGGGTAACCGGGAGCAGTACGCAGAACAAGGGTGTAATGCCTGATATCAAACTTCCCACTGCGCTCGACCCAGAGCAGTTCGGAGAGAGTTCGCGTGCCAGCGCGCTTCCCTGGGATGAGATTCGCGGTACGATGTACCAGAAGACACCCGTGATAAATAGCCGTGTCATCGAAAGCCTAAACAGGTCCTACTCGAACCGGCTTAAGACCGATCCAAACCTCAGCCGTTTTGTTGACTCAACAGCGGCGGCAAAAAAGAACATGCGTGACACACGTGTTTCACTTAACGAGGCGGTGAGGAAGAAGGAGATGGAAGAAGCTCAGAAACGCGCGGCTGACGTCAGACTCAGCACCAAACTCGTCAACAAAGAAGGAGAGTTTTCCTCCGACCTAAGCGATCTTCCCGATGAGTATCTGCGCGAGGGCCTGTTTGTCCTGGGTGATCTGATCACGACGAAAATAGGGTAATCTGCCTCTTCATCTGGTGCCTTACCGGCACGCGCGGGAAAGTTTCCTCAAAAGTTAATTTTGAAAGGAGTTCTCGCTATTTTAAAGCCTTCAAGCATTTTGCATGAGTGAAGAACTCCTTAAGGCGATCATTCAACTTTTTGCTATCGTTGCACGCGAACGCATCACCGACGCGGAGCGTTCGAATGTCCGTGAGTTTCTGAGCCTGCACCTGAATCGGGACGCCACCGCATACTATCTCAAGTTGTTCGACGAGTTTGTCGAAACCCATAGCATTGAACGGGTGCAGGATGCTGGCAATCTCGATGCGGAGACGCAACAGTTTGTAGATGACTGGGCCAAGATCATGCAGATCATCAAGCAGGTGAACCAGGCCCTCACGATGCAGCAGAAGATGGTGATGGTCGTGAAGATCGTCGAACTTGTGTACTCGGAACGAGATCTTTCGGATCGGCAGGGTAACCTGATCTTCTATATTGGTCAGGCGCTAAAGATACCGAACCCGGACATGCAGGCGCTCCGGATTTTCGTAACCGGACAGGATATCGACGAGCTTGCTTCCAAGAATGTGCTTATTGTCGATGAAGGATCCGATGACAAGGCGTATCCCGGTCCGCGCATCGTGGAAAAGAACCTGACTGGACTCATCGCGATTCTTCGGCTTCCCGAGGCCGAGACATATTTCATCAAGTACCTTGGTATCACCACGCTCTACCTCAACAATCAACTGCTGAAAAGTCGGCGCGTTGATATCTTCCCGACGGGGAGCACGATTCGTGGCGACAAGATTGCTCCCATTTATTACAGCGACGTAGTCGGTAAGTTTCTGACCGAGGAAAGCCGCACGCCGATCACGTTTACCGCTGACCATGTGTTTTATCATTTTCGCAGTGGACGCGCGGGATTGCAAAACGTCAACATTGCGGAGACCGGCGGCAAGTTAGTGGGGATCATGGGCGCGAGTGGCTCCGGTAAGTCCACACTGCTCAATGTGCTTAACGGTAGCGAGAAGCCGTCGAGTGGGAGAGTACTAATCAACGGAATCGATATCCATGCCCAGCCCGACAAGGTGCGGGGGGTGATTGGTTACATACCTCAGGATGACCTTCTGATCGAGGATCTGACCGTCTTTGAGAATATCTATTACGCCGCGCGACTTTGCTTCGGTTATCATTCCCGGGAAGATACGATCGCGATTGTCGAGCAGACGCTCCTAAGCCTCGGTCTTACCGAGATACGCGATCTGAAAGTCGGTTCACCACTTGAAAAGATCATCAGCGGGGGACAGCGAAAGCGTCTGAACATTGGGTTAGAGCTTCTGCGCGAGCCGGCGATCCTATTTGTCGATGAACCGACCTCGGGACTATCGTCGCGTGACTCGGAGAATATCATGGACCTGTTGAAGGAACTATCTCTTCGGGGAAAGATGGTGTTTGTAGTGATCCACCAGCCATCGTCGGATATCTTCAAGATGTTCGACACGCTCGTCATCATGGACTCAGGAGGGTTTCAGATTTATTACGGAAACCCGGTAGAGGCGGTGGTGTATTTCCGCGATGTCATTCACGCCGCCAATAAGAACGAAGGCGCCTGCCCGGAATGCGGGAACATTAATCCCGAACAGATATTTTCTATCATCGAGACAAAGATCGTTAACGAATATGGGCGTCACACCAACACGCGAAAGATATCGCCGGGGCAGTGGTACCAGTACTTCAAGCAGCGGATTCGGCTGCCAAAGGTCGACCATGTAAACGATCCCTTGTGGATTACGCAGCAGATACCCGACCGCTTCCGTCAGTTCCGGGTTTTCGTGACGCGTGATGTGCTTTCGAAACTTGCCAACCGCCAATACCTGATCATCAACCTCCTCGAGGCACCGGTGCTGGCATTCTTTATTGCTTTCATGGTCAAGTATTACGACGTCCTGAACGGTCCGAACTACTATAATTTTTACAACAACAATAACATCCCGGTTTACTTCTTCATGAGTGTGGTCGTGGCGCTTTTCTTCGGGCTTACCATGAGTGCTGAAGAAATTTTTCGCGATCGAAAGATCCTCAAACGCGAACGATTCCTCCACCTGAGCCGCGGAAGCTATCTCTCCTCGAAGGTGTTGGTCATGTTCCTGATATCCGCAATTCAGACGATACTGTTCATACTTATAGGGAACTATATTCTGGAGATTCCGCTAACGGAGCTGCGTTACTGGCTGATACTGTTCAGCACAACGTGCTTTGCCAACATGTTGGGATTAAATATCTCGGCGTCGTTTAATTCCGCGGTGACCATCTACATTTTGATCCCGGTGCTAATCATTCCACAGTTGCTCTTAAGCGGTGTGGTAATCAGTTTCGACAAGTTCAACCCCAGGGTCGGAAAGCCAGTGGGTATTCCCTTCGCGGGTGAGTTGATGGCGTCGCGCTGGGCGTTTGAAGCGTATATGGTTACCCAGTTCAAAGACAATCTCTTCGAAAAGCGATTTTATCAACTCGATAAGACGATAGCACAGTCCGACTACAAACGTATCTATTTTATTCCGACGCTGGAATCGAAGTTGGCATGGTGCCTGAACAACAGTGCGTTGTGGAGAAAGCCCGATCACGAGCAGATGCGTTTGACGCTTGAGCTTCTGCAGCGTGAGATCGGGTATGAACTCAATGTTGTTGGGGAAGATAAGCTGCCGGAAATCAACAGGCTTGTCGCCGGCCAGGTCGACTCGCTGGTCTGTGAGCGCACCAGCGAATTCCTCCAGACCTTGAAGCAGTTCTATATGCTTAAGGCATCCAAGGCCGCGCGGGAGAAGGAGGCGATCGTCCGGCAGCTAAC
>JBIQJZ010000122.1:0-11906 GCA_044507115.1 Flammeovirgaceae bacterium | reverse complement strand
CGATTTTTGTGATCGATCCGCTATATACCCTACCCTTTCTGCTCTTCCTGATACTCGCCATGCGATCACCGCGAGGTTCTGAAAAAAGGAAGACTTACAACAACCTCGGGCTACTGGCCAGTTGTTGTTACATCCTGCTTTGCTTCTGCTTAAAAGGATTGGCTTATCAAAAATTTAAACACGCGTTGAACGACCAGAACATTTCATACCTGGAATTGCAAACAAAGCCCTCGCCTCTGAACAGTATCCTCTGGACAGCAAATGTCGAAGTTGAAGATGCGTACTTGATTGGAAATTATTCCTTCTTTGACTCCCGTCCCGTCGAATTCCAACGCTATCCAAAAAACCACGAGCTATTGGGAGAGTTCCGCTCAGAATCAAAGGTTGAGCGCTTGATCAAAATCTCAAATGGATGGTTTGTCATCACAGAGAATGGAGGACAACTGTTCTTCAACGACCTGCGTTTCGGTGTACTGGACGCCAACCCCGAGCGCCCAAACTTCGTGTTCAGCTATCTCATGGAACGGGAAAATGGCGAAATTCAGATTCGGGAAGTCGCGCGAAGGCCCGAGGACGCCAGGAAGTTGCTAATCGATCTCGGGCAAAGGATCCTGGGAAACTGACGCGACTCGAAATTAGGGGCTTCGTCAGCGCATTCACGTCGGGAGATTTACCCGTCATGTGGAATTTTTCATCACTTCGCAGCAGTTAAACGGCCGTTATTGGCCGCATAGGCACATTTCTTTGTGTGGCTCGCATATTGTTCAAAGAGCCGTATCACCAATTCATTCGAATGATGCTATTTCCGATCCGGCTCGTCAAATCCGACAAAAAAGAAAGCGTTACCATCCGCGCAGGACTGACCAGTGAACTCAACTTGTTGGTGTTTGCTCACCTCATATTCTTTTTGTTGTATATCACTGCTGAATCGGTCGGTCTTTTGGAATACCCCCTTTCGCAGGGATCGCTAGCCGATTTCATACGGGCGAATTTGGGGCTGTCATACCGCATCGGCGAACTTCAGTCGAACTGGTGGATAAGTATTTTCACATTCCAGTTTGTTCATTCTGACGTCCTTGAATTCCTGCTGAGCATGGGAATACTTTGGTTCTTTGGACATATTCTCAAACATCACATCGGAGAACGGAAAGTTATCGTACTCTACTTCGCGTGCACAGCGCTCGCGGGGATCGTCTTCCTGACTTCGCGGTTGGCGTTCAAAATATTTTCCGCCGGTGCTGGTATGATGGAGGGTGCATTTAGTGGATCGCTTGGAGTGATGACAGCCGCGGCTATCCTGGCAGGGTCTTACCATCTGCAACTCGGAAGCAGGCTTGTTTCCGTCTGGAAATTGTCGGCGGTCTTGGGCGGGCTTTACCTCCTGTCCTTCTACCAACACAACATGGCCTATATACTTGTCGTTGTATTCAGCCTCTACGCGGGATACAGATATGCGTTCTCCCGACTGCGTTCAGCCGATACGTGGAGTAACGTGGAAGTGCAATCACACGAGAAGTAGGATCGCGTCAGACGACGACTAGATATCAGTATAGGTAGATCGGATTGCTGTATATCCACGGGACGTCCTCTGCTCCCAATTCGATACGCACTTCAATGCGATAGACACCTGCTTCGACAGGGCCCGTCCACTCATACTCGTGTACGGGGATAGTTGATTGGTCGACAACCTTGCCATTTTTTACCAGCCGAAACTTACCGGGAAGTGGCGAGGTGGCATACAGCGACGAGACCTCTTTGACCTGGATGGAGTCGCCTAGTATCGCGTTCACTCCGCCGGCCTGATCCCGGGAACAATACATGAATCCCCGCGCGTCGCCCAGTCCATTGAACGCCACGAACAGATGTCCTTTCTTAATGTGATCAGCGAGCGAGGCAACGGAGAGCGTATCTGCAAAGACGTAGTTGGCGACATGGTTAAAACTCGTCTCGTACGTGTCGATCATAAACTCGAATATCCAGCCCTCCTCATCGGGGTCGTGTAGCATCCAGCGATTCCATATCGACACAGCCGAGGTATCGATCGGTTTCGCGTTTGGCCCCAGCCACTCTATCCGACCGTCGGGTAGATAACGTGCGCGGAAGTTTTGATTCTCGTGAGCATCTACTGCCGAGAATCCTACAATCTTTCTCGTTGTGTTGAGCGAATCCCACAGCGCCAGGATAGCAGTCTGCTCGTCGAAGATCTCCCGCAATGCCCAGTGTCGATACTTATCGCCACTGACGATGAAATTGAATACCTGCGGCAGGAGTGACTCATCCTTCGTATCCGTGTGGATGTTGTAGATCTCCATCCCTTGATAATACGGGTTCGACCAGTTGTGCGGTTCTTCGCTATGGGCATAGAAGAACATCCCTCCCTGTGAAACAACATTCTTAATTACAGTATCACGGTCGCTCGTCCAATCGATTACAGTCGGCTGGAGTGGCCATGCACAGTACCCGTGTTTTTCACTGCCGGGTTCAATCAGGATGCCTTCGTAGTAGCCGCTGTAACCACGCGGGAACGTGTCTGAGTTGTGACGAGGGTGGTCGGTGAGGAAGATGAATTCCACACCCGTGTTTTTCGCTGCTGGCAATATCCGACTTAGCGTTCCCTCGCTGTCGTGTGACCAATAGCTGTGAGCATGAAGAACTCCCTGGTAGACATTCAGGTGTGTTAACACCGGGGGTTTGATGCGCTGCGACTGGAACTCGGTCAGTTCCTTTTCCAACTTCGGATAAGTGACCCACCGATGCCAAAGACCGGGGCCAAACAGGTACAAAACTAATGCACCTACAAGGGCCAGAATGGCAACCAGAACTTTCTTAACTATCTTCATCAGCATCCTAGCATAGCCGGCGAGCACATCCTTCCCTCGGCATTAGATATTATCGGTCTCGGTAACCGCTCGCAACAACTGCCGAATCATGTCCATCGTATACTCTCCCATGTTGGGCCCGAACCAACCCATGATCCGGGGTTCGTATTCGTCGAGATAAAAATACCGCGGCGGCACGATGTACCCGACATAGCTCCCATTAAAACTCGTTACGTTGGCGTCGTACCCTAAAACACAGAGGGAATTTTTTAGCTGCAGGGCATACTCCCCACTGAAATCCGACGGCGTCGTCACCCAAATCATGTTGCCCAACCGAACCACCTGCAAATAGGTATCTCCCAGCAATGGGAGTAGCCGATGACTAACCGTAGTGCTGATGTTTCTTTCCCTTGTGAGGCGAATGTTGAAGTCGGGAAGGTTCATCTTCAGCGACACGCACGTGAACAGAATTGAATCCTGTAGTACGATGTCTGGGAGACGGACATTCAAACTATCCGCCAACCCCTCGCCTATGTCACTCGCGCGCTCAAACCCTTTTCCTTTTCCGAGGGGTCCCTGGCTGCCGACGGAGCCAGCAAAGAAAAGCGCGACGTCAAAGCCAGTGCTCTCCATCTTCCGCACCCAATACCCCGGGTAATCGCCACTAACTTCCCACGTATCCTCGCTCAGTACGGTTGCGTGCGCGGAATAGGATCCAAGAATCGCTTTTCGCGATCCTATTTGTTCCAGCACAATGTAGCTAAAGTCGTTGTTCTTGGTACCCGTCACGCCAATGAGGCGGTTTCGCGTATAGCTCGGAATGGTGAAACTCCCGGTACCAATTCGAGCAGGGTGCAGATCGGCAATCGAACGTTGTATCGCCTGAGCAATGCGACTTGCCAGCCACCGTACGACGGCGGGATTCTCCTCCCCCGCAAATGTCTTCCCAACAAAGCCAGGACCCCAGGCACCCACGCTGGCGTGCGTATGAGTGGCCGAGTAGAATATCTGCTCACGTTGCAGCCCGCTTTCGCGCAAAAGACTGGTAACCGAATCAACGACGTTCGGAGGCATGATCAACAAGTCTGCCGTAACAAGTACTATCGTCTTGCCGGCAATGGTAAGCGCGGCTGCCGAAACGAAAATACTGTCATGAACTCCGGTTGCCGGCTTTCCTTCCCGGCCCCCGTACCCCGCGAGCGGAATAGCAACGAACCTTCCCTCCTGATGATCATCGGCGGCGGCGTTAAGTCCTGGCGTAATACTCACCTTGGCGAACCCCGCCTCGATAGTCCCTGTCGCGGAAAACAGATCCATGCTGTCGAGGCTTGTCCGTGTCTTGAGGTAGTAATCCTCCTCAAAGTATGCTTTTGGTTCAACCGTCGACGTGGCGACGAAGAACAAGACGAGAACGATCACCACCAGGCTCAGCAGGATGATTCCGATAACGACTGCAACTTTCTTCATAATGGGTTAATTATTCATTACGGATAACGGTACTGCTATCAACCTCCGCCAGGTGCTCCTCCAGGAATTCCACTATCTTCAGCATCGAACTGTCGTATACACGCTGTACCAATATGAGTGCATGCGGCCAGAGCGGAAACCGGTAATCTGCCCGTGCGACTCCCATGCTATCAAGCCTGGCATTCAGTTGGTCGGCCTGACTATTCGGGACAAGTTCATCTGAAGTCCCGTGTATCGTCATGGTAGGGGGAACGTTCCTGTCGATATACACAATCGGAGACGCTTCTAGCCACAGGTCCGGAGCATCCTGGTAGGGCTGAGCCATGAATGCGAGGACGGACGGCTGTTTTCTTCCGAAGTCCGTTGTCAAATCTACCGGCCCAAACAGGTTGACTACTGCGCGTATGCGCTGAAGATTCGACGCCGAATCGCCGCGGTTAGTCTTTTCACGCCAATTGTATCCCGCCATCATAGCAAGGTGCGCACCGGCCGAAGCACCGACAATTGCAATCCTGTCTGCGTCATAACCGTATTCCTGGCCGTGCGCGAAGAACCAGTCGATCGCGTCAACAGCATCCTCGACACAGTTCGGGTAAGTCTCCTTCAATCGATAAGACACGGTGGCAGTGACATATCCGCGGTTGGCCAAGTCGATCATCAGCGGAGTCATGTCCGTCCTTCGACCATATCTCCAGCTTCCCCCGTGTAGCATCACGACCAAAGGCGCAGGTTTGGTCATCGCTCTGGGTCTCAGAAAATCGAGTTGAAGCGACTTCCCATCCACATTCTTGTACTCGATATCCCGGATGGCTTCAAGATTATCCGGGATATCGCGGTCGGTTTTGATCACGTCCTCGAGACCCACCTGGATCGCGAGGTAGGTAGTCCACAGATAGTGATAACCCATCGCCGGCTTTTCGGGGAAAAGAACTGAATGCACGCGTGGGATCAGCATGAGCAGCACGGCAGCCGTGAGTAAGCCAAGAATGCCGTAGAGGATGCGTTTGAAAATTCGCAAGGTGATGGGGTTGACGATTCTTCCACTGCCCCGCCCGCACCGCGCAGGAAGGGACCAGATGCTTCCACCAAAGTAGAAAAAAAGCCGATCCTCGCCGTGGAATTGCAAATGAAGCGAACGTTTTTGCGCAAAATGCTCCTCCCGCGAGCAATTCAATCAGGATGTCTGTTCATGCTCATCAACAGGAGCGAGATAATTCGGATAGATCGTCAGGTGTTTTTTCTTCACTTCCTTGTACAAGGCATCCTTGAGACCTTCGATGTTCTCTCTGTTGGTGGCCGACACCAGAACGATGTCTCTGAAAGCATGAGCGCCGTAGTGCCTTTTCAACTGCTCCGGGTCGACTTCCGGTTGCAATTCCCGGTACAAGTCGATCTTGTTCAAGACCAGTATTGTCGGGATATCGGCAGCCCCGATTTCCGACAGCGTGCGTGTGACGACCTCTATCTGGTTGTCGTGGAACGGGTGCGCGACATCCACGACGTGGACAAGAATATCAGCCTCGCGCACTTCGTCGAGCGTTGACTTAAAAGACTCGATCAGGTGGTGAGGCAACTTGCGGATGAATCCGACAGTGTCCGATAACAGGAACGGAATCGATCCAAGTGAAACCTTGCGCACGGTGGCGTCGACAGTGGCAAAGAGTTTATCCTCGGCAAGGACTTCGGACTTCGACAAAAGGTTCATTAACGTCGACTTGCCGACGTTGGTATATCCAACCAATGCCACGCGAACGATGTTGCTGCGTGACTTGCGCTGCGTCGTGCGTTGTTTCTCGATCTTCTCAAGTTTATCTTTTAAGATGGAGATTTGGTTGCGAATGATCCGGCGGTCTGTTTCGATCTCGCGTTCCCCGGCACCGCCGCGCGTTCCGGTTCCCCCGCGCTGGCGCTCAAGGTGCGTCCACAGTCGCGTCAGGCGCGGCAAAAGGTACTGATACCTGGCGAGTTCAACCTGAGTCTTCGCCTGCGCAGTCTGAGCTCGCCAAAGAAAGATATCGAGGATGAGGAGGCTTCGGTCGTAAACCTTCACCTGTTCTTCCTCTGGCGTATCTTTGGGGTTCAATTCCCGCTCGATGTTTCGCAATTGTGACGGACTCAGGTCATCATCAAAGATGACATTCCGGACGCTATTCTCAGTAATGTAGGCCTTGATCTCGGCAAGCTTTCCCTTGCCGACAAATGAGCGCGGATCTGGTTGTTGAAGACTTTGGACAAAACGCCGAACCGTTTTGATGCCTGCCGTCTCTGCCAGAAAAGCGAGTTCATCAAGATGTTCGCTCGTCAACTCCGCCTCCCGGCTTCCCCCGAGCGCAACTAACACGGCACTGTTCAATTCTTCCCCCATATTTTTTCCCGAAACTTAGAATAAAAAAATCTTAACGTAATATTTCCGTTCCTGGTTTTGCACCTCGCAATTTTTCTTATCTTTGATTGATAAGATTCAAGTCAACCTTCATTCTCGCTAGCTAGACGAATTGAGGCACGTGAATTCTCATAACAATAAGCCCTGAATGAGAATTGCTGTCGTCCTGAACACGTCCTGGAATATATATAATTTCAGGATGAGTCTCGTGCGCACACTTCTGTCCGAGGGACACGAAGTGCACACAATCGCCCCCAAAGATGAATTCACGCCGTTGCTTCGGCAGGCGGGAGTTATTCACCACAACGTAAGAATGGACAGCCGTGGGGCCAATCCTGTGAAGGATTCAGCGCTGATCCTTGAGCTGTACCTGATCTACCGGCGTATCAAGCCGGATATCATCCTGCACTACACGATTAAACCCAACATCTACGGAACGCTTGCGGCAGCAATGTTGCGAATACCGGTAATCAACAACGTGTGTGGACTCGGCACGGTATTCCTCAAAGACAACCTCGTATCGGCGATTGCGATCGCGCTGTATAAAATCAGCTTCCGCTTTGCCAACAAGGTGTTCTTTCAGAACCCGGATGATCTGAAGCTTTTCGTCGCGCGCCGAATGGTGCGACCCGAGGTCGTCGACCTTGTCCCGGGCTCAGGCATTGACCTTGAAAAATTTCAACCCGTGCCATTTAAGCGCAATCCGGATTTTACATTCCTGTTGATATCGCGCCTTATTACCGACAAGGGCATTCTTGATTTCATTGAGGCAGTGAAGATGCTTCGCCGGTCCGGGTTCCACGCCCGATTTCAGATCCTCGGCGCCATGGACCCCGAACACAAACGCGGCATCAAAGCCAAAATCGTCGGCGAGTGGATTCGGAACGAGACGATCGAGTATCTCGGCACAACGCTCGATGTTCGAGCGTTTATCCGGAATGCAGATTGCATCGTGCTTCCGTCGTACCGGGAGGGAACACCCCGCACACTGCTGGAAGCCGCAAGCTCCGCGAAACCCATTATCGCCACCGACGTACCCGGATGCAACCACGTCGTAGTCGACAACTACAATGGATTCCTCTGCAGGATGAAAGATTCGGATGACTTGGCCGCGAAGATGAGAAATCTTGCGTCATGTGCAGACGACAAACTCGCAGAATTTGGTCAGAACGGCAGGAGAAAAATGGAACAGGAATACAACGAAAATCTTGTGATAAACAAGTATCTTCGCGCGCTAGAAGCATTCAACCTCAAACGCGCTTCCTAAATCCACACCTCACATGCAGTTAAAGGAGACTGGAATTGCCGGACTTGTCGAATTAATTCCCAAAGTGTTCAGCGACAGCCGCGGCTGGTTCTACGAGTTCTACAAAGAGTCCGTTCTAAAAGACCTGGGGATCGATATGAAGATCGCACAGGAGAACATGTCCTTCTCAAGAAAAGGCGTCGTTCGCGGCCTGCATTTCCAACGGCCACCCTACGCTCAAGCTAAACTGGCAACCGTGATCAGCGGCAGCGTGCTCGACGTTGTAGTCGATCTTAGGACCGGTTCGCCAACCTTCGGACAGGTGTACGAATGTCAACTTGACGCCAAGCGAAAAAACATGCTGCTTGTTCCAGAAGGCTTCGCGCACGGCTTTGCCGCGTTGGAAGACAGCATCTTCTTCTACAAGTGCTCAAACGTATTTGATAAACCAAGTGAGTCGGGGATCCTCTGGAATGACCCCAAACTCGATATCAAATGGCCGGTTAAGAATCCCATCGTCTCGGAGAAAGATCAGCTTCTACCCACTTTCGAGGAATTACTGAGAAATTCAGTAATTTCACGGAACTGAATTTGCCTAGCCCATTGATATCCCGATATGCCCCCCTTCTGCTATTGACGGGTGTATTGCTGGCCTCCTGCGGCAGCTACCGCCAGAACATCCTCTTCCAGGTGGATGCCGCGAACTTGGAACAGAAAACCCGGGAGGCCGAGAGCAACTACGTCATCCGCGCCAATGACCTGCTGACACTTAGCGTGTACACTAACCAGGGTGAAAAAATCATCGACCCAAATCGCGAATCGTTCAGCGACCAGTCATCAACCCTGCCGGCAACGCCAACCTCATACCTTGTCAACGTCGACGGCATAACTCGATTCCCATTGATTGATCCTATCAATATCGAAGGCCTCACACTGAGACAAGCACAGGAAATGCTGGGTAAGGAGTACGATCGATTCTATCACGATGCCTTCGTCGTGCTCGGGTTCACGAACAAGCGCGTTGTCGTCCTGGGTTCGCCAGGGGGCAAAGTCATCCCGCTCTCGAACGAGAACATGCGTCTCACCGAGGTATTGGCCCTGGCGGAAGGAATCGGTGCCGACGGGAGAGCGAACAACATTCGCGTTATCCGCGGCGACGCAGTAATGGTGGTTGACTTTAGTACCTTTGCCGGGTACCAGCGAGGAAATCTGGTCATGCAACCCGGAGATATCGTCTACGTCGAACCTGTGCGCAGACCATTCATCGAGGGAATGCGCGACTACGCTCCGATGATCAGTGTGATCTCCAGCCTCGCGACATTGATTTTTGTAATATCCCAGTAATGCAGGACCCCGCAGCGATACGGCCCACTACTGCGAGCGACAATATTGATTTTAACAAGCTTAAGATCGTCGTTCGAACCAACTGGTATTGGATCGTGCTGATCTTCCTGACCATTAATGCGGTTGCTGCGCTCTATATCCGCTACACCAAAAATCTGTATGAATCGGAGTCGATCCTTAAACTCGATATCAAGAAAGACGCGTTGGACCTCGGCATCACAAACATTGCCGAAGACCAGAACCTGAACCATTTGTCCGGCGAGATTGAGATCATCAAGTCCAAACTCTTTCTCAATCGCGTACTCGACGAAGTTGATTTTGAAGCTCGCTTCTTCAGCGTAGGTAGGCTGTTGAACGAAGAACTGTACCGCAGCAGTGCCCCCGCCGTCGTCACGTACTACAGCAAGAGCCATTCGCTCTACAATACACGAATTGGCTTTCGCGAAACATCGCCTGAAAGTTTCGAGCTGTCTATCGACGACCAGGAGAAGGTACGCGGATCATACAACAAACTCGTCAGGATCAGAGACCTCGACTTGATCCTGGCACGCAATGATGCATTCCGCAGCGGTGATGAAATCGGATACTTTTTAATGATCCGGAGCCGGGACGTGCTCCTCACCGACCTGTCCAGAAGTCTCACGGCTGAGCCCCTGAACTTCAATGCGAATACGGTAAGGGTGTCGTTTCGCGACTACAATCCGTTCCAGGCAAAATACGTACTCAGCAAGATTGATACGATCTACCTGCAGTACAGCAACGAGCAGAAAAATCAGGCGAACAAACAAAAGATCGAATGGATCGGCCGGGAACTCAGCAACATTGAAAAAAGAATGGAAGACTTCGAAGACTATTTCGAAAACTTCACACTCGCCAACAAGACACACAATCTCGACGAAGACCTGAGAAGAACAATTGAAGCGTTAAACCAGATCGACTCGCAGCGTTATGAATACAGCCGGCGGATCAAGGAGGTGGACGTGCTGATCGCTAACCTGCGGGCAGGGGAACGATTCCCTCCTGCTGTACGGGTTCAACTTCCCGAACGCGTCATTCAACAAATCGATGCTCTCTCCGAACTGGAAAAGGAACAGGAGCGCCTAAAACTGTCGTATAAGGAGGTCACGTTCGCGTACCGTCAGAAGGAACAGGACATCAGCGCGCTTCGCACGCGGACACTGCTTCAGCTAGCGGATTTGCGGAAAGGGTGGGAAGACGAGTTGACAACCTTGAATCAACACAAAACCAACCTCGAAAAGCAGTTCGCTTCCCTTCCGGACAAGAGCACGGAGTTCTCCAAGAACCAGCGGTTCTACAAACTGTATGAGGAGTTCTACCTGACCCTAATGCAATCGAAATCCGAGTTCGAAATCGCCCAGGCGGGTAGTACACCCGATTTCAAGATACTTTCACCCGCATCACTCCCCTCGGTGCCGATATCACCCAACAACGCGATGATCATCGGAACAGGCCTCGTTGCCAGTCTGGTCGTGATCTTCTTCTTTGTGTCTATCTCCTACCTCATCAACAACAAGATCACCAGTTTGTACGAGCTTGAAAAGTTGCCCTCCACGCCCGTGCTCGGTGCGGTACCCATGTCCACGTACCTGAATGGCGCCGGTCTTCACACCGTGCAGCATCCCAAATCCATGTTGAGTGAGTCAATTCGCACGTTGCGCACCAATCTGGACTTTTTCAACGTCGCGTCCACGCGGAAAGTTATTGCCATCTCCTCTACAATCTCGGGAGAAGGAAAATCATTCATCGCTATGAATCTGGGAAGCGTAATGGCGATGTCAGACAAAAAGGTGATTCTCATCGATCTCGATATGCGCAAAGCGAAGGGCAGTACGCCATTCAAATCGACGGATGATAGCAGAGGAGTAAGCACGATATTGATCGGAAAAAGTACGTGGCGCGAATCGCTGATTTCCACAGCAGTTGAGAACTTCGACTATCTCCCTGCAGGCCCCCACCCTCCCAACCCCTCGGAGCTACTTTTGAACACACAGTTCGTGAAAATGCTGAACGAGTTGAAAGAACACTACGACGTTATCATTCTGGACACACCACCGGTGGGGCTGGTGACCGACGGCATCATGGCGATGAAGAATGCGGATATATCGCTATACGTTTTCCGCGCAAACTATTCACGCAAGGAATTCATACACAACCTGCAGCGAATCATCAACATTAACAAGTTCGATAACATTACAACGATACTCAACGCCGTGCCTACGCCAGGGAAAGCGTATGGATACGGGTACTACGAGAATAACGGAAAATCTGTAAACCTGAAATCTATTTTTAGATAGACGTGTTCAACTGGCTGAGAAGAAATCGAGGAGAGGATGTTGCTACTTTGCGTGTGGACATGCATTCCCATCTGCTTCCCGGGTTAGACGATGGTGTCAGTACGCTGGAGGAGGCAGAAGTGATCGTCCGATCCTTCATTGACATGGGGTATACGCAAATCATTACGACGCCACACGTGATGAGTGATGCATATCGGAACACACCGGAAATAATTTTGTCCAGTCTTCAGGAATTACAACACCACCTTCGCAGACAAGATCTCACTATTTCAATATCTGCGGCAGCTGAGTACTATCTCGATGAGTCACTGATGCGGATGGTGGAATCGAAC
>JBIQJZ010000121.1:0-11920 GCA_044507115.1 Flammeovirgaceae bacterium | reverse complement strand
GGTTGCTGCAACCTCAAATAAGTTCGCACTTGGCTTCCGACAAAACCGAATGCTCCAAAAGAAAGCATTGCACCCTTTGGTGTTCCGGTAGTACCGGAAGAGTAGACGATACTTGCGATATCGTCTGCGTCGCGCACCACCGTTTCCGATAACGGTTGATGCTGTTTGAGAAGATCTTCCCAACGCTCGCCCTCTTCGGGTCCGTAGAACGCGAAGTTGATGCGGTGGACGCCGACTGGTATTGAAGCTCTTAAGGATTGGAAATCGTCTAGCTTGCCAAGGAAGATGGCGCGGGCTTCACTGTGTTGCAGCAGATAGGCGACAGCATCCGGCGAGAGCGTGGGATAAATGGGAACGCTCACGTGACCTGCCATCATGATCGCCAGGTCGGCCATGATCCAATGCGCACAGTTTTTTGACAGGATTGCAATGTTCGATCGGGGTGCGAGATCCAACGCGAGCAATGCGTTTGCGATTCGCCGAATCTCGTCGCCGGCCTGTTGATAGTTCCAGGTTTTCCATTGGTCTGAAACAGGCTGCCGCAGAAATACATGAGTTGGTGTTTGCTTCTCCCATGCGTAAAATGCGGACAAAGGTGTTTCGGGCATCTCGCTCATCCAGCCAATCTACCAAAAAGATTTTATTTTGTTGTTGGTTTGAATTCTTTAGACAGAACCCCCTACTTTCGTACATGGACAGACCGGTGAAGAAACTTTTTTTGCTTGATGCATACGCGCTAATCTATCGGGCACACTTTGCCTTTACAAAAACTCCGCGCATCAACTCGAAAGGACACAACACATCGGTTCCCTTCGGATTTACAAATACGCTGCTGGAAGTAATTCAGAAGCAGAAGCCGACGCACATTGGGGTGGCATTCGACACGGCCGCCAAGACATTCAGGGACGAGATCTATGCGGAGTATAAATCGACGCGCCAGGAAACTCCTGAGGACATTCGCTACGGTATCCCTATTTGTAAAGAGATCATACGAGGATTTAATATCCCTATACTTGAACTGGATGGCTATGAAGCTGACGACATCATCGGCACGCTCGCGGGCCAGGCGTGTCAGCAGGGATTTGAAGTGTTTATGATGACACCCGACAAAGACTTCGGCCAGCTGGTGAACGATTGTGTGTTCTTGTACAAGCCGGCGTACATGGGAAATGCTGTCGATGTGCTGGGAGTGAAAGAGGTGTGCGAAAAATGGGACATTGAAAATGTGTCGCAGGTTACGGACATGCTCGGCCTTCAGGGAGATACGTCGGATAATATTCCGGGCGTGCCTGGCATTGGTCCGAAAACAGCAGCCGTTCTGTTGAAGAAGTATGGGTCGGTTGAAAACATTGTCGCACACGCTGACGAATTGAAGGGCAAACAGAAGGAGCTCTTTACCACGTACGGTGAACAGGCAATTCTTTCTAAAAAACTTGCGACGATAATCACAGATGTACCCGTTGAATTCCGCGAGGAAGACTTGCTCTACAAGGGGCCCAATCCGGATGTGTTAAAACCGATCTTTGACGAATTGGAGTTCAAGGGAATTGCGTCCCGGACGTTCGGAGAGGGAGTGACTGCCGCGCCGCCTGCCGCCCGAAGCGCTCAACTGTCTATGTTTGGCAAACCGGTGGAAGCTACCGCATCTGAAAAACAGACCTTTGAATCGGACCGGGTAAAATACTATCTCGTTGATACGGCTGAACTCAGAAGAGAATTAGCTGAGAAGCTATCGCAACAACGGATCATCTCCATTGAGTCAATTTCGGATGACGCTCCAAATTTCAACCAGGAGCTTAGGGGTCTTGCATTCTCCTGGCAAAAGGACGAGGCGCATTTTGTTCCGGCGGAGAATTCTGACGCGGCTAAACGGATCGCGGAAGATCTAAAACCCGTCATCGAAAACGAGGGTATCGCGAAGGTGGGACATAACCTGAAGGCTTCGATGCTTTTGCTGAAGAAGCACGGGGTTGAGCTTCGCGGTGACTTGTTCGACGTAATGCTTGCGCACTACCTCATTGAGCCGGAGGCATCGCATAGCCTTGAAGTATTGTGCTCCCAGTACCTGGATTATGAATTGCTCGCTGACCCTGACTCGAAGCAGAAGAACCAGGTTTGCGAGCGAGCGGACAAGGTTTTGCAGATGAAGGAGGGTATTGAAAACGACCTGGCTTCACGACAGCATACGAAGTTGATGCGGGAAGTTGAAATGCCACTGGCGACGGTCCTCGCATCTATGGAGTTCGAGGGTGTCAAGGTCGATGTCGGCGCCCTCAATCGGATGTCGGAGGAACTTAAAGTGGAGCTCGACCGTGTCCAGCACGAGATTTTTGACATCTGCGGCGCGGAGTTCAACATCGGATCGCCCAAACAATTGGGTGAAGTTCTGTTTGAGCGCATGAAGTTAGTTGATAAGCCAAAGAAGACGAAGACGGGTCAGTACGCGACCGGGGAGGATGTGCTGCTCGGCCTGGCCGGCGAACACGAGGTTGCTCGCAAGATACTCGACTACCGAGAGTACGATAAACTGCGCTCCACATATGTCGAAGCGCTGCCGAAAATGATAAGCCAGTACGATGGGCGGATACACACCGACTACCGACAGGCATGGGCCGTGACGGGGCGCCTCAGTTCGAACAATCCGAACCTCCAAAATATTCCGATTCGAACGGAGAAAGGTCGTGCGATACGGAAGGCTTTCGTGGCGCGCAACGCGGACTACTTGTTTATGTCGGCAGATTACTCGCAAATCGAGCTGCGGATCGCTGCGTCCTTTGCTAAGGATGAAACAATGATCGAGGCGTTCCGCGCGAAGCGCGACATCCACACGACGACTGCTGCAAAGGTATTCAAGGTCCCGTTGGAAGAAGTCACGGCGGATATGCGTCGAAAGGCAAAGGAAGTCAATTTCGGAATTCTCTATGGCAGTACGGCCTTTGGACTGTCCCAAAACCTTCGTATCCCCAGGGGTGAAGCGGTGGAGATAATAAAGGCGTATTTTGAGGAATTTTCCGCGATCAAACGGTATATGGACAACGCCATCAACACAGCGCGTGAGAAGGAGTATGTCGAGACACTGATGGGCAGACGTCGTTACCTGCGTGACATAAACTCGCGCAATGTCAGTACGCGGGGATTTGCGGAGAGAAACGCGATCAATGCTCCGATACAAGGTACGGCAGCTGATATTATTAAGGTGGCAATGGTCAATATCCACGATTGGCTTGTGAAAGAGAAGTTGAAGACGCGGATGACGATGCAGGTTCACGACGAACTGGTGTTCGATGTGCACAAGAGTGAGGTCGAGATTGTAAAGGAAAACGTACGACAATTAATGTGTTCCGCTGTCCAATTAGAGGTGCCCATGGAAGTTGAGGTGGGCGTTGGCGAGAACTGGCTCGACGCCCATTGACATAAATACAGTGCTTGCAATGCAAACTATTATATGATAACACAACAAGTAATTGCTGAGGCTCACAACAGGATCAAACCGTTTATTCACCAGACACCAATTCTGACTTCTTCCAGCCTGGACGAGATGGCGGGCTGCACCTTGTTCTTCAAGTGTGAGAATTTTCAGAAGGTGGGTGCCTTCAAATCCCGGGGGGCAATGAACGCAGTGCTGTCGCTTACGCGTGAACAGCGGGCGCGGGGGGTGGCGACGCATTCGAGCGGAAATCACGCCCAGGCGCTTGCGCGGGCAGCAAAAATTTTGGGTACGCAAGCTTTCGTCGTGATGCCGCGAACGTCGCCGGCGATCAAGAAGCAGGGAGTGCTGGGATATGGCGGGGTAATCTACGAGTGTGAACCCAACCTTGGGGCGCGGGAGGAGATGCTGATGAACGTTGTCGATGAGAAAGGTGCATATGTGATACACCCGTTCAACAATTTTGACGTGATCGCCGGTCAGGGGACGGCTGCGAAAGAACTCGTCGAAGAGATCGACTACCTGGATATAATTGTTGCGCCTGTGGGTGGCGGCGGTCTTATCAGCGGAACGGGTCTGGCAGCAAAGTATTTTAGTCAGCGAACCGTTGTCATCGGGGCTGAGCCGGAGGGTGCCGACGACGCTTTTCGATCAATGGAAAGCGGTATGATTGAGCCGTCGCAGTCGGACACTGTTGCGGACGGGTTGCTGACGACACTGGGCGACAAGACTTTTCCCATCATTCAGGAAACAGTCAAAAAGATCGTGACAGTTTCCGATGTCGAAATCATCGTCGCGATGCGTACGCTGTGGGAGCGACTAAAGGTGATCGTGGAACCATCAGCTGCGGTCGCGTTTGCCGCCGTGTTGAAATCACGCGACGTTATGCACGGGAAAAATGTCGGAATCATTGTTTCGGGGGGAAACGTGGATCTGGTACGAGCGGCAAAGTTATTTGCAAGTGTATAAGGGGTGGTGGGCCGTGGCGTCAAGCCTGTTTGCGCTTTTATAACACTCTCATTATCAAGGCATCCCACCCTCGGTACGCCTTCCTTGAATTATTCCTATCTTTATTGACAATTTCTGCCCAAATGAGAAGCGCCAGATATTGAGGTTGTACTTGCCCTTCTAGGGCAAATGTCCTAAATTGACAAGCTTGAAAATTTCCTATGAGAACGTTAGCCAAATATTGGTATTTGATTGCGTTTGCAGTGTTGTGTGCTCTGGCGACGGTATACCTCCTGAAAGATCGGCCCGCGGACCAAACGGCTCAACGGATGCCCGATGTAGTGGACTTTAATTTCCATGTACGGCCAATCCTTTCCGACCGCTGTTTCAAATGTCACGGCCCTGACGCGGCCACGCGAAAGGCCAACTTGCGACTCGACACGGAAGAAGGCCTTTACCAGGCGTTGAAGGAAAATCCTGATGGCCACGTGATCGTGCGTGGAAAGCCGAGGCAATCGGACTTGTATCTACGGCTGACCGCCAGTGACACATCCCAGGTAATGCCCCCACCATATTCGAATCTCCATTTGACAGACTTTGAAATTGACCTTATCGGGAAGTGGATTCAACAAGGGGCAAAGTATCAAAAGCACTGGGCTTTCATCACGCCGGAGGCGGGAACTCCTCCTGATATTGATGATAGCTGGATTACGAACGATATCGATCGATTCATTCTTGCAAAGCTTGAAGAGGTTAACCTTAAGCCGAACGAACAGGCAGACAAGGAACGCTTGTTGAAGCGCGTGAGCTTCGATCTCGTCGGCCTCCCTCCCTCAATCGAGCTCCAGGAGCAGTTCCTGAACGATGATTCTGCCGATGCTTACGAGAAGGTCGTGGATGAATTGCTATCCAACGAGCATTACGGAGAGAAGATGGCAGTCCATTGGCTGGACGTTGCGCGCTATGCCGACTCGCACGGCTACCAGGACGATGGACTTCGCACGATGTGGCCATGGCGGGACTGGGTTATTCACGCATTCAATGAGAATTATAGTTATGACAAGTTTTTGACCTGGCAGCTCGCGGGCGACTTATTACCGGATGCGAGCAAAGAGGCGATACTGGCGACTGGCTTCAACCGCAACCATAAAATCACCCAGGAAGGTGGGGTGATCGATGAAGAGTATCGCGTCGAATATGTTACCGATCGCACAAATACGTTCGGCAAGGCGTTCCTCGCGTTGACATTGGAGTGTGCGAAATGCCACGACCATAAGTACGACCCGATTTCACAAGCGGATTATTTTAAGACGTTCGCCTTTTTTAACCAGGTCCCTGAGAAGGGATTGCTTGGCGACATCGGCCTTGCCTCGCTTGCCGACCCACCGCGGCTCACGATTACCGACGATGATGTAAAGAGCATCCTGAGTTTCGTAAATAAGAAGGAGAAAGACCCGGTCCAGGTCATGGTGATGAAGGATAGCTCCGTAGTACGCCCTACTTACATCCTTGTTCGGGGTGTGTACGATGTGCATGGGGAGCAAGTAGACTTTCAAGTCCCCGCCGAGATATATCCGTTTGACACAACGCGTTACGCCAAGAACAGACTGGGACTCGCGCAATGGCTGACGGATCGAAATCATCCGTTGACGTCGCGCGTTTTTGTCAACAGGATCTGGCAGGAGTTTTTCGGACAGGGCATTGTTAAGACTTCGGGTGACTTGGGAATGCAGGGAGAACTTCCGACGCATCCCGAATTGCTCGACTGGTTGGCAGTCGACTTCATGGAGAACGGTTGGGACATCAAACGTCTTGTGAAACAAATCGTGATGTCGTCAACTTACAGGCAATCGGCTGCTGTATCGAAGAAGAAGCTCGCAGTGGACCCCGAGAACAAATACCTCTCAAGGGCTTCCCGAACCCGCTTGCCTTCGGAGTTCGTGAAGGACCACGTGCTTGCGAGCAGTGGATTGCTGGTGGATGAAATCGGGGGACCGAGTGTGAAGCCTTATCAGCCGGACGGAATTTGGGAGTTATCCACGTCAGGACGTGGTGTCCTCGCGAACTACGTCCAGGATCACGGCGACAAACTGTACCGGCGCGGTATGTATAACTTCATAAAACGCACGGTTCCACCGCCCGTAATGCTCATGTTCGATGCCAGCAACCGCGACCAATGTGAAGTGCGCAGGATATCGACGAATACCCCTCTTCAGGCACTTATTATGATGAACGATCCGATGGTGCTGGAGGCGTCGCGTGTTCTCGCGGAACGCCTGATGCTGGAAGACGCTCCTGCTGAGGACCGCATTCGGAAAGCCGCTCGCCTGATACTGTGCCGGAAGGCTTCGCAGCACGAGATGGACATCCTGACTGGATTTTACGAAGAAGAAAAGAAGAATTATAGTGCGGATGTTGAGAAGGCGAAGCAGCGACTTGAGGCCGGTGAGTATCCGCATGAAAAAGTTGCCGACCTTGCAGGGACAGCGGCGCTGATGCAGGTAGTCAGTACGTTGTATAACATGGATGAAGCAATTACGAAATAATTAATCAGCATCATGAATGAATTCTTTGAAAACCGGCTGAATGTGAATCGCCGACACTTCCTTGGCAAGATGAGCCTCGGCCTCGGGAGTGTGGCACTGGGATCTCTGCTTGTGCCGGGACTGTTGGGAGGAAAGGGAGAAGAAGAGGATTTGATGTCAGTAACGGGTATGCCTCACTTTGCGCCAAAGGCAAAGCGTGTGATTTACCTGTTCCAGAACGGTGCGCCTTCTCAGCTCGAAAGTTTTGATTACAAGCCATTGCTAAACAAAATGCACGGCGAAGAATTGCCAGCGTCCGTGAGGATGGGTCAACGATTGACAGGCATGACGTCGAACCAGTCGAGCTTTCCACTAGTCGGCTCTCATTTCAAGTTTGCACAATATGGCCAATCCGGAGCCTGGGTTAGCGAGATCTTTCCGAACATGGCTAAGATTACCGACGAGCTCTGCTTCGTAAGGACGATGCACACGGAGGCGATCAACCACGATCCGGCGCTAACGTTTATGCAGACCGGGGCGCAGCAGGGCAACAGGCCAAGTATGGGCGCCTGGCTCAGCTACGGGCTTGGAAGCGAAAACAAAAACCTCCCGGCATTCTGCGTACTCCTTTCCAGGGGTCGAGGTAATGGACAAGGTGTGTATTCAAAACTCTGGACAAACGGATTTTTGGATAGCGTCCACCAGGGTGTGCAGTTTAGTAGCGGGGAGGAACCGGTGTTGTACTTGAACGATCCGACCGGTTCAGATCGGGCGTCAACGCGGAGAATGCTTGATCGCCTCGGCGAGTTAAACAGCCTGAGCTACCAGGAATTCGGAGACCCCGAGATTCAGACCCGCATTCAGCAATACGAGATGGCCTACCGCATGCAGACTGCGGTGCCGGAACTTACCGACGTATCGAAGGAGCCTGATGATATTGTAAAAATGTACGGTCCCGAGTGTCTTGTGCCAGGAACGTATGCCGCGAACTGCCTACTTGCCAGGAAGCTCTCCGAAGCCGGCGTTCGGTTTGTGCAGCTCTATCACCAAGGGTGGGACCAGCACGGCAACCTCACAGGCGAAATGCCCATGCAGGCGAAAGATGTAGACCGCGCTTCCGCGGCGCTGATCATGGACCTCAAACAAAGAGGACTTCTAGATGAGACCCTGGTCATCTGGGGCGGGGAGTTTGGTCGCACGAACTATTGCCAGGGTAGCCTGAGCATGAACAACTATGGACGTGATCACCATCCGAAATGCTATACCATCTGGATGGCTGGTGGCGGCGTCAAAGCAGGAACCGTGTACGGAGAGACTGACGATTTTGGATACAACATCGTGAAGGACCCGGTACATGTCAATGATTTCCACGCGACTGTCCTGCATCTACTCGGACTCAATCACGAAACTTTGATTTATAAACATCTCGGAAGGAGGTACAGACTTACCGATGTGGGAGGTAGAGTGGTAAAAGGAATTCTCGCGTAGACATGGAACGTCTGAAGAAAATTACCGCGGATGCCGTTCTCGTCATTCAGGTACTCATTGTATTTGTCCTGGTTTTTGAGAGTCGGATTGTCGTGCCATCCGCGCTGCAGGCTTTTGGGAGACTGCACCCCATGTTACTACATCTCCCGATTGGACTGCTGTTCATCACCGTTGTTCTGTTTTACGCTCGCAAGTATTTTGAAGGCCCGGGAGTGGATCTCCTGACAGAGGTGTTGCTTCATGCTACCGCTCTCACGGCCTCCCTCACAACATTAATGGGCCTTTTCCTCTCGCTGGAAGGCAGCTTCGGTGCTGAGCAACTGTGGCTGCACAAATGGCTGGGCGTTGTGCTGAGTTTCCTGTGTTGGGGCCTCCTGATTCTAAGGCGTCATAGCGCAGTTCAGAGAGTGGGAGGTAGTGTGGCGGTGGTGCTTTTGATTCTAACAGGACACTACGGTGCAAACCTGACGCATGGGGAGGACTTTGTCTGGGCGCCGTTACAGAAAGAGGAACCACGTCCCGCGAGAGTGATTACGGATTCGACCACGGTATTCGCTGCTACCATCGAACCGATCTTTGAGGCAAAGTGCAACGGCTGTCACAATCCTAAGAAGGCCAAAGGAAATCTCGTGCTGACGTCCGCAGCTGCGATCCTGAAAGGCGGAGAAGGCGGTGCGTTGTGGAGTCCCGAAGATGCTGCGCATAGCCTTTTAGTTGAGCGCCTGCTGCTTCCGCTGGAACACGACGACCACATGCCACCGAAGGACAAGGCACAACTCGCCCAAGATGAGATCGCTTTTATCGCCCTTTGGATTGACGCGGGGGCAGACCTGAAGAAGACGTTAAAAGAGTTGACCCCCGACGATACACTCGGCAAGCTGGCTTCGACGATTATTCCGCGATACCAACAGACCCCCGGCCTGGAAAAAAAGTACACATTCCGCTTTGCTTCCGTTAACAAAGTCGCTGAGCTCAATCGGCCGAACCGGTCAGTATTTCAAATCGCAAAGACTGAACCAGCGATTCAGGCTGACTTTTTTCTTCGAGAGTCGTATGACCCGAAGTTGCTTGAAGAACTGCTCGCTGTGAAAGAGCAACTTGTCTCGCTGAATGTTTCGAAGATGCCGGTCAAGGATGCTGACTTGGGGATCATTTCCGGCTTCACAAATCTCGAGGTTTTGAACCTGAACAACACCGATATCACGGGAAAGGGCTTGTCGCAAATGTCTTCCATGCCAAAACTGAGGAGTTTGTCACTGTCCGGAACCCAGATAGATATTGAGGCTTTAAAAACCCTTGCAAAAAATCAGTCTTTGCAGGAGGTGTACATCTGGAACACTGGTATCTCCGTCACCGATGTTGAAGCACTTAAGAAATCATTTCCAAACGTGACATGGAATATCGGGTTTATTCCCGACGAGACTGAGGTATTGAAACTCAATCCTCCTATGCTTGCAAATAAGAGTCACGTACTGGACAAGAACGAAAGGCTTGTGTTGAAACACAACCTACCAGGTACCCAGATTCGGTATTCGCTTGATGCTTCCGATCCTGATAGCGTGAACGGTCCGGTATTTAGCGAGGGGCTTGAGGTGGGCAATTACGTGACGGTGAAGGCAAAGGCTTACAAGGACGGCTGGCTTAGCAGCGATGCGGCAGAGTTCAATCTGTTCCGGAAAGGGTTCAAGCCCGATAGTGTCTCTCTCGAGAGTTCTCCGGATGAACGCTACAAGGGCGAAGGTGCCGCAACACTTTTCGACGGACACAAGGGTCCGCCAAACTTTTACCGGCACCCAGCGTGGCTGGGTTTCACCGGAACCGATCTTGTATTCCGATTTTCCTTCGAGGATGGCCGGCCGACGGTGACCGGTCTGACGCTGAGTTCAGCGCGAAATAATAGCTTGATAAGCCTACCTCCGGCGGAGATGCAGCTTTGGGGGGGTGATGACCCGGAGGACCTCAAGCTTATCACGAAGCTTGTTCCTCAGTATGTCAGCAGACCGGGCCGAGGGCAGATTGAGGGAACATACATGGAAGTCCCACCATCGAGGTTCTCGCATTATAAGGTTGTAGCGAAGCCGATGCGCAAGGCCCCGGATGGCAATCCCAGAGATCGCGATATCTGGTTGCTGGTCGATGAGATTTTTATCCACGGACCGGACAATCAGTAGCCGTCCGCAGAGACGTCGAGCATCCAACCAGTCAAACTCATTCTCTGGCGGGTCGCCGACAAGACTTCGTGCTCGAGAAGATCGCTTCTGAAACAAACGAGACGGCCAGAAACAGGCAAGACGTCCAGTGATCCTTCCGGAACATACATCCGAAGCTGGCCGCCGTGTTCCTCCTTCCACTCCTCATTCAGGTAGCAGATGACGGAGATCTTTCGGTGACCCTCCTTCTTAAACTGGTCGAGATGGCGCTTGTAAAATGCGCCGACCGGATAGACTGTCATATGAATCTCAAAATCCTTGAGACTCAGGAACATCATTTGGTTTAAGAATTGCCTGAGTTGATCCACTCGTTGAAGATAAGGCAACAACGGTGGGGGTGCCTGAGTCTTGTCCACCCACCGAATTCGGTCACCCCGGATGCTTTCATTGATTCGCCGGTTTTCCTGCTTGCCGATTGCCGCCGGCCTGAATTCCTCACTGTTTCGCTGGAAGGCCGGTAGGGAAAGAATTGCGCGCGCTTCCGCCTGGCTCAGAAATTGATCTGAGATCGCATACCCATCCGCGGCAAGACCGTCGGCAATTGCGTTGAGGGCGGATTCCATTTATCTAATTTATATTGCGGTCGGCACAATCACATCAATCCAAAGCCCATGATTGGAATTACACACAACTTTTTTTTCGTAAGGAGCTTCGCGCTCGCCGTGGTTGCGATTGCGGCGCTAGCCGGGTGCAAGGCGCCGGAAGAGGAGATCGTCTTGCGTCAAATCCGCGATGTGGTGGTTGATGCTTCAACCGAGCCTCTGTTAAAGGCAAATGCCGTCTTTTACAACCCGAACAATATGCGCGGCAGATTAAAGAAGATCGATGTCGAGATATTCGTTAACGGTAAGAAAGCTGCCTCGGTGCAGCAGTCTTTGAAGATGAGTATTCCAGCCCAATCTGAGTTCACGGTGCCACTTGAGGTGCGGCTGGCGATGAAGGAACTCGGAGTGATGGACACGATCTTCGGCATGATCGGCGGGAAGAAACTCGAAGTGCACTACGTGGGCACGCTGAAGGTGTCCTATCGGGGATTTCCCATCAATATTCCGGTGAACTATAAGGACGACGTGCGCCTCCGCTTTTGAAGGTACTCGGATGATTAGCGCCCAATTTGTAAGGTCGCCTCAACCGAGTGCTTTGTCGAATGTAGAAGGAAATGCAGTAGATCGCTGGCCGCCGAACCGGGAGCGTCTTCAATGCCGACTGCCGCGTCGCCGTTGTAAGAAAACATATTGGTCGATCCAGCATCGGTCGAAGGCGCGATGTTGACGCGAATAGGTCCCGTCCCAAACGCATTGGTGTAGAACGTGATCAGCACC
>JBIQJZ010000120.1:9450-11944 GCA_044507115.1 Flammeovirgaceae bacterium | reverse complement strand
ATGGCAGGGCAGGCGCCCACGCGCTACGTGGCGTCCATGGCCAGGGAGAAGCTGATGCCAAACGCCGGGATCCACGCTGCTGAGAAGCCGGCGATCCAGGTGGTTTCTACGGCCGTGCCAGGTGTGTTATTGAACCAAAGAATCGTAGACAACAATAGGTCGATAAGGATCGCGACTAGCGAAATCCATCGACACGCGATGACAGACCACTTCGACACGATCCAGGCGAGCAAACCCCCGGCCATTAGAATGAGAATGAAGCAAACAAGGATCATATGCTGTTGTTTATTCCAGTGACTTCACCCGACGGTTAACTAAGTATTCAATTGTGCCAACACTACCAATTTCCATATGCCAGCAATCCTAATGACAATATCAGTACGGCGCCGATCACAATTCCCATGATGTACCACCGCATAATCCCGCTTTGGGTCCATGCCAGTCCCCGGTGAGCGAATTCCGCTAAGGCTACCATGCCGTCGTAAATCTTGTCGAGCACATCACGCTTGTTCGTGCGACAGAGGTAAACGTACGGCCTAACGATAATGGTGTCGTAGAGATGATCAAATCCCCAACCGTGGTACCAGAATCGGTTAAGTTCATAGGTTGCGCCTTTAATTTCCGCCCGAAGGTCTTCGCGTTTCATATAGAAATAGTACGCGACACCGACGCCGATCAAACACAATACCGCGGCAAGTCCCTGCATTAGCCATTCATAGGCATCCACCCCGGGTCGCGTCTCGATAGCTGGCAATACTCCTGATAGGAAATCCGAAAACAGGGTGACGTGACCGAGGTTGTGCGGCAGCTCGATAAACCCTCCGAACAGCGATAGCACTGCGAGGACAACGAGCGGTACCGTCATGAGCGATCCCGCGCTGTGACCGACGTGGGTTTTCATTTCACCGAAGAATGTCAGAAACACCATGCGGAATGTATAGATGGCTGTCACCAATGCGCCGATCAATGCTGCCAGGTAGAACCAGATGTTTCCCTTTTCACCAGCCCACGCCAACCACAGAATCTGGTCTTTGCTGTAGAACCCCGCGGTTATGAACGGCACAGCAGCGAGCGACGCTGACCCGATGAGAAAGGTCCAGTAGATGACAGGCAGCTTATTCTTCAGTCCACCCATTTTGAACATATCCTGTTCGTGGTGTAGTACATAGATAACGGCTCCGGCGCCGAGGAAGAGGAGAGCCTTAAAGAAGGCGTGGATCATAAAGTGAAAGATTGCAGATGACCACGCGCCAATGCCGAGCGCGAGGAACATGTAGCCGATCTGGCTGATCGTAGAATAGGCAAGGACACGTTTCAGGTCGTTTTGAGTGAGCGCGCTAAAGCCTGCTATCAGCAATGTGATGGCGCCGATGATACCGACCCAGAGTTGGGCCACTGGCGCGAGTTCAAAAATCACGTGCATGCGTGCAATGAGGTAAACTCCGGCCGTTACCATCGTCGCCGCGTGAATAAGGGCGCTGACCGGCGAAGGTCCGGCCATGGCATCTGGTAACCACGTTTGAAGCGGCAACTGTGCGGATTTTCCGACGGCGCCGCCGAGCAGAAGAAACGCAATGGCAACTACAGTCTGTGATCCGATCTGCCATGTCTGCGGAGCGCTGGCAATGATCTCTTGGATATGGAGCGTACCCAGTGAATTAAACAGCATGAACAATCCTATTGCCATCGCAGTATCCCCGACGCGTGTGATGACAAATGCCTTACGGGCTGCGTACCCGTTCTTTTCCTCTTCGTACCAGAAGCCGATCAAAAGGTAGCTGCACAGTCCGACGCCTTCCCATCCAAGATAGAGGAGGACCAGATTGTCGGCCAGCACAAGGATTAGCATGGAGCACACAAAGAGGTTGAGGTACGCGAAAAAGCGGGCAAAGCCTGCATCGTCGGCCATGTATCCGAGTGAGTAGACGTGAATCAGGAATCCGACGAAGGTGATGACGAACAGGAAGACGACAGTCATGGAGTCAACATGGAAGGCGAATTCTGGCGAGAAACTTCCTACTTTGATCCAAGTCCAGATCGACTGTTGAATTGGTTGTTGTCCGCCAGAGATAAAATCAGCTGTAACGAACATCGTAATGACTGCTGCGGCGCCGACACTGCCCGATCCGATGAGGCCAGCGAGCCTTCTCGGCAAATTTCCTTTCGTCAGGATCAATATAAGAGCCCCGACCAAAGGCAGCGTCGGAATTAACCATATGAGCTCACTCATGGTTATCTATTATTTGCGTTATCTACCATTTCTATTTCGACCGGCCAATGCAGCCGGATTCCAGCCACGGTATCATCCTCTCATCCGGTTGGCAGCATCTCCGTCAAGTGTTCTCAGTTGGTGATGGATCTGCAGGATAAGTGCAAGTCCAACTGAAACTTCCGCCGCCGCCATAGTGATGATAAAAATGAACATTGCCTGTCCGTCGGGTTGTGCCCAATGCGCCCCCGCGACGATAAACGCCAGCCCGGCAGCATTCAGCAT
>JBIQJZ010000120.1:0-9436 GCA_044507115.1 Flammeovirgaceae bacterium | reverse complement strand
CGTCTGATCAAGACACTGATAAGACCCAGCATAAAGAGAACTCCAGCGAGTATCAGACCCGCTTCCATTGGAACACTGTTCATAATTCTGCGTTTTCAAGAAATCTATGCACCACTTTCTTCTTTTTGCGACCGAGATGATACGCACCGACAATCCCCGACATCAGTAGTATTCCACTTAGTTCCACTCCGATGACATACGGTCCGTATAGCGACATGCCTACTTGTTTTGAGTCGATGGCGGCGTTTTCGATGCTGCCAAGTGACTCCATATTCACGACGATGTAAATCAGTTCTGCCAGTAGGACGGCCGCCAGTACGGATGGAAACACAAGTATTTTCCGGGTGAGCCATGCTTTTTCCTGGCGTACCGTTTCGTCGCGAAGGTTGAGCATCATGATCACAAAGATCACGAGTACGACGATTGCACCTGCGTAAATAATGATCTCCAATGCTGCGATGAATGGAGCGCCCAATACGTAGAACACTACAGCGATGGCCAGGAACGACACAATCAGGTAAATCAGCGCATGGATCATATTGTAGCTGGTGATTACCATAAAGGTCGAAAGGATGGCGACTCCGGCGGCTATGTAGAATGTTGCTTCCATATCAGGGTAGTAAACTTTTTAGATCCACTGGCGGGTTCTCATTTTTTGCTTCGCCTTTTCCTTTGCCACCGATTGCCAGCCCGGCTACTTTGTAATAGTTGTAGCCGTGGTATTTACCCTCACCGTCTATCAGCAGGTCACGTTTTTCATAGACGAGGTTCTGCCGGTCGTACTCCGCCATTTCAAAGTCTGGGATGAGCTGTATGGCGTACGTAGGACACGCCTCTTCGCAATAGCCACAGAAGATGCAGCGAGAGAAGTTGATGCGGAAGAATTCCGGGTACCGCCTGCCGGTACTGTCTTCGGTAGCTTGTAATGAAATGCAGTCGACCGGGCAGGCCGCAGCACAGAGGTAGCAGGCAACACAGCGTTCGCCCATATCCGGGTCTCTCGTCAGCACGATACGCCCTCGCCATCGCGTAGTTAGCTTCGGCTTTTCTTCCGGATAGAGAATGGTGTCACGCTTGTGAAATGAATGTAGGAACGTGAGCCACATACTTCGAACAATACTAAACATAGTTCCTCCTTTCTGGTTATTTCAGCTATCATTCTGACCGCTACAGGTTCAGAACGGCAAACCTTCCTTCATGTATAAAACGACAGCCGCGGTTACCATTAGGTTAATGATGGTAATCGGAAGCAGTATTTTCCATCCAAAATCCATCAGTTGATCATATCGTGGCCTCGGTAACGATGCGCGCAATAGAATGAACAGGGTGATGAACACAAACGTCTTAAGAATGAACCACACGACTGGCGGTAAGAAATCCGGCCCTAGCCAGCCGCCGAAGTAGAGTGCAACTGTGAGGCTCGAGATCAGGATGATGCCCACGTATTCGCCGACGAAGAACATTCCGAATTTCATTCCGGAGTATTCGGAATGAAATCCTGCGATGATTTCGCTTTCGGATTCGGGGATATCGAACGGCAGGCGATGTGTCTCAGCGATGCCGGCGATCAGGAAGATGACGAATCCCGCGAACTGCGGAACGACATACCACATCCCAGCTTGTGATTCAACGATGGTTTGCAGACTGAAGGATCCCGAGAGCAACACCACGCCCATGATCGATAATCCCATGAATACTTCGTATGAGATCATCTGCGCTGCACCTCGCATCGCCCCGAGCAGTGCGTATTTGTTGTTGGATGCCCATCCGCCGAGTATGATGCTGTACGCACCCATCGATGAGGCCGCCAGAAAAAACAAAATACCAATGTTGATATCCGATACCATGAAACCTGGAGCAAACGGAATGATAACGAAACCCATAAGCGCGGAGATCATTACAATTGCCGGGGCGATCACAAATACCTTTCGATCGGCAAATGGAGGAATCCAGTCCTCTTTGAAGAAGAGCTTCAATGTGTCGGCGAGTACGATCAGTAAACCAAAGGGGCCTGCGCGGTTTGGTCCGTAGCGATCCTGCCATAGAGCGAGCATCCGTCTTTCAAGCCAGATCAGCCCCGGAGCTACGGCCATTACTCCGCCGAGGACGGCGGCTACGATCAGCATGGGGTGAATAGATTCATCCATTTTCTGCAGGTTTAAGAATGGCCCAGGCAGGCAAGTCAACAAACGGGAATCCGGGTAACCCGTAGGGCATGCCGGCGATACCTTTCGGAATCGAAGGAGCTATCTGCACAGGCAGCTGGTACCTTTGCCTGTTGATTTCAAATGACAACAAGGCGCCCGAGACGAGCTTAAGGTTCTCGGCGTCCTCCGTATTGAGGAGTATATACCCGGCGGGAACGCGTTTGGAGATTGCGTCGCCACGTGCGCTGAGTTCTTCCGATCCGAAGATGTGATGCAGCGCGACCATCCAAAGGTGATCCTGAAGCGGGATGAATACTTCGGGCAGATCCACAAAGTAGTTGGCTGTGGAGTCAGACCGCGGCTCAAGCAGACGTAGGCCAGGGTCACCGTCGTGAAGCGGTCCGTTGATGTGTTCCTGGTATTTGTTGACGGCTTGTATCGAGTTCCATCCCGGAGACCAGAAGAATGGTATGAGAGATGATGGAGGCATACCCCGGTATCCCTCCATGGTATAACTCAGCGGCGAGTCAGGGTCTTCCGGCGGTTTTTCCTCACTTACATGGGTATGTGCGTGCATAGCAGTGCGTCCGCTGTAGCGATGAGGCGCTCGCGGTATCTTTTGTCCGAATATGCGGAAGTCGGGAGGAGGAGTGATCGACTCTACGCCGCGCAATAACGATTCATCATTTGAAAGTGCCTTACTGATGTCCTGGAAATTATTCCACCGTTTCATGGGCTCGAGACCCAGGGTATGACCGGCTCGAAGAAGCCAGCGCCAACTTTCCTGAATCAATGGAGAACATTCGTGTACCTGGAAGAAACGCTGGGCGCGCCCTTCATTATTCACAAGTGTGCCATCTGATTCGGCGAACGTGCCGGCAGGGAGGAGTATACTTGCCTTTGCACTTGTTGCATGAAGCGTGTGGTCTACAACAATAACATGCTTACACTGTTCAAGGAATTTGTCGACAACTGCGGTAGCGGCGTGCCTGTACAAATCGTTCTCAACGATAATGACAGTGTCCGCGTGCCCATTGATAATAGCATTGAAAGCAGAATTGAGACGGTGCCCACCCATCATAGCGAGTCCCATCGAGTTGCATTCCGGAAGTGTGAAGACAATTCCGGTCTGCGGATTCGTCTTATGGACAGCCCATGCAACGTTGGCAGCTGCCTTGATGACGGTGGCGCAATCGCACGACATTCCGGAAATAATTACAGGGCGACGCGCATTGCGCAGGGCATCGGCTGCATGGTGCGCGAATGCTTCCGCCTCCGGCGACAATCGCGATACGGCTGGTAGTGTCGGATCGAGAAGTTGCGCGATTGCGTAGCCTATACGTGCGAGGTCATCTGGAGCTGCGTGAAAAGTGCCGGTGGCAATTTCGTGAAGTTTCGTTGGGCTGACGCTTGCGATGAAGACTGGGCCCTTTGCATCTTGTATGATCTCCCGTGCTGCGGCGTCATGCCACGGCGGGATGGATGCGTGTGCGATGCCCTCCAGGGGTTTCTGCCGGGCGGCTTGTCGCACCGCCAGAGCCATCATCGGGGCGGTGTTTGTGAGATCTTCTCCGAGGATCAGAACAGCATCCGCCTTTTCGACCTCTCGCATCGACGGGGTTCTGACCGGGCCGTCTTTTAATATCTTAATGACGAGGTCTGCCAGATTGTGTTCATCGACCGAAACTCCGTGGTAGAAGTTGTCTGCGCCCACCAGCGCTTTCAATGCAAAGTTTGACTGTAACGAGGCACGAGGTGAACCGATCCCGATGACGCGATTGCCTTGCACGATGTCGGCCAACTGCTGGACGACTTCCTCGGCATCTACGGCAACTTGTTCAATCAACGGTTGCCGTATGCGATCAGGTGAGTTGGTGAACTCGTAACCGAAACGTCCGCGGTCGCATAAAAAATAGCCATTCACTTCACCGTTGTATCTCGTCGTAATGGAACGAAGTTCGCCGTATCGTTCCCCTGCGATCGTGTTGCATCCCAAACTGCAATGCTGACAGATAGACGGCGCAGTGGTGAGATCCCATTTCCGCGTGTAGTGTTGCTTGAGGGTCTTGTCGGTAAACACGCCGGTAGGACAAACTTCCGCAAGATTTCCGCTGAATTCGTTTTCAAGAACACCGCTTTCATGTCGTCCGAAGTAGACATGATTTTTGGAAGCAAATACATCCAGGTCGTGACCGCCGGCATAGTCCTTGTAGAAGCGAACACAGCGATAGCATTGGATACACCGATTCATTTCATGGTTGACAAAAGGTCCCAGATCCTGGTTGTTGTAAGAGCGCTTGTTGTAACGGAAACGGCGGTAGGCGTGGCCGGTCATGACGGTCATATCTTGCAGGTGGCATGATCCTCCTTCGTCGCATACAGCGCAGTCGTGTGGGTGATTTGTCATCAACCACTCGATCACACCAGCGCGAAAGTTAGATGCCTCCGGATCGGCGATGGATATCCGCTGGTTGTTCGCAACGGGTTCCATACACGACATGATCAACCTTCCCGTCTTGTCATCTTCACTTCGATATGCTTTGACTGCGCACTGACGGCAAGCACCAACGGACCCGAGCGACGGGTGCCAGCAGAAGTAGGGCAGATTAAATCCCAGTGACAGGCACGTCTCCAGGAGATTTTTTCCAGGTTCCACTTCGTACGGCTTGTCATCTATGTATATGGTTGCCATGGTCAGCTTGTATGTTTGGCGATGTCTATTTCCAAGGGCATTTTCCGTCGTGCACATGTCTTTCAAAGTCGTCGCGGAAGTATTTCAGCGCACTTTGCAAAGGTTCCATGGCGCCTGGCGCCAATGCGCAAAACGTATTTCCCGGGCCCAGATAGTGTGTATGGAACTCCAGTAATTGCAGATCTTCCTCGCGACCTAGTCCTTCGTCCAGCGAGGAAAGTATCCTGGCAACCCACGGCAGGCCCTCCCGACAGGGTGTGCAAAAACCGCATGACTCCTGCGCGAAGAACTGTTCGAGGTTCTGCACAAATCCCACGGGACAAGTCTGGTCGTCGAGAATGATCAGTGTTCCAGTACCGAGACGGCTACCCGCGGCTGCGACATGGGTATAGTCCATGGGAACGTCGAGGTGCTCTTCGACCAGAAAGTCCGTTGACGCACCGCCGGGTAGTGCGCCTTTGAACTTCAGACCTTCTGCCATACCGCCCGCGTGCACATCGATTAACTCCCGCATGGTGGTGCCCATCGGCAATTCCCATAGACCTGGATTGCGCACTTTTCCACTAATGCCGTACAGCTTTGTGCCCGCGTCTTTTGTAAGACTCAGGTTCTGAAACCAATCAGGTCCCTTGTTGATGATGTGCGGGATATTGCAGAGTGTCTCAACGTTGTTGACAATCGTAGGCTTGCCGAACAAACCGCTCACTTGGGGGAACGGGGGTTTCGCGCGAGGAGTCGCGCGTTTCCCCTCAAGGGAATTGAGCAGCGCTGTCTCTTCCCCGCACATGTATCTTCCCACACCCGTGTGGAGATGCATATCAAGGTCGAAACCGGATGCCAGAATATTCTTGCCGAGGTAGCCTGCAGCGTATGCCTCATGGATGGCTTGTTCTATAGCATGAGCAGCGGTGTGATACGCCCAGCGCAGGAATACGAACGACTGGTCCGCTTGTATGGCATACGCTGAAAGGATCATGCCTTCAATGAGTTGATGCGGTGCGGACTCCAGAAGGATGCGGTCTTTAAACGTTCCGGGCTCCATCTCATCTGCGTTTGCAATGAGGTATTTTGGTTTTGAACCTTCAGCGGGCACAAAGCTCCACTTGAGTCCTGTCGAAAACCCGGCACCTCCGCGGCCCCGAAGATTGGATTCCTTCACCTGTTCTAACACGGCCTTTGGGGAAACGCCCTTCAACACTTTGCGCACGGCTTCATAACCGCCGACTTTCTCGTATTCAGATAACGAGAGCGGTCTTCGATCTGGGCGAATATGTTGAGTGAGCGGCTTCTCCATATATAAACGGTTTTCTATGCTACATTCTTCTCATAGGTATTTTGCAAGTATTTCATCGAGTTGATCAATCGTTACATTCCTGTACAGATCGCGGTCTATCATCAGCGCCGGCGCGGTGTCGCACGTGCCAAGACAACAGTTTGGCAGGAGAGTGAACCGATCGTCGGATGTTGTCTCTCCGTATTGGACACCCAGCCTCTTGACGAGGTGATCTTTTATTTTTTCATATCCCATGACCCAGCAACTGATGCTATCGCAGACGAGGATGATATGCCGGCCGACAGGTTTACGAAAAAGCAGGTTGTAAAAGGTCGCGACTGAGTCAAGTTCCTCGGCAGTCATGTCCATGTACGCCGCTACGTCTTTCAAGCTTTCGTCTGATATCCAGCGCCGATGGTTTTGAACAACCTTGAGTGCTTCAATACATGCTGATTTTCGCACGGGCATCATTCGGATGGCCTTTTCGATATCTTGCTTTTCTTCGGCAGTCAGCATAGCGTCTCGTTCATTTTTTTGGTTTAGCGGTCGATGTCCGCGAGTACGTAGTCCATGGCGCCCAGAATACTGAGGACATCGGCAACGGAATAGCCGCGACTGATATATGGCATCATTTGCATGTGTGGGAACGATGGTGTTCGCACGCGCACGCGATACGGCGACGTATTGCCGTCGCTGATGCCGTAGTAGCTGTAGGCGCCCTTTGTTCCTTCGATGCAGCTCATGGCTTCACCCGGTGGAATAACCGGACCCCAACTAACACTGAGGAAATGTGTAATCAGCGTTTCGATATCCTGCATTGTATTTTTCTTGACGGGAGGTGTTGTGAGCGGGTGATCCGCTTTGTAGTCGCCGGATGGCATGTTTTTCAAACATTGTTCGATGATGCGAAGGCTTTGTCGCATTTCGGCTACGCGAACAACTGCTCTATCGTAGCAGTCGCCGTTCGCCGCTGTTGGGATATCGAAATCAAACCGCTCGTACCCGGAGTGGGGTTGTTTCTTTCGGAAGTCCCACTCGACCCCACATGCGCGCAACCCGGGGCCCGTGACCCCCCACTCGATGGCTTCTTCTGCTGTAAATATTCCAATCCCCACAGTTCGCGCCTTAAATATCGAATTCTTCATTACCAGGCTATCGTATTCTTTCAGGCGTTTGGGGAAGTAATCGATAAACGATCGAACGAGTGTTTCCCAGCCTGTAGGGAGGTCTTGTGCGACACCGCCGATTCGGAACCAGTTGGGATGCATGCGTCCACCACATATAGCTTCGATGACATCGAAGACTTTCTCGCGGTCGGAGAACATATAGAAGACCGGAGACAATTGTCCGACATCCTGTGCAAATGTTCCGTACCAGACGAGGTGGCTTGCGATCCGGAAGAACTCACACAACATCACGCGGATGACTTGCGCGCGATCCGGTACGGCTATGCCGGCGAGTTTTTCGACTGCGAGGAGATATGCGAGGTTGTTGTTTACACCTCCGAGGTAATCGATCCGGTCCGTGTAAGGAATATATGTATGCCAGGACTGACGTTCGGCCATCTTCTCGGCACCGCGATGATGGAATCCGATATCGGGAACAATATCAACGATGTCTTCGCCATCGAGCTGCAGGATTAATCGAAGAACACCGTGTGTGCCCGGATGTTGTGGCCCGATGTTGAGGAACATGAAGTCGGACTCAGCACTTTGCCGAACCATTCCCCATTCTTCCGGTTTGAACTGCAAAGCATTCTGTTCGCGGTCGATCTTCTCTTCGTACAACCGGAAGGGACCCATTTCCGTCGCGCGGGCGGGGTGCTCTTTTCTCAGAGGGTGACCTTCCCAGGTCATAGGCATCAGGATTCTGCGGAGATTCGGGTGGCCATCGAACCGGATGCCGAACATATCGAAGACTTCACGTTCATACCAGTTGGCATTGGCCCAGAGGCCGGCGATGCTGGGCGCGGTCGGAAATTCGCCGTTAAGCGCGCACTTCAGGCGAATAAAGCTGTTGCTACTGAATGAGTAGAGGTGGTAGACGAGTGTGAAATTTCGGGAGGGGTATCCGTTGTGCAGGTGGCGCGATCGTTCGTCGATAGCGCTGAGATCGTACAACAACAGGTAGGGCTGGGAGATTTCGCGCTTGAGATAGGTGAGTACCTCTCTTAATTTGTCCAACGGGAGCCATAGTGTGAGGATCGCATCGGCGGTAGTCTGCTCGACAAAAGCAGCGTCGCCGAATTTCGACCTCAATTGCTCCGTTGGACGGGTTGTTTTCTCCATGTGTATTATCGAAGTACTTATAATCTAAATCTCGTCCGGCGACCGGAAGGTTGTCATCTGCTGGCGGCGTTCGAACCGTTGTTCCTTGACGGCGATCTTATCAGGTTTCATTACTCCCTGATCGCCGATGACCCAACTCAGAGGTCGCTTTTCCTTTCCGACGGATTCCGCGAGGAGGATTAGACCATCCATGAAAGCATCAGGGCGCGGCGGGCATCCTGGAACATAGACGTCTACCGGCAGGAACTTGTCTACTCCCTGCACAACGCTGTAGATATCATACATACCCCCAGAGTTTGCGCAGGATCCCATCGAGATAACCCAACGCGGTTCCATCATTTGCTCGTGCAGTCGCTTGATGATAGGGGCCATCTTGATGAAAACAGTACCGGCAATGATCATCACATCCGCTTCGCGTGGTGTTCCGCGAATGACTTCTGCACCAAAACGGGCGAGGTCATACTTAGGAGTCATGCTGGTAGCCATCTCGACGAAGCAACAGGACAATCCGAAATGAAAGGGCCACATCGAGTTCTTTCTACCCCACGCCAGTAAATCCTGCACGGTTGTGAGCAGAATGCTTTGCTGCATCGTCTTCTCAATGGAGCTGTTGCCGCGTACAGTTTGTTCGTTCGTCTTGCTCATCCACCAGTTCATGTGCAGTTGGTTAGGTGTCAATTGTTTTTCCGCGTATCAATAGGGTTCTTGTTTGCAATTTTCTTGTAGGCTCTTAGAATTTTTCCGCCGTCGGGACCGAAATCCAGTGCCCCATTTCGCCATTCATAGATTAACACGACAAACAGAAGGATGACGAAGATCAGTACGCCGATATAGCCGTACCAGCCGAGTTCGGGAAAAGCAATAGCCCAGCTGACAATGAAGATGGTTTCGACATCGAAGATGACGAAGAGCATTGCAATAAGATAGAATTGGGATGAAAAGCGGAGCCGTGCGGAGCCTTCGCTGAGGATTCCGCCTTCGTATGGATCACCAGTAGCCCGCTCGTTGTGTTTTTGTCCTAATACAAAAGAAAGGC
>JBIQJZ010000119.1:8882-11983 GCA_044507115.1 Flammeovirgaceae bacterium | reverse complement strand
AAAATACAAAGTTAATTGAACCTCGCCCTATTTGGTTTAGCGCCGCGCAAGTTGCTATTTTGCATGCAATGTTGCGCTCGTGCTGTATTGTCAACACGAATAATTTTTGTAACTTTTCCGTTGTAAAAACCTCTTCATGGCCAAGTTAAAGAACATCATCAAGCAGCTCTCTGAAAAAGATTTCACCGCCATCTACAACTCACTCCTGGAAAGCAACGCAGAAAAGTCGGCTTACCTACTGAAAGCCCTCCGCGAGCGATCCCTGTCGGACAATAAGATCATGACCGAGCTGGACGTGAATGCCAATGCTTACTACACGCTGCGCTCACGTCTGAATCTTAAGATCGAGGAGTACCTGATGGAACAACTGGAGAGTCCTCGGACGGATGTCCTCCGGAAGGTGGCGAATATCAACGAAGTGCTGTTCACGAAGAAAAAGGCTATTTCCGTTGCGACCCTGAAAAAGTTGGAGAAAGAACTTCTTGACTACGATCTCGCTAACGAGTTAACCGTCATCTACAAATCTCTCAAGAGACTTAATATCAACTCTCCGGACTACTTTCAGTACTCGCAACTGTACAACAGGCACGTGGCCTATATGCTCGCTGTCGACAAGGCCGAGGACCTGTTGGCGGACTATTTCAAGAAATTCGGCGACTACCTGCTAAACGGAGGAGAAATCGAAAAACTAGGGTTGACTCTCGTGATGAAGGAGATGCAAAATGTTGCAAACCTGTACGAATCGCACCGGCTATACGTATACCAGAGTTGTATGTATGTCTTCCACCGCCTGTTCGTAGAGGTCGATGACAACATGCAGGACGGCGAGTCGATCGAAGATATCTTTGCGAAGGTCCAAAAGATATTTGAGAGCTATCACCTCGATTCCATCTACTATCATCTTAATCTCGTATTCGAGTTCCTCAAACTGGAATACTATAACCACTACAAAGTATACAGGCAGGCGGAGAAATACTTCGAAGAGGTCAACGACGCCTGCGCGAACCTGCTAGTGAATTATTCTACTTACACCTTCCCTGCTCAATTCCTCATCTCGAAAATCGAGAGACATCTTCGAAACGGTACGGAAACAGAATTATATGCTGAGAATGAAACAGTGTTCGAGGATTTCGAAGTCGATTCGCAGGACGTTCCAAAACACATCATCTATGTATTGTATCGAGCCCTCTCCTGCTACTACGTGGATAAGTTTGACGAAGCGGCAAAGCTGATCAACAATCTGCTAAACGAGGTCAGCCTTAAGAAATACCCCTACGCGCAGCTCGAAATAAAGTCCCTACTTGCGCTCCAGTACGTACTGCTGAAGGATTACGAATTATTCAATCAACTATCCAATAGTATTCAGCGGCAGATTCGCCTGTTCGGGAAAGACAGCTGCGAGAATATCATGCTATTCCTGAAGATACTCAAGATTGCGACAAGCGAGGCGAAGAAGGAAAAGGCTAAGAAGATCAGTAACCTCATCCCACGTCTTCAGGCAACATCTGTCACTTATTTCGCGCCGACACGCTTAATCAAGTTGGACGAGAAGTTTATCAAGATGTTGCCGGAAATATGATCTAGACCTCAAGCTTTGCAATACTATCGTGTGAAAGCGGCTTGTTGAGGTACAGCTTTACGTTCTCGTACTTTTTAGATCGATTGAAGTCCTGGGGATTGATAGATGAAGTCAGCATCACAATGCGACACTTCTTCTTTGCCACATTGGAGAGCTTTTCGAACTCATCGAGGAATTGAAACCCATCCATTAGGGGCATGTCGATGTCCAGAAAAATCACATCCGGCAGCACTTGTTCAGCCACTTCGAGCTTTTCCATATTCCGAAGGAATTCAATGGCGCTCTTCGCTCCCGTGTGGGTATAGATATGCTCTGCAATGGAAGCCGCCTCGATCATCTTTTGATTGATAAGATTGTCGATCTCATTATCATCGATAAGCATGACTGTGCGGTATTTCTTTACTGCCATAGTGATTTCGTTGAAAGTCTATAAAAATACACGATTGAGCATGAATTCCCAAAAATGCTCAAATTGAAAACTTGATCCCCTGGGCCAGGGGAAGAGTGTCTCCGTAATTGATCGTATTGGTCTGCCTGCGCATATAGTTCTTCCATGCGTCAGAACCAGATTCCCTTCCGCCTCCGGTCTCTTTCTCGCCGCCGAACGCCCCGCCGATCTCAGCGCCGGAAGTACCTATGTTGACGTTAGCAATCCCACAGTCTGATCCCTCGCTTGAGAGGAACAGTTCCATCTCACGAACGTGGTTCGTCATGATTGACGACGACAATCCCTGTTTCACTCCGTTCTGAATGGCAATCGCTTCCGTCAATGTCTCGTACCGGATAAGATACAGGATCGGCGCAAAAGTTTCCTGCTGGACGATTTCGTAGTGCGGTTCAACTTCTGCGATCGCGGGTTTTACATAGCACCCGGATTCATAGCCTTTTCCTTTGAGGACGCCGCCCGACACCAACAATCTTCCTCCCTCGTTCCGAATCTTACGGAGGGCATCGCGGTAAAGTTTCACAGCCTGCCGGTCGATAAGCGGACCGACGTGATTCGAAGGATCAAGCGGATTGCCGATGCTGAGGTGACCGTACGCATTGACAAGTCGGTCTTTGACTTCATCGTACACGCTCGACTGTATAATTAATCTCCGGGTCGTCGTACACCGCTGTCCCGCAGTTCCCACCGCACCGAAAAGCGCTCCGCGAATTGCTATGTCGAGGTCAGCGTTTTCTGTGATAATGATGGCGTTGTTGCCTCCGAGTTCAAGCAAGGTGCGTCCAAGCCGGGCAGCCACGGTAGTGGCCACGGCACGACCCATTCGCGTGGAACCCGTAGCAGAAACGAGCGAGATATTTTCATCCGCAGCGAGGAGTTGGCCCACCCGCTGATTCCCGTTGATGATACAAGACACACCCTCGGGCACACCGTTCTTGCGGAATACTTCTGCAATAATCTTCTGGCAAGCCACACTGCTAAGTGGAGTTTTTTCCGACGGTTTCCATACGCAGGTGTCGCCACAGACCCATGCAATCATGGCGTTCCACGACCAAACCGCCACGGGAAAGTTAAATG
>JBIQJZ010000119.1:0-8872 GCA_044507115.1 Flammeovirgaceae bacterium | reverse complement strand
GCGGTAATAATTCCAACCACTCCCAACGGGTGCCATTGCTCATACATCCGGTGACGAGGTCTTTCCGAGTGCATCGTCAAACCGTGCAACTGGCGTGAGAGTCCCACGGCGAAGTCGCAAATATCAATCATCTCCTGTACCTCTCCGAGCCCTTCCGTATAGCTCTTGCCCATCTCGTACGAGACAAGCTTTCCGAGGGCGTTCTTATTCTTGCGCAGCGCCTCACCAATCTGGCGTACCACATCACCGCGCCTGGGAGCGGGCCACGTCCTCCACTCCAGGAAGGCTCTGGAAGCAGTCTCGACAACACGCTCGTATGATCGAGCATCGCCCGACTGAACACTTCCTATCAATTTCCCATCCGCCGGCGAATACGACTCAATACGATCACCCTTTGAACGCAGCCATTCCGACCCTGTAGAGACACCTTGGTTGCTTCTGCGAACGCCGAGAGAATCGAGAGCTGCTTTGATACCAAAATTTTTCATGATCCCGAATTGATTTTGGGACAAAGCTAGGGAAATATGGGGAAAGGGCTAGAGATAAAGCAAGGTTACCACTCGATGCCGTAGGTGCCTTTTTCTCCGTTGGGATAAAAACCTTCGATCAATACGCCTCCACGCTTATAATCCATGATACGGTTGAGGTCTTCTACGTTATCCACGGGTACCTTGTCAATGAATGCGACGATAAAGTCTGGTCGAATCCCGGCTTTTTTCCATTTCCCGGATGTAAGATCCTTGATCTTTACACCACCGTCAATCATCAGTCGGGTGAGCTCGCGATACGGCACATCTTCGAAGGTAGCTCCTTCCATCGTATGTCTGATCTCAACCTTCTCGAAAGTTTCTTTACCATGACTGTTCTTCAGGCGGGCTTGTACTACTTTTCTCTCGCCATGCCGCAAAAACGTGACTGCAATCTCCTGACCCGGTCTGTTGCGCGCGACCCATTCCTGGAGCTCGGATACCGAGTTTACAACGTTGTGGTTAATCGCTACGATAACATCTCCCGGAAGAAGACCTGATTCCTCAGCGGCACTTCCGGCGATGACGTTCTGGATGAAGACACCCTGCGTCACCGGAAGATTCCATTGCTCGGCCCTTGCCGCATCAACGTCGCCGATGTTGATACCTAGCAAACCGCGCTGCACTTTGCCGAACTCGAGAAGGTCGTCCATCACTTTCTTGACAAGGCTCACGGGAATCGCGAACGAATACCCTTGGTAACTCCCCGACGAAGTTGCAATCGCAGTATTCACGCCGATCAATTCACCTGCGAGGTTCACGAGAGCACCTCCGCTATTGCCGGGGTTCACGGCAGCATCTGTTTGAATGAATGCTTCGACAGAAAGCCTGTTTCGTTCCTGGAGAATCCCGATGTTTCTCGCCTTTGCACTTACGATCCCTGCGGTAACGGTAGAGTTCAGATCAAACGGATTTCCAATCGCCAGTACCCATTGACCCGGTTGCACACCATCTGAATCGCCATACGGAACGAACGGCAGATTGTTCGCCTTTATCTTCAACAACGCAAGGTCTGTACTCGCATCCGCACCAACCAGTTTGGCATAATACCGCCGGTTGTTATTCATAACGATCTCAATATTCGTCGCATCTTCTATTACGTGATTGTTGGTCACAATGTAGCCGTCGTCTGAGATAATGACACCGGAGCCGGATGAATGCACTGGTCGCTCGTAGTTTTGCAGCGGATTAAGGCTGAAGACACCCGGCCCATAGCCCGTGCGAATGTGTACGACACCCGCTACAACCTGATTGGCCGTGGCGAGGAAGTCTACGTGTGTCGGAATGTTATAAGACGTATCTATGGGCCGACCCGTCAGGATCGATCGCTGTCTTTCCTCAATGGATGAATAGTTGAGCTCGGAAATACCAAAATGCCGGATCGTCAGAACTGAGCCAAGCATCCCCCCGATGCCAGCGACAACGACGATGAATAAAAAGAATGCTAAACGCTTCATATCAAGTCCCCTTTACAAGTAAGTTAACCTTTATTCTGCAATTTGACTTGGGCACAACAAAAAAAAGCGCCCCGAACCCGGAACGCTTTCTCCTACTAAACTTAAACCCCTATCTTTTACTTCCGCTTATCTGCACAGAATCAACTGCACTTAAGCAACCTTAATGGTTGTGTTCAGAAGCTTCTTCTCATCTTTTGGGACTACAATCTCGAGAATGCCGTTGTTGTATTTCGCCTCGATCTTGTCGCCTTTCACATCCTCCGGAAGTATGAACGTCCGGCCAAACGAACCGTATTGCGTCTCAACAGAACGGAAGTGCTTGTCATCGGTCTCTTTAGTAAACTTCCGCTCCCCGCTGATCGTCAGACGGTTCTCTTTGAGATCAACTTTGAAATCGTCTTTGTTCATGCCTGGAACAGCGACATGGATCTCATAAGCTTTCTCGTTTTCAACAACATCCACACGCGGAACGAACGAATAGGTTGTTCCACCGTAGCGACTTACTGAATCGTTAAAAAACCGATCAATCATCCGACTAAAGCTGGTCGGGACAAAGTCGCTCAAATCATTACTATAACGCACGATACTCATAACTTATTATTGTTTTAGGTTGCCAGAATGTTTTCACACACACATAAGAGAATTGTGTGCCGATTCCAGAAACATGCCACTTTGACCTGTTATTAATATCGCTGATCGTATGATAATGCCATTATGGCATAATGCACGTGCCTTAGTCAAATCGGATCGCGCGAATTGGCGTAATGCGTGAGATAGCCATTGTCGGAAGCAGCAAGATCAAGGTGATCAGCAGCAATGCCAGCAGATTGAGCGCGAGGACGATTTCCCAATGCCAGCTGATGGGAACGAAGCTCATGTAGTAGTCGCGCGGATTCAGGGTGATGATCTTGAAACGATCCTGAATGAAACAGAGACCAAGCCCGAGGAGGTTGCCCAACAACAATCCCCGGAGAATGAGTTGGATCCCGTTATAGATAAAGATTGATCGAATGAACGCATTGCTTGCACCTAGCGCTTTGAGCATCCCGATCATCTGCGTTCGTTCCATTACCATAATCAACAACACAGAGATCATGTTGACGCAAACGACCGTCAAGATGACGATCTGCAGAATATTCACCTGGCGACTGAGCAAGTCCAGCCATTCAAAGATCTGTATAAACCGATCGCGGACGCGTTCGATGCTCAAATCGTAGTCCATCGCCTCTCCGATGAACGCGCCGGCCCGTTCGATATGCTGAGGGTCGGTAACAAAAACTTCGAGTCCGCCAGCTACGGAGTCCGGCCAGTCATTCAGTCGCTGTATCAATCGAATATCGGTCAATATCACGCGGCTGTCGAAGTACTCGGAGAGATTGGTCTCGTAGATACCTGTAACCTTTAACCGGCGAAACCTCGGCGGATTCTGAAAGAAGTGAACGACAATATCATCGCCGACATCTTTCTTGAGTTTAGTGGCGATGATCTTACTCAACATCACCTGGCTGGCATATCCGGAGTCCTGGAACTGAATGAACGAACCCTTCACGATGTGTTCGTTGAAAGCCGTGGTATCAAAACTCCGTCCCACTCCTTTGAGCAACACACCCAAGGCATCCTCTTCTGTTTTGACTACCCCGATCTTGGTTGCGAATTCCTGTACATGACGTACGTACGGATAATTGCCAGGGTTATGGTAGAGGTCGACGTTGAAATCCATGGGATGTTCCTCCGTCGAGTTGTTCATCGAAAACTTCGTAACCAGGATATGCCCACTAAAACTGTATATCTTCTCCTTGACCGTTTCCTGGAAGCCTTTCATGATCAGGAATGAAATGATCGAGGCCGCGAGTCCGACTGCAATGCTGATAATTGCGATCTTGTGAATCGTCGACGAAAACCCTTCCTGATAACCCCTGCTGATTCTTTTGGATATAAAATAAGAGAGATTCAATTTTTACTAACTTTTGGGTCAATATCCATCTACGCAAAATACGGCATAACTCCCTAAGAATACCTGCTTCCCCAAAAATTATGAGAAATATAAGCTTCATCCTTTGCGCCTTCGCCCTTCTGTCATTTCAGTGCCGCGAGAAATCCGCATCCGACCACAAGTCAGAAAACTCTCTTGTGACATCGCGGGTATTCGTTGGCGCCGACCAACTTGACAAGTGGCTACCCGGAATCGCCGGCAAGCGCGTGGCGCTCGTGGTGAATCACACGTCGCTCATCGGGCGAACGCACCTTACCGACACGCTGCTCGCATCGGGTATCGAAGTCATGAAAGTTTTTGCACCGGAACACGGGTTCCGCGGAGCAGCAGCGGATGGTGAGAAAATCAGCGATGGTGTGGATATCAAAACAGGTTTGCCGATCGTTTCACTGTACGGTGCCAACCGCAAGCCGACCCCCGAACAGCTCGCCGACGTGGATGTAGTGATCTTCGATATTCAGGATGTAGGCACGCGCTTCTACACGTATATCAGCACAATGCACTACGCTATGGAAGCATGTGCCGAGCAAGGAAAGAAAATGATCGTTTTGGATCGGCCGAACCCGAATGGACACTACGTCGACGGCCCCATGCGCGTTCCGGAATTGAAGTCGTTTGTCGGTATGCATCCGATACCCATCGTCCACGGGTTGACAGTCGGCGAACTCGCAGGAATGATCAACGGCGAAGGCTGGTTGGAGAATGGCATCAAATGTGATCTGGAGGTCGTGCCTGTAAAAAACTGGAAGCACAGCGACCCGTACTCATTGCCAGTAAAGCCGTCACCCAATCTTCCCAACGACCAATCTGTTCGGTTGTACCCGTCTCTTTGCCTGTTTGAAGGAACAGTAATCAGTATTGGGAGAGGCACCCAGATACCGTTCCTGATTATCGGCAACCCAGAGTTCACCGATCTTCCGTTCAGTTTCACCCCTGAGCCTATAGAAGGTATGTCCACGGAGCCACCACATAAAGGAAAAGTATGCTACGGTCTTGACTTGCGAAACGTCGACGTAAAACCGCGTATCGATCTGAAATATCTTCTGGACTTCTACCAAAAGTACTCCGACAAGGAAAAATTCTTCACTGGTTCATTCGACCGGCTTGCCGGGACGCCAGCCCTCAAAGAACAGATCAAAAAGGGAATGACAGAAGAGCAAATTCGCGCAACCTGGCAGCCCGGACTTGACCAATACCGGTCACTCCGCGCCAAGTACCTGCTGTATGAATAAGGAGCACAAACTACAACCTTTCTTGAGCCATCCTGCCGTTTACCTGAGTTTCACGTAAAAATGTACAGGACGCCACGCATTTAGGAGATGACCAAGGACGAAAAAGTTAGCGATATCCTGTCGATCCTCGACAGGCACGTTCCCGACCCTGAAATCCCGCTGGATCACAAGGACGCCTACACGTTACTGATCGCAGTGTTGCTTTCCGCTCAATGCACGGACGAGCGGGTGAACAAGACGACCCCCGAGCTCTTCACGCTCGCCGATAACCCGTTCGACATGGCAAAGATCCCCGTAGACGAGATCCGTGAGATTATCAAACCCTGTGGTCTATCGCCCGCAAAATCGAAAGCAATCAGCAAACTCTCACAGATTCTGGTTGAGAAGTACAACGGCAAGGTTCCCTCTACCTTCGAAGAGCTGGAAGAGCTACCAGGAGTTGGCCATAAGACTGCATCCGTCGTCATGACGCAGGTGTTCGGATTACCGGCTTTTCCCGTGGACACTCACATTCACCGGCTGGCATACCGCTGGGGGTTGTCTAATGGCAAGAGCGTGGAGCAAACGGAAAAGGATCTGAAACGCCTGATCCCCGAAGAGCTATGGAGTAAGGTGCATCTGCAGATCATTTATTTCGGACGAAAATACTGTCCGGCGCGGGGTCACGACTGGAAGAAGTGCCCGATCTGTTCGAAGCATATGCGCAAAAGTTTGAGGAACGCGTAGAAACAACTCCCGGACAGAACCTTTTGTTGGAATTTTTTCGTTATATTCATGAAATTTTTCCAATATGGCCGAAAATCAGATCAAGCAGCTATTGGGGGGCACAAAAGTCCTCGGAACAGGGAAGGACCTTGGTGGTCTCGCGGAAGAGGGGCTACCGAAGCAAGCGCTGGTGATTTTCATGCAGAAAGTAAACCTGGATGAACGCCGGCTATTCTCCTATCTTGACGTCAACCGGCGGACCGTCGAGAATTATAAACCCCACGAACGCCTTCGTTTATATATTTCGGATCGCCTGATCCACCTCGCGGAATTATACGCAAAAGGAAAGGAGATCTTCGATTCAATCGAGAATTTCAACAACTGGCTGAACCGGCCTTCGGTTGATTTGGGAGGTGAAAAGCCGATCGAATTCATTCACACACGCAAAGGAATAGACGAACTACTTCATGCGCTCGGGCGCATCGAACACGGAGTGCTCGCATGACGGTATATCGATGCAGTCTGGCTAAATGGGCAGCCGACCTTTCCGGCACAGGAGCATATCTATACGGCGGTCGGTGGAACACGCGAGGCACGCCGCTGCTGTACACGGCGGAAAACAACGTCCTTGCCGCCTTCGAAGTCGCATTGAGAATTCCGCTTGATCAGATCAGCAAGAACTACGTGATGATCCCAATTGATATTCCGGATGATGCCGAAGTATTCACCCCTCGATTACCGACAAACTGGTATACCGACGCGGCGATCACGCAGAAAGTAGGTGATCAATTCGCGGCAGCGGCTAAACATCTGCTCATGAAGGTTCCGTCCGCGCTAATGACCGATGCCTACAACTATCTGATTAATCCCGCACACCCACTGATGCGCAATGTCCGCGCACAAGCCCCGCGGCCGATATTGTTCGACAAACGATTGACAGATATGATACGCCGCGCAAGTTGATCCCCCACTCACGACTCACCACTTACCACTCACCACTCACTACTCACCACTCACCACTCACTACCTCACTGCGACTCTCCGGATCACCCGCGAGAAAAGGGTCGGCACCAGTCGTTTGAGATAAACGCCGAACACTTCCCGACCTCCGATATACACTTCTTCTCGCTTCCCTTCTATTGCGCGAATGATCTTCCGGGCACACCAGTCGGCGGGCTTTCCCTTGAACTGAGCTTCATCCATCTTGTTCAGCGGCGTGCCGTCGCCAGTCAGTGCCGAAAGCGTAATAGGTGTGTGAATAAATCCCGGACAGACCATTGTGACAATGATGTTGTCCGGATAGTGTTCAGCACGAAGCGCGTCGAAGAACCCGTGCAGTGCGTGTTTCGAGGCCGCATAGCCCGAGCGATACGGCGTGCCGAACTTGCCGGTAAGACTGCTGATATTGACATAATGTCCCTGCTTCCGCTGGATAAAATGCGGCAGGATACATTTAGTCAGTGCGATAGCACCAAAATAGTTTACTTCCATGATCGCCCGGTCAACGGAAAGGTCCGTCTCGGCAATCAGGCTGCGTTGGCTGATCCCTCCGTTATTGATCAGGATATCAACATGACCAAACAGCTGGATAGCGGCCTGCGCCGAGAGTTGCAACGTATCGGTCTGCGTCAGATCGAGTGGAAGGATTCTCACATCCGCCTGCGAGGATGCCGGGCAATTTCCTTTCACCCGCTCGAGTTCTTGCTTGCGTCTCGCGGATAGGACGAGTTTCGCGCCTTCCGCTGCCAGTGCATAGGCAAGCGCTTCGCCGATGCCGGACGACGCTCCCGTAAGCCAAACCACTTTATTCTTCAGGCCCGCCATATTCTAACTTACACGGTCGTAAACAACGAAGTCGAATGCATACGCATGCCGCTCGTCGGCAGCGTGGTGCTTGCGGCTGACTTCCTTCCAATCTTTCATATCGAGCTCCGGAAATAGAGTATCGCCATCCACGTCTGCGTGTATCTCGGTAAGGTACAACCGCGTCGTGTAGGGCATGGCCAGGGTGTATATCTCGGCACCACCGATAATGAAACACTCTGTCTCGCCGCTTTCACGAGCAAGATCCAGCGCTGCCTCCACCGCATGCATCACCGTACATCCCGGCGCCTGGAAATCGCGTTGCCGCGTGATGACAATGTTGGGCCGGTGTGGCAATGGTTTGAATTTTGCGTGAAGTGAGTCATAGTTCTTTCTCCCCATGATGACGTGGTGACCCTTTGTGGTCTCCATGAAGAACTTCATATCATCCGGCAAACGCCAGGGCAGGTCGTTGTTCTTTCCAATGACGCGATTTCTTGAAAGCGCTGCTATTGCTGATACCTCCATAATGTTGTTCCTGGTTGAGTTCATCTGGCCGTTCCTTATCACAACGTATTGCCGCGCAGAAATTCTCCGATCGTCATACGCTTCTTTCCCTCCGGCTGTAATTCTTCAACTGCGATCCAGCGGTCAGCCGTCTTGAAGTAAAGATACGTCTTATTGTCTGTCACAAACTCACCTGGCTGGCCTAAACGCTCTTCGTGGGATATCGGACTTAACTTATGAATCTTGAAAGTCTTACCTCCAATTGTTGTCCACGCCGACGGATAGGGACTCAGGCCACGCACAAAATTCCTCACTGACTCAGACGGTTGATCCCACATGATCTCGCATGTTTCCTTAAATATCTTTGGAGCGTGTCGCACATCGGAGCTCGTCGCCTGCGGCGTTGCCGCAACCTCTCCCGCGCGAATTGCCTTCACTGTTTTCACAACGAGCGCGGCTCCCTTCATCATCAGGCGCGTGTATAGTGTGCCCGCATCGTCATCGTCGTGGATCAGTTCTCTCTCCTGAAAGATGATACTTCCCGTATCGATATCGTGCCGAAGAAAGAATGTAGTCACGCCAGTTTCATTCTCTCCATTTATGATAGCCCAGTTAATCGGCGCCGCAACTCTGTATTGCAGCATGAGT
>JBIQJZ010000118.1:0-12008 GCA_044507115.1 Flammeovirgaceae bacterium | reverse complement strand
GACAATGTCAAACTGATTAAGGCTCTGAAAGATCTTCGCGACCTGGGGAACTCGGTAATCGTTGTTGAACACGACAAGGAGATGATGTTGGAGGCCGATTATATTTTGGATATCGGCCCTGGTGCAGGACGCCACGGCGGGCAAGTCATCGCTGCGGGCACGCCACTTGAATTTTTGCAATCGGGTAGCAAGACCGCGGCGTATCTAACGGGGGCGTTGCGGGTTGAGTACTCCACCGAGCGCAGGGCTGGAAAAGGGGAAAAGCTGTTGTTGAAAGGCGCGTCCGGCAATAATCTCAGAAATGTCGATCTGACTATTCCCCTTGGAACACTAACATGTGTCACGGGTGTGTCCGGTAGTGGAAAGTCGACACTGATTCACGAGACTTTGTTCCCAATCCTCAATCGACAATTCTATAATTCGCGGACAGAGCCACTGCCTTACAAGAAGGTCGACGGGCTTCAGTATCTTGATAAAGTTATTGAAGTCGATCAGTCTCCGATCGGAAGAACTCCAAGATCCAATCCTGCTACTTACACTGGTGTCTTTACAGAGATCAGAGATCTGTTCTCGCAATTGCCCGAATCAAAAATTCGAGGTTACAAGACCGGGAGGTTTTCGTTTAACGTGAAGGGCGGGCGATGTGAAACATGTGAAGGCGCCGGCTTGCGATTGATCGAAATGGAGTTTCTTCCCGACATTCATGTGCCGTGTGAGACGTGCAAGGGGAAGCGCTACAATCGCGAAACGCTGGAGGTCCGGTTCAAAGGAAAGTCAATCTCGGATGTTCTCGATATGACCGTTGAGGAAGCGGTAGAGTTCTTCGAACATCAGCCACGAATTCTGCGCAAGATCAAGACGCTCGCGGATGTCGGCCTGGGTTACATTTCGCTGGGCCAGCACGCAACGACATTGTCGGGAGGGGAGGCGCAGCGCGTGAAACTTTCAACCGAACTGTCGAAGCGCGACACCGGAAAGACGTTCTATATACTTGACGAACCGACCACGGGTCTTCACTTCCAGGACATCGCCCACCTCCTTGACGTGCTGCAGAAATTGGTCGATAAGGGGAATACGGTATTGGTCATCGAGCACAACATGGACATTATCCGCGCCGCGGATTACATCGTTGATCTCGGCCCGGAAGGGGGAGTAGGTGGAGGCCGCATCGTAGCGAAGGGTACACCGGAAGAAGTGGCAAATAATCCTGCGAGCTACACTGGAAAATTTCTGAAAGCTGAACTCACTTCACGAAAATCATGAGTGGAACGAAGTCACGCCATTATATGTTTGGAGTATTGTTCCTGGCTTTGGGAATCTATTATGTCGTCACACGCGACTACCTGGAGTTCAGCCTGTATGGATGTGCGGGCCTTGCGTTTATCGTGAATGCACTTGCCATAGACGATCGCACCGCGCGCTATAAGAAGCCGCTCACAATTCTCTCGTGGATTCTTATTGCCGCCTCCGGAATTCTGTTTTTGTATCTGCTGCAGTTTAAGTATTTATAAGTTTTCTTTTTTGGGTGAATAAGAAACGACTTTACTGGACGATGCAGACGGGTGGATGGCTACTCTACGCGGTCGTCCAGATATTCAGCGCGATCATCGCGGGAGGTGGTACACCCGAGCGGATCACGTTCCTTTTCCTGGAATCGTTGTTGCCATTGTTCGTAACCCATACGGCCAGGACGATTCTGAAGCCGGGAGCATGGTTGAAGATCGGCGTCCCGCGACTGATCACGCGGGTTGTACTGATGTCACTGCTATGTGGACTGGTGTACTATTTCCTTCGCCTACCCGTTAGCTATATGGTCGGGATGTACGACGCAGATGTTGCGTTCGATCCAGGCTGGATCGTAGGATTGTCGTCTGTATATTCCGTGATCTTCTTCTTGTGGTTTGTACTGTACTTCAGCTATCACTATTTCGATCAGTACAACAAGAGCCTCAAGTACGAGGCGTCGATGGTGCAGATCGAGCTAAACAACCTGAAGTCACAGCTGAATCCACACTTTATTTTCAATGCCTTGAACAGCATACGCGCGCTCGTCGATGAGAATCCACTTAAGGCAAAGCAGGCTATCAATCAGCTTTCCAATATTCTCAGGAACTCCCTTGCTTCGGATAAGAAGGGGCTTACGAAGTTCGATGATGAACTAAAGATCGTCAAGGATTACCTCGGCCTGGAGCATATCCGCTTTGAAGAGCGTTTGAGGGCGGAGTTTGACATCGATCCGGAATCGCATCGTTTCTATGTCCCTCCGCTGATGATTCAGACTTTGGTGGAGAACGGGATCAAACACGGCATCTCAAAGCTTACAGCCGGAGGTGTCATCCAAATGAAGACTTTGGTTGATCGGGACCGACTGAGGATAAGTATTCGCAACAGTGGACGTTTGCTGAATGGCGAGCGTAAGAAGACCGGTGGATTGGGCATTAAAAACACCATTCAGCGCCTTAAATTGATATACGGGGACGATGCCACGTTTCGAATTGTGAACGAAAACGATAATTTTGTGTTGACTGAGATTGTAATACCGCAAAAGCAGAGCTATGAGAGCATTAATCGTGGATGACGAGCGCCTGGCGCGCAAAGAATTAATGAAGTTGCTGGAGGAACACCCGATGATCGAGGTGGTTGGTGAAGCAGCGAACGCTGACGAAGCCTACCAGATGATCAACGAATTGAATCCTGACCTGCTTTTCCTTGACATCCAGATGCCGGGAAAGACAGGATTTCAGTTACTGGAAATGCTGGATTCAGTCCCGCTAGTGGTATTCACTACAGCATATGATGAATTCGCGCTCAAAGCTTTTGAAGTCAACGCGCTCGATTACCTGTTGAAGCCTATTCAGCCCGAACGGCTTGCGGAGACAGTAGCGAAACTGGCTGAGAAGCAACGCACGCGACAGGTCGCGGAGCGGAGCCCCGAAAAGAAGCTTGGTCTCAATGATCAGGTTTTTGTCAAGGACGGTGAGCGATGTTGGTTCGTAAGCCTCAACAATGTTCGATTGTTTGAGTCTGACGGAAACTACATTAAAGTCTACTTCGACAACAACAGACCGATGATCCATAAGTCGCTGAACGCTCTGGATGAGAAACTCGACGAGCGCGCCTTCTTCCGCGCAAGCCGAAAACATATCGTGAACCTCAGCTGGGTCGAGGGTATTGAATCCTGGTTCAACGGAGGACTTATGGTGCGCCTTCGCGGAGGTGACAAGGTAGAAGTTAGCCGACGTCAGGCTGCGAAGTTCAAGGAAATGATGTCGCTCTAGTCGGAATACCGATGTTGTGCGACTTTGCTGGGAGGTAACCCGTAATGCTTTTTGAACGCAGCGGTGAAGTGTTGCGGGTTTTTGTAACCCGCGAGCAGCGATACTTCGTGAATAGAAAGGTTCCCCTCTAATAACAACTCTCTTGCTTGTTGCATTCTCACTTTGCTGACAAATCCGTAGATCGTTTCCTGGAACATTTCCCGAAATCCCTTCTTCAGACTGAATTCGTTAAGACCTACCATCCTGGCCAGATCCTTGATCGTCGGCGGATGTACAAGACTTTTTTCGAGGATGGCTTTTGCTTCGTACAATGCTTCGTGGACGGAGGCACTAGCCGCCCTTTCGCCTAATTGATTTTCGCGGATCTCGGCTTGCTCTACCTGAAGCATCAGCAATTCCAAAATTTTCGCTTCAAGAAACAGCCGTTTCAAAACACCAGTTCTCCGATTTTGCCGGATTGAATTGATAATCCATTTCATCGGCATGGTGATCGGCAACATCCCCGTTTGCAATTGACCTTGGCTACCGTTTTCCATTCGCGCGATGAAATCGTCCTGCAATGACGAGTAGCCGGAGAGGAGGCGTTCGTAGTACGATACCGGAAGGTTGATCTCCAGCGTCCGGAATTCTCCGTTCTCAGGAGTCATCCCGATGGCACCTGAAAAGTCGGCGGAGTGATAGATCGTGTGCTCCCCGGCGGTGATCGATTGATGTTGCCCCGGACTTGTCAGATAACAGCTTCCCGAGAGATTGAAGTACAGCGCCACGGTCCTCCCACTGCCTTCCAGGGAGCACGACACGGGCTCATTTGCGGAGACCGTGAGCTGCGAGATAACAAAATCGTCGAAGCCCGACCCCTCGATGTTGAACGATCCTCCTTCCGGACTGCTGATGGTGAGGTTTTTTCGGCAGCAGCGCCCGGAAATCAGACAGCTTCCCGGAATAGACTCGCGATGTGTCCAGTCCGTGATTCCGCCTCCTGCATCCTCAATCATATTATTCCCGGTTACGTTGGTTGAATTTCCCGATTGCGTTACCCCCCCAGCCTTTTCAGGGGCTAATCTTGCATTATTTTTAATTAATCTAAATAGCAATGTTACGATTTTTACGGGATATAATTGCTATAGCCCTGTTATGCGCGACGTTAGTCCTGCCCGCTGCCGCGCAGACATTCACCATTTCCGGAAAAATCACCGAGGGGGCTACCGGCGCCCCGCTGCCGGGTGCCAACATCTTCGTTAAGGGTTCGGGATCGGGTGTCATTTCTGATGCCGAAGGCCGTTTCTCTCTGTCTGCCGCGGAAGGCCAGATTCTCTCGATTTCTTTTCTCGGGTTCATTTCTCAGGAAATCGTAGTCGAAAGCGATAAGACCGACCTTCAGATCGCCCTGGAGGAGGATGCAAATCTCCTGGGTGAGGTTGTGGTCACAGGTGCACTGGGTATCGAACGCTCCGCCCGGGAGGTGGGAAGCGGGACTCACGTTCTGAGCGATGACTATTTTAACCAAGGAAAGGCAATCAACCCGTTTTTCGGACTCACCAGTAAAGTCGCGGGACTTCGGGTCAACATGTACGACAGCAAGGTGGACCCTCAGGTCCGCATCACTCTTCGGGGTAATCGTTCCCTCAGCCGATCCTCCGGGATTGATGGTCGGGGTGCCAACGAACCGATATACGTTGTCGATGGCGTGCCGATTCCCACGATCTCTCGTTTGAATCCCAACGACATCGAAAGCATCACAGTACTGAAAGGCGCGAATGCAGCTGCCTTGTATGGATCCGAAGGTGTTAACGGTGCGATCATGATCACGACCCGTCAGGGTCAGCGCGGCCGGGGAGAAATACGATTCTCAAATACTACAACGTTCTCGAACGTCTTTTTATTACCCCCCGCACAGACACGCTATGGACAGGGTAACAATGGCGTGTATGATCCGGTGCAATATGAATCATGGGGTCCGGAATTCGATGGATCAATGAAAGATTTCGGCCTGCCACTTCCCGACGGGACGCAGCCGCAACTGCGCTATGCCGCCCCCGACAGAGATACACGTCTCGACCTGTTTCAGACAGGCGTGAATATTCAAAACGACCTGTCATTCTCCGGAGGAGATGAACGCAGCACGTATTTTCTCTCCATTCAGGATGTTTCGATCAAGGGTATTATTCCCGACGATGAAAGCCGCCGCACGGGTCTGCGCTTTAATGGGTCCAGGCGAATAGGAAAGCTTAACACCTCATACAATATCAACTATATCCGATTTAGAAAGGATATGACGCCCGACGGGCCCTGGATCGGTGCATATCGTTACCCCGCGAACTTTGACTTCGATATGGTCAAAGATTGGCAGGACCCGCTTTCTCCCGGCAACCCGCTCAACTACTTTACCAGCCAGGGAAGCTGGCTGCGGAATCCGTATTTCCTGATTGGAAGTATTCGCGATGAGAGCAAGCAAGAGATTCTGAACGGAAAGCTGGAGTTTGATTATCAGCTTACCCCCTGGATGAAAGCGATCTATCGCGTCGGTTTGTATAGTCTCAACGATCAGACGCGCAGCACCACCCGTAAATTCGAAGCTCCTGGTACGCGCAACACCAACGGTAGCGTGAGCGATGGTTTCAATGGCTACACAAGACTGAACAGCGACGTGATGCTCATACTGGAGAAGAATTTCGACAAGATCAGCACCCGACTTTTGCTTGGGCAGAATACGCGAATGGACGACCAGAAGACCACGTCTGTTGGAGCGTCGAACCTACTCTACCCCGACGTGTTCAATCCCGGTAGCCGCATAGGAGAGTTGAACGGAAGCTCGGCCATCAATCAGTATCGCTCTTCAGCGGTGTACGGAGAAATGACAGCAGGCTACGACAATTTTCTTTTCCTGACGTTCACGGGCCGCAATGATTGGGTATCTGTGCTGAGCCCGGAGAATCGTTCTTATTTCTATCCAGGAGTCAGCACGTCATTCATTTTCAATGAAGCCTTCTCCTCGCTTGCTGACAGCAGGTTCCTGACATTCGGGAAGTTATTTGCATCCTGGAACAAGACTGGAAATGTCACGCTGACACCTTACCAGCTAAACAACACATATTCGCAGACCAATGGATTTCCCTTCGGTGACCTCAGTGGTTTTGTGCCGAGTCTGACCAATCCGAACCCGAACATCAAACCCGAATTTGTAACATCTTATGAGGCTGGTGTTCAGTTGAGCTTTCTGGACCATCGACTGCACCTCGAGGCCAGTTACGTTTACTCAGATTCAAAGGGTCAGATCTTCAACGCCACGACATCACGAGCCACCGGATACAGTACCGCGCGGGTAAACGCCGGGCGCATGACAAACAATATCCTGGAACTCACGCTGGACGGCGCCGTCATCAGCAGACCCGAATTTCAGTGGGATCTGGGATTTACGTTCGCGTATATCGACACACAAGTTAAGGAATTGTATGAAGGACTGACGAACATCAACAACTTCCGGCAGTCGTACGCAGTAATTGGCGAACGGTTCCCGACACTTCTGGTGAGTGACTACAAGCGCGATCCACAGGGCCGCGTGGTTGTTGATGCGACTACGGGCGATCCCATTGTCGCAGCTGACAACACGACTCTGGGAACGCTAGTGCCACCCTACCTTATGGGAATGCACACGCACCTGCAATACAAGGGCTTCAGCATCGGAATGCAATTCGACGCGCGCATGGGCGGATGGTTGTATTCGGAAATTGTACCCGCCATGTATGCAGCGGGTACTGACCCCCGCACGGCTGAATATAACCGCGAACCTTTCATATGGCCGAATTCAGTTGTCGAAACATCGCCCGGCGTATTCTCGCCAAACGTCGAGCTTACGACGTCCAGCGGCGGACGAGCGTTCTGGAGCAAGCAGGGCGAGGTTCAAATCAATACCGCCGCCAAGTCTGATTTCCTGAAGTTGCGCGAGTTGAACATCACGTATTCGGTTCCGGTATCTGCTTTGAGTTGGCAGAGCGTCGTACGCCAGGCAAGCATCGGCTTAATCGGAACAAACTTGTTCATCATCCGACACAAGGACAATAAGTACGGCGACCCTGAATACCTGTATAACAATACAGATGGCTACCTCAGCTTCCGCCAGGTGCCGCCGTATCGGAGCTATGGATTTACTCTTAACGTAACACTTTAAGTCGCATGAGATCGCTGATTAGAATAGCAATAATTTCTTTTGTCGCAGCCTTCATTTCTTGCGAAGATTTTCTGGACGTCAATGAAAACCCTAATAGTCCTGCGATATCCACGTTGCCGTTGAAAGCGAAGCTTCCGGCAGCACTTGTCAGCACGGTTAATCAGGAATCGCTTCAACTCAACCAGATTGGTGCATTATGGGGAGGTTACTGGGGAACCACAAACGAAGGGATTAGTATGTTTGTCGACCTTAAGACTTACAACGGACCAGCAATCCGGCATCAGCGCGATGGCATCCCGGTATGGGAGAATGGATTCACCAGCATGTTGTATTACAAACTTATTCTTGAGGAAGCCGAACAACAAGGCGCGCTGTTTTACGCCGGTGTTTCGAAGGTAATGCTCGGATGGCATTTCATGAGACTCGTCGATATGTACGACGCTGTTCCATTCGAAGACGCCCTTCAGGGAACAAATAACCCGACACCTCGCTACGAAGACGGACAGTCGGTGTATGAGAAATCCATCGACCTTATTACCGCCGGGATTCAGGACCTGAAGAACGCGGTTCCGGGTACCGAGGCAGGAAATGACGATGTGCTCTTCAACGGCAACCGCACGCTATGGGCGAAGTTCGGTAACACTGTAAAGCTTCGGGCATTGCTCCGACAGAGTCAGGTCAGCGGAAGAACTTCCTACATTGACGCAGAACTTCAGAAGATCGCTCAGGAGGGAAGCGGGTTTCTTGGAGCGAATGAAAACGCGTTCATTCAGCCCGGGTATCTCAACACAGCCGGCAAGCTGAATCCGTTCTGGGAAAATTACTATAAGTCGGTGCAAGGTGTTGCAACCGCCAACCACCAGGATATTCGCCCGACGGTATTCGCGCTTGATCAGTATAAAGCGCTCAACGATCCCAGGATGGAGGCGTTGTTTGTCGCGATAGAAGGTGAATACAACGGCGTGCTTTTTGGAAATCCCAACGTGTCGCCGGAATACAGTCGTGCAAATACATCGGCGTTCAAAGGTCCCTCTGAAAATGGTGGGCAGCCGTCAGCACTGTTCAAGTCGCCCACGCAGCCCAGCGTACTGATGGGATCATTTGAGAGTCTCTTCCTTCAAGCTGAGGCGGCGCAGCGCGGCTGGATTGACGGCGATCCAAAAAGCTACTATGAGGCTGCCATTCAGGAATCATTCAAGTATATGGATGTTGGTACTGTCGCGTTCAGTGATTATAATGCGCAGGAAGGGGTCAACCTCGATCATGCGACGGACAAGATTACACGCATTATTGAGCAGAAATGGCTCGCGTTGAACAGCATCAGCAGTATCGAAGCGTGGAATGATTTTCGAAGACTTGGGGTGCCTGTAATTCCGAATTCCCTTGAGGCGCCTACTCCGACCACACGGCCGCAGCGCCTGATGTATCCCGAAACGGAGCGGATGACTAACAATGAGGAGGCATCCCGGGTTGGATCGGACGACATGTTCAATCAGAAAGTATGGTGGAATAAATAAAAGAGAATTCAGATCTCTTAACGGATGATATAATGTCTAAAACAAAGAACAGGAGGTGGCCGCGGATCAGGAAGTTTTTTAACGACCTGCATCTTTGGATGGGATTGGGTAGCGGCCTGATCGTGATTGTGGTGTGCTTCAGCGGAACGGCCTACGTATTTAACACCGAACTGAAAGAGATGGCTTCGCCCGAGCTCTATGAAATATCAGAGGTGCCTGATTCGGATCCGCTTACGGCCGAGGAGATTATTCAAAAGGTTCAAGAACACACACAAGGTACTGTGCAGTCGTTGAAGATCCCACATGACCGATCGCGTACCTGGCACGTGGCGGTCAGAACACCATCCGAATCCGCACCTGCGAGAGGGCCGGGCGCCGGGCGACCAAACATGGGTACCACATATGCAGTGAATCCCTACACTGGTGAAGTTGTCGGAAATGTATCCGCTGAGAAGAACGGAGTGACTGAGTTTATGCGCGCCATGTTCAGCCTCCACCGTTGGCTGTTGCTCGACCGCGTGGAAGAACCCATCTTCGGCGAATTACCGAACCGGAAACTGGGCAGCTACATTACCGGAACGGCAACTATACTGTTTACACTCGGGGTGCTGACCGGCTTGATCATATGGTTTCCTCAAAAGATTAAGTCCTGGCGTCAGGGCTTCAAGATTAAGTGGAATGCGAAGTGGAAACGCGTCAATCACGACCTTCACAATGCACTCGGGTTCTACTCGCTGATCTTTCTTTTTCTCATGGGAGTGACTGGACCCCAATGGTCGTTTCCCTGGTATCGCGAAGGCCTTCAGAAGACATTGGGAACTTACCAGTCGCCGGATGCGCGACCGCCGGAGGCACCGAAGTCGGTGTTACCTATTGATGTATCTCAAACTCAAAAACCGACACTGGCAGGGTATCTGTCCGCGGCAGGTGAAGTGCTCGCCTACGACGGTGATTACACACTGGTTCTGCCGCGCGATTCGGTAGCCGCCATTTCAGTCAGCAAGGTAAAGACTGGATTCTTCTCGCCGGCGGCAGGCGATCGCGTGTTTCTGGATCAATACACCGCCGAGGTATTACAGATTGATATTTTCAAAGATCGCCCATTCAACGAACGCGTCGCAGGCTCTATTAAAGCACTCCATCTAGGAGATGTTTACGGCAAGTTTACCAAGATCCTGTATTTTTTCGCCTGCCTCGTAGCAACATCGCTGCCCGTGACAGGGACGCTGATATGGATTCATAAACTGAAGAAGAAACGCAGGAAGTCCGCCCGCGGGCAACTTGTTACCACTGCGTAGCCAAATACTATGGACCAACAAAAAAGCCGGGTTATCCCGGCTTTTTTTATTTGCTCTATTCGCTTTTCTTTTCCTTCGGCTCGCGAGGCGTCTTTGCCTTCTTCACCTTGATGGTGAGGACATCTCCCTTGCCTTCGTAGTCAGCGAGAATCGTTCCCCCTTCCTCGACTTCTCCTTTGAGAATTTCTTCCGCTACCGGATCTTCCAGATACTTCTGGATCGCGCGGTTCAGGGGTCTTGCACCGAATTGGTGGTCATACCCTTTTTCCGCGAGGAAATCCTTCGCCTTATCGGTCAGTTCCACATGGTAGCCGATCGATGTAATCCGGGTGAATAGTTTGCCGAGGCTGATATCGATGATCTTGTGGATATCTTCGCGACGCAGCGAGTTGAAGACAATCACATCATCAAGGCGGTTGAGGAATTCGGGACTAAAGGCCCGCTTCAACGCGCTTTGAATTGTTGACTTCATTGCTTCCTCCTCGTTCTCACGCTTCGCTGCGCTTGCGAAACCGATGCCCGTTCCAAAGTCCTTCAGATCGCGCACGCCAATATTTGACGTCATGATGATGATCGTGTTTCGGAAGTCCACCCTTCTGCCCAACCCGTCTGTGAGTATCCCGTCGTCGAGAACTTGCAGTAGAATGTTAAACACGTCGGGGTGTGCTTTTTCGATTTCGTCAAGCAACACAACCGAATATGGTTTGCGCCTTACTTTTTCCGTTAGCTGACCACCTTCTTCGTAGCCCACGTATCCCGGAGGGGCACCGACGAGCCGGGACACAGAGAATTTCTCCATGTATTCGCTCATGTCGATGCGGATCAGCGCGTCTTCCTTGTCGAACAGGTACGTCGCGAGTACTTTGGCCAACTCGGTCTTACCGACGCCGGTAGGTCCGAGGAAGATGAACGAGCCAATCGGCTTTTTCGGATCTTTCAATCCCACCCTGGTACGCTGGATAGCTTTCGTCAGTTTCTTGATAGCTTCTTCCTGGCCGATAACCTTTCCGCTGAGCTCTTCGGACATGCCCAGGAGCTTGTTGCTTTCTTTCTGCGCAATACGCTTGGTCGGGATTCCGGTCATCATTGCGATAACGTCCGCAACGTTGTCCTCGTCAACCGTGTACTTTTCCGTACGCGTTTTTTCTTCCCACTTAGCCTTTGCCAGTTCCAGTTGTTCGATGAGTTTTTTCTCGCGGTCGCGAAGTTGCGCGGCCTCCTCATATTTCTGGCTTTTCACTACGCGGTTCTTTTCCTTCTTCACCTCCTCGATCGCCTCTTCGTACTTGACGATATCTTCCGGGACGTGAATATTATTGATGTGGACACGAGCGCCCGCCTCATCAAGTACGTCAATCGCCTTGTCCGGCAGGTAGCGATCGCTGATGTAGCGATCCGACAAGCGGACACACGCTTCGATTGCCTCTTTTGTATAGATCACGTGATGGTGATCTTCGTATTTCTCCTTGATGTTGTCGAGGATCTGAATCGTTTCTTCTACCGTCGTTGAGTCTACCATCACCATCTGGAACCGGCGCGCAAGCGCTCCGTCCTTCTCGATGTACTGGCGGTACTCATCAAGTGTTGTGGCACCGATACATTGGATTTCGCCCCGCGCAAGTGCGGGCTTGAACATGTTCGAGGCATCAAGCGAACCTGACGCACCGCCGGCGCCTACAATAGTATGGAGCTCGTCGATGAAGAGGATGACGTCTGGCGATTTCTCCAATTCGTTCATCACAGCTTT
>JBIQJZ010000339.1:0-1880 GCA_044507115.1 Flammeovirgaceae bacterium | reverse complement strand
CGTCGATAAGATCATAGCGAAACAGAAGAGTCGCGGCACCTGCAAGCAAAATCCCCCCGACGGTAATCACGTTTGTCAATGCGAAGCCCTTGGCATTGCTTCTGACAAAGGAAAGGCTACCGAGCACCAGCAGTACCACGAATCCGGAGACCATTTCCGTCGTTGTAAGGACACCGCTCGACCAACCCGGGTCGATCTCATTCCAGATCTCGATGGAGAAATTGTCGCGATAGTCGCGCAGCATCGTCAGCATCGAGTAGATGATCACGAGACAGACGATCGGAAATCCGAACTGCCTCAACACGCCGCGCTTATCGACTTTGGTCATCGGCTCGCGCTTGGTGCGCAACGCAACATCCTCCTCCGAGGGTGGTGGGATCATTTTCAACATCCATACGAACAAAAGAAACAGCGGGAATGCAAGAAGGCCAACTGTGGCCGGCATCCAGAATTCGGTGATAAAGGGAAACAGCTCCTGAATCTCAAGGTAGATTGTTTTCAATATCCCCGATGAAACTATTAAGCTGATACTGAGTCCCATCGCGATCATTTCGGTAAACCGCCTGCCTTCGAGAAAACTGAAGACAATACCGTACACCATCCCCAGTGGAAGGCCATTGATGAAGAGGAACACAATGTTATAGGGAACCGGAACCACCCCGAAAAGTATCAAGGCCGACTCCGCGACCAGGATCAAAGCAATAATCAACGGAATACGAGACGATGGCTTGAGTTCGGATATTACTTTGATGCCGGCGAATTTGGAGAGCATATAGCCGAACACCTGTGAAACAATCAGAACGGTTTTATAACCGATACCCCATACTTCAATGCCCAGGTACAAACCCGTATTGAAAGGCTTGCGGAACGCGTACATACAGAAGTATACTCCGAAAGAGGCAACGACACACCAAACGATGAATACCAACCGAGAACGGTTCAGGATACTGGACAGAGATGAGCGCGCCATTTAGCCGGATCGTGTATGTAAACTTTTGTTTAGTCTTTGCAAACTAGTCAATAATAAACTCATAAGGTAGCGTTTTTTACATTAAATCTTCGATAAATTTATGACCTGACACCAACGAAAAATTACCATTTAATCTCGCTTCATATGCCACAACCGATCATTTCACGCGAACAGGGAGACATCAATCAAAGTGAGCAGCGCACCACCTACATCGAAGGACTAAGTGCAGACGCCCGCCACTGGATCGATGAGGACGCGCGCTATTTCCTGCACCAGGCGCTCTCAACCCCGGTCATGAACGTACTCGCGAAAACCGATGGCGCGTGGATCGAAGACATCGACGGAAACCGGTACCTGGATCTGCACGGCAACGGCGTCCACAACGCAGGGTTCTCAAATCCGGAAGTCACGGCTGCCGTTATCCAGCAATTACAGGCAAATCTCGCGTTCACTCCCCGGCGGTACACGAACATCCCCGCAGTCGAACTCGCCCGGAAACTCGTCGACATCGCGCCCCCGGAATTAACCCGCGTCCTGTTCTGCCCCGGGGGATCGGAAGCCATTGAAATGGCAGTCGCATTGGCTAAGCAAATCACCGGAAAATGGAAGACGATTTCGTACTGGGACTCCTATCACGGCAATGGTTTCCAGGCCTCCAGCCTCGGCGGCGAAGAACATTTTTCCACCGGAATGGGACCGATGGTTCCGGGCGCTTTCCACATTGAGTTCCCGAACTATTACCGCAACCCGTGGGGTCTTGACGATCGCGATCGCATCGATGAACTCTACATCCGCCAGTTAAAGGTGATTCTGGAGCGGCATCCCGATATTGCCGCAATCGTCGGCGAGCCGATCTCAGCGACACCGGTCGTGCCGTCGGAGTCGTATTGGCAACAAGTAAGAGAGATCT
>JBIQJZ010000117.1:0-12576 GCA_044507115.1 Flammeovirgaceae bacterium | reverse complement strand
AGAGATGCCGGCAGCCTTCAGGAATTCGTTTCTGGAGATTTTCATAGTTGGGTTCGTAAGTAATAACGGTTCCCGAATGCCGGTGAACCGTGAGCGAAGTTTTGAAAGTATCAAAGTTTACCAACGTAGTCAAGGCTGGCCACAACATTCCAACGATGCTTTTTTCAAAAAAAATGTCGTGAACACCCCCTTTACCTGTCGGGTTACCGCTCTTCAAAATTGCCTTCAGTGCTGTATGTTTGCAGCCATTGTGCTTCTCAGGACAACCTATCGCCCGTGTTGTTCGTAGACGGCTAGACTCTTTGACCAGTTTACTTATAGGATGGATACTTCAAATGACAATACGGCCACTGGCCACAACGCTCCACCACCTCCCCCGTCATCGGTATGGGAGGCGTTGAAGGACTCCATCCGGGGTAGTGAAGCTGACTATACCCGCATAGGCCTCAAAAGAGCCATCTTTCTTCTCGCGGTGCCGATGATTCTCGAACTCGTGATGGAATCTCTTTTTGCGGTGGTCGACATCTATTTCGTCGGCAAACTGGGAGCATCGGCAGTTGCTACAGTGGGACTCACGGAAACGTTTCTCTTTCTGTTATACTCGATAGCCATGGGGTTGGCGACTGCCGTCACTGCCATCATAGCCCGGCGAGTCGGTGAAAAGGATCGTGAGGGAGCAGCGCGTACCGCTGTGCAAGCAATCGTAATGGCGTTCTTGTGCTCTTTACCATTCTCCGTGGCAGGAATCTTCTATTCGCAGGAACTGCTGGCGCTAATGGGCGCTGACGAATGGACGATCAACCACGGGTACGGCTATGCGCAGTGGATGCTTGGCGGGAATGCTGTCATCTTTTTTCTGTTTGTCATCAATGCGATCTTTCGGGGCGCGGGCGATGCCGCCATTGCCATGCGGGTGTTGTGGATTGCGAATATCATCAACATGGTACTCGATCCAATCCTCATCTTCGGTTGGGGACCCATCCCGGCAATGGGCGTAGAGGGCGCAGCTATCGCAACCAATATCGGTCGGGCTGTGGGTGTGGCCGTGCAGGTGTGGACGCTATTCCGCGGAGGGAAGCATATACGTGTCTACGCGCGGCAACTGCACTTCGATGCCGGTATCGCACTAAACATCTTCAAAACATCTCTCGGGGGCATCGGACAAATGATCGTTTCGATGACATCCTGGATATTTTTAATGCGCATACTTGCTGATATCGGAAGTGAGGCCGTTGCGGGGGCAACCATCGCGATTCGCGTGATGATGCTGACAATGATGCCGGCGTGGGGATTCTCGAACGCAGCGGCGACGCTCGTCGGGCAGAACCTGGGTGCTGGTCGGCCCGAGCGCGCAGAGTCGTCAGTCTGGCGGATCGGCGGCTATACCATGGTCTATCTTGTGCTGGTAGCTGTCGTATACTTTTCTTACAACGAGTGGCTTATGGGCCTTTTTACCAATGATGCCCGTGTAATCGCCATCGGAGCCGAGTGGCTGCGTATTCTTTCCTACTCGTACTTCGTCTACGGATGGTGGATGGTTAGTACGCAGGCATTCAATGGCGCTGGTGACACACGAACTCCGACGATGATAAACCTTGTGTTCTTCTGGTTAATACAAATTCCGCTTTGCTACCTTCTTGCAATCGGCTTCGACTGGGCGGAGTCCGGCGTCTTCTGGGGTGTGTTTTTCTCCGAAACCGCTGTGGGTCTCTTCACCTTATGGTTGTTTACACGCGGCGGCTGGAAGCGACAGGTGGTGTAAGTTGACAGTGGCAATGTTTTTTTACCACTGCCGCTGAAATGACAACAATCAGGAATGGAAGTGTCGGATGGTTTACATTCGTGTGTACGACGCTCGTATTGGTGGCTCTCGAGGCGTTTGCCCAAGCGCATGGACGGGGAAACAATGCGATCGAATCACTGATCGATGAGTGGAATTTTGCCAACAATGCGAAAAACATCCACAGTTTCGAGAAGGTCTATGCCGACGACGTCAACTACTATGGAGTAAATATGTCAAGGTCGGGGGCTATAGCGCGGAAGCAGCAATTGTTTCGCGACCAGCCGTCATTCCGGCAGCGTATCACCACCGAAGTTTTATATAGTGACTATGCCACTGGAGTGACGCGCGCGGAGTTTACAAGAGAGGTGTATGATGGGGTCTCCTGGCGGAGGCGCCAGTCATACCTTCACATTGCGACGTCAGACGGTCGTTATACCATCGTTGGCGAGGGCGACGGGTCGCGGCGGTCGGCCAGCCAACAAATGGCGAGGAACGATTCAGGCAGTTCACCGGTGCGCCCACGCATGGATAGTATAAGCACATCTATTACCGATCTCGTCCCGGTCTTGCCAAGGATGGAGCATCCGGACTCCGTTGAAGAAGATCTGGCCTTGTCTCCATTGACGCGACCGGATTCCACCGCGACCAACCTGATGCCTTCCGAAAATCTGTTCGCGCGATTGTCATCCGGAGAGGTAGTAGTTCCGAGAAGTTATGTTTTTATCCTAGTCTTCATCCTGGCTACCGGAGGCTTGATGATGTTCGTTGCAGATTTTTTACAGGCCCAGCGCATGACGTCACCGCGAGCGCACGATGGAGCTGAACATCTCGTTCGCAATCATAAAGTCCAGGCGACCTTCGAGGCGTTTGTTGTAACGCTGTTCGATCCGTTGTTCTTCAAATCGTTTCGTCCCAAGGCGGAGTACGTATTGACAGGTGGGGAAGGCGGGGTTGAAGTTGGTAAGGGCCCTGATCTCGTGATCGACTACAGCCAGAATGAATTGCGTGTTCGCTTTGCAGTGGCTTGCCACTATTACAGACACCCCGCAAAGACTGAAGTGGAGCTGCCTTCCCCTGCTCAGCAGGAGAGTATCAGAAAATTTCAGGCAGAACTGGATATGGAGGCGTACTACGTGCTGGGGTTCGGTGGTAGACCTGATGATCCGAAAGAATTGTTCTTTGTTCCGGCAAGTGATATCCAAAGCCAGTATATTACACGCACACAGCTGAAGCAATATTCCAAGTCCGGTATGTTTTATTACAACCGTCGAACCGGGAGGATACAATAGAATGGTAGCGTTTTCAACCATAAGGTCCGCTCCCTTTAAACCACACCTCACCAAACAATTTTTTCACCATTCTTCATCTATGTTACATCGTCTCCTATATTGTGCCCATGAAGAATGTTGGAAGTAAATCGAAACTCACGATGAGTGTGCATGCCGGGTCGTTTGGCGACACGGAGTACAAAGGAACTGTTACGCCGATCTTTCCGTCCTCGGCGTACGACTATGAAGGCGTGACGGGAGGTACTTTATATCCGCGTTATTTCAACACACCAAATCACAGGTCGATAGCGGAAAAGCTTGCGGCGCTGGAAAACGCCGAGGCAGGTTTGATCTTTAGCTCCGGAATGGCGGCAATCCTCACTTCTCTTTTCGGAATGCTCAAGAGTGGTGACCACGCGATTTTCCAAAGCGATCTGTACGGTGGAACTCACAGTGCAGTGGTTCAGGAATTTCCGCGCTACGGCATGACGTATACCATGGTGGACGGAGCTGACCCATCGAATTTCAAGAAAGCGATCCGCCCGGAGACTAAACTTATCTACATTGAAACACCCTCCAATCCGACGCTTAAAATCACGAATATCGCGGCTGTCGCCGCGATCGCCAAAGAACACGGATTGGTCACGGTTATCGACAACACGTTTGCCTCTCCCGTCAACCAGAACCCGATTGACCTCGGGATTGACATTGTGGCTCACAGCGGAACGAAGTACATCGGCGGACATAGCGACATCTGTTGCGGGGCGGTACTGACCTCCCGCGAACTAAGTGGAAAGATCCGGGAGAGTGCGTTGCACTTTGGGGGTTCGCTGGATGCGCACACGTGTTGGCTTGTCGAAAGAAGTCTGAAGACTATGGTACTGCGGGTGCGTCAACAGAATGAGAACGCCCTGGCGATCGCCCGTTTTCTCAGCAATGACAGCCGCATTGGGCGAGTCTATTATCCTGGACTTGAGACCCACGTCGACCACTCCGTCGCGAAGGCTCAGATGCCGGGTGGCTTTGGTGGAATGTTGTCATTTGAGGTTAAGTCGGATGCGCACAAGTTTATGGATAGGCTGCGGCTAATCAAACGGGCGATCAGCCTGGGAGGCGTCGAGTCTACCATAACATCTCCGGTAAAAACATCTCACGTCAAGATGACCGCGGCAGAGCGCGAAGCGATCGGAGTTACAGACAAATTGGTCCGATTGTCGACCGGGATCGAGGACGTTCAGGATCTCATCGACGATATTGAACAGGCGCTCTAGACGAGCGAATGGCACGAATGCTGATCAATTGAACTTCACGTAATGTTCCCATTTTTCGATAGCGTTCCGGAAATCGTCGGGCAGTTCTGAGTCGAATTGCAGTTGTTCGCCGGTTTCCGGATGCACAAAGCCCAGGGTTTTTGCGTGCAGCGCCTGGCGGGGGATAATCTTAAAACAATTTTCGACGAATTGGCGATACCGGGTAAACACCGTTCCTTTCAGTACCTGGTTTCCACCATAGGTGGCGTCGTTGAATAACGTGTGGCCTATATGTTTCATATGGGCCCGTATCTGATGTGTCCTGCCTGTTTCCAACCTGCACTCAACTAATGAAACGTATCGAAGATCCTGCAGCAGCTTGTAATGCGTCACTGCATGTCGCCCGTGGTCGCCTTCCGGGAATGCTACCGTGACTCGGCGATCCTTCAAACTCCGTCCCACCGGCACGTCAATAGTTCCTTCCGGAGGGTCTGGAACTCCCCAGACGAGTGCCCAATATGTGCGCTCGATCGTATGATTAAAGAACTGTTTTGCGAGATGCGTCAGGGCGCGTTCTGTCTTACCAATGACCAACAGACCCGACGTATCCTTATCGATCCGGTGAACAAGTCCGGGTCGGCCTTCATTCCCCGGCATTTGCGGGAGTTGTTGAAAATGATAGGCCAGGGCATTCACTACCGTGCCTGTCCAGTTCTGATACGCGGGATGTACTACCATTCCCGCGGGTTTGTTAATCACAAGGAGATGATCGTCTTCATAAACGATATCCAGCGCGATGTTTTCGGGGACCACTTCCGTATCACGCGGGGGTTCTGGTAGCATGACGGTGACGACGTCGCCTGGATGAACCTTGTAGTTCGGCTTGACGGTCGAGTCGTTGACTTTGATGAACTCGGCGTGAATGGCGTCTTGAACGCGGGTGCGCGATACGTTCGGTAGACGTGCCATCAGGAATTTGTCGATGCGGAGAAGCGCTTGCCCCTTATCGGCAACAATGCGGTGGTGCTCAAATAAGTCGCCTTCCGGGTCGTCTACAAATTCTTCGTGATCACTCATGCTGCAAAGGTAAGAAAGGTTCGTACGGATCACACTTCGGGTGATCTCACCTTGTACAGCTCTTAGTGCCTGATTTTTTCGTAGCTGGCTCCGATGCCCTTGATTAGTGAGGAACTGAATCCTTGATGTTCCATCTCGTTCAGTCCGACGATTGTACAACCCTTGGGAGTAGTAACCTTGTCAATTTCCTCCTCCGGATGGCGGTTGTGCTTCAGCAGCAGTTCGGCGGCTCCTTTGACGATCTGCGCGGATATGAGGTTGGCGGTCCTGGCGTCAAACCCTATCTCAATTCCACCTTGAGTTGCTGCGCGGATAAATCGCAGTGCGTACGCTATGCCGCAAGCGCCCAGCACGGTTGCGGCATCCATCAGTTGCTCGTCAATTGTGATTGTTATTCCGAGTTGATTGAAGAGATCTGTCACGTACTTGACCTGATCTGCAGAGGCATTGCTGTGGCAGAGACACGTGACCGATTCCTGAATGGCAATGGCGGTGTTTGGCATCGCACGAAAGACAGGCATATCCTGCCCAACAATCGCCGCCAGATCCTCTACCAGTACACCAGTGACCACGCTGATGAGAATGTGCCTCTTGGGATCGAGACTCTCGCTAACGCTTTTGAGCACTTCCCGCACGTTGTAGGGCTTGAGGGAAAGGATAATAATGTCACTGCTACGGATTGCGGAATCGTTTTCGCTGGTAACGTTCGCACCGAGAGCTCTCAGGTGACTGATAGCATCCGTATTACGGCGGGTCACAGTGATGTGCCCTGCTGACACGAACTGACTCTTTATCAACCCTTCGGCAATTGCTCCACCGAGGTTGCCGCCTCCGAGGATGGCGATCTTCTTCATACGCATACGATTAATAGTTAGGGACTTCTTCCGAAATCGCGGTCACAAGTAAGATATTTTTGATTGCATTGTAAAATAGCCGGATCTGACCCCGGACGCGTACTATACGTTCGTTCGTGTAGTGTCATTGCGAATTCTACATTAACTTGCGGACCTTTTTGAAACAGCCAATGAATCCAACTGACCTACTTGAAGCGGTTAAAATGCGCAATCCCCACGAGCCGGAATTTATCCAGGCCGCGGAAGAAGTTATCATTTCCGTAGCACCGGTTCTGGAAAAGAACCCGGCGTTCGTCAGACACAGAATACTGGATCGAATACTGGAACCGGAGAGATTGATAACCTTTCGTGTGACCTGGATCGATGACAACGGCGAAGTTCAGGTCAACCGAGGCTATCGCGTGCAGATGAATAGCGCCATCGGTCCGTATAAAGGCGGGCTGCGTTTTCACCCCTCGGTGAACAACAGTATTCTCAAGTTTCTTGCATTTGAACAGACCTTCAAGAATGCTCTCACCGGTATTCCATTAGGCGGTGGCAAGGGAGGAAGCGATTTCGATCCGAAGGGAAAGTCGGAGTATGAGGTCATGAGGTTTTGTCAGGCCTTCATGGTGGAGCTATCCAAGCATATCGACCACCGACTTGATATCCCCGCCGGAGATATTGGCGTGGGTGAGCGCGAGATCGGCTATCTTTTTGGAACATACAAGAAGATCAAGAATGAATTCACGGGTGTTATCACTGGGAAGGGTATTGGATGGGGCGGAAGCCTGATCCGCACGGAAGCCACCGGCTATGGACTGATCTATTTTGCTGAGAACGTACTGCAGGCGCAAGGAGATTCGATCAAGGGCAAGGTCTGCCTCGTCTCTGGTTCCGGAAACGTGTCACAATATACGATCGAAAAGATCCTGCAACTCGGTGGCAAGGTCGTAACTGCGTCCGACTCGAACGGGTTCATCTATGACGAGGAGGGATTCACTGAGGAGAAACTGGCATTCCTTAAGGAACTCAAAAACATTCGCCGAGGCCGACTGCGGGAATACGCCGACCGGTTCCCGGGTGTAGAGTACACAGAACTCAATGGGGCGTTGGATCACAATCCACTCTGGAATATCAAGGCAGACTGTGCCTTCCCCTGTGCAACACAGAATGAAGTGAATGCCAACGACGCCAATAACATGGTGAGAAACGGCGTGTCACTCGTGGCAGAAGGGGCGAACATGCCGACGAGCCTTGAGGGGATCAACATACTGATCGACAACGGAGTTATTTACGGTCCCGGGAAAGCGTCTAATGCAGGCGGCGTGGCTACGTCTGGATTGGAAATGACGCAAAACTATCTCGGTTCCTACTGGCCCGCGCGCAAAGTTGACGACAGACTCCATTTGATCATGAAGAATATCCATGACACATGCCTCGTCGCGGCCCGCGAATACGGAAAGCCAGGGAACTACATGGTCGGTGCGAATATCGCGGGGTTCCTAAAGGTGGCGAAGGCCATGCAGGCACACGGAATATTCTGATCGACAAACTTCGGGTCGGTCACTTAAGTTTCGGGCGCAGATACTCCGCCGTATGACCCTTGCCTTTCTTGACAAGGTCTTCCGGTGTTCCTGCGAACAATAGGCGACCGCCTTTCTTCTCTCCGCCTTCCGGGCCGAGATCGATGATCCAATCGGCGCATTTGATGACCTCTAGGTTGTGCTCGATGACGACCACGCTGTGGCCCTCGTCGACCAGCGCGTTGATCGCTTTCAACAATTTTGAGATATCGTGAAAATGAAGACCGGTAGTGGGTTCGTCAAAGATAAACAAGATGTGACCGTCGCCGTTGTTTCGGCCGAGAAAGGAAGCGAGCTTAACGCGCTGCGCCTCACCACCGCTGAGGGAATTCGAGGACTGCCCTAGCTTGACATAACCGAGACCGACCTCGTTTAATGGCTGTATCTTGTCGTGGATGTTTTTTCTTGCGGCGAAGAATTCCAACGATTCCTCCACTGTTAATGCAAGGACGTCGGCGATATTCTTGCCGTTGTATTCAACTTCCAACACCTCCTGCTTGAAGCGCATACCATGACAGCTTTCGCACTTCAGAAAGATGTCAGCCATGAACTGCATTTCAACTTTTATTTCGCCTTCGCCCTGACACGTGTCGCAACGTCCGCCTTCAACGTTGAAGGAGAAGTGCGACGGTTTGTATCCCCGCGCCTTTGCTAACGGCTGGTCGGCGTACAGTTGACGAATGAGATCATACGCCTTTACGTAGCTTACCGGGTTGGAGCGCGACGACTTTCCGATCGGGTTCTGGTCGACAAATTCTATCTGGGTGATCCGGCCCGTGTCGCCTTCCATCTTGTCATACTTGCCGGGAGTCTCCGCGACGGTGCCATTGAGACGACCGACCGCCGGGTACAGTATCTTCCGGATCAGTGTGGACTTTCCAGATCCGGAAACTCCTGTTACAACAGTCAGGATACCAAGAGGAAAAGTTACGTTGAGATCCTTCAGATTGTTTTCCCTCGCGCCATAGATAGTAATGGCATCGCTCCATTTACGGCGCCGTGAAGGGACTGGAATCGTTTCGCGGTGGGTGAGGTAGTCGGTTGTATGCGACGACACCTTCCCGTTCAGGTCGTGGATCGATCCCTGGAATACCAGCCGACCACCGTGGCTGCCGGCATCGGGACCGATATCAATGATCTGATCCGCTGCGCGCATGATCTCTTCTTCGTGCTCGACGACAATGACGGTGTTTCCAAGGTCACGCAGCGATTTCAGGACCTCGACCATCTTGGCAGTATCACGCGGATGAAGACCAATACTCGGTTCATCCAAAACATACATTGATCCGACCAGTGCGCTGCCAAGGGATGTCGCGAGTTTGATACGCTGATACTCGCCCCCCGATAGCGTCGCAGTAATTCTGTTCAGAGTCAAGTATCCGAGACCGACCTTGGCCATATACTCCAATCGCTGTTTGATCTCCGTGAGTATTCGGTCAGACACTTTCTGTTCGAATTCGGGAAGATCAAGACGCTCGAACCATGTCAATGTATCCTCGATCGGCATGAGCACCAGATCGGTGATGGAGGCTCCTGCAATCTTGACGAATTGCGCGTCCTTGCGGAGACGAGTGCCGCGGCAGTCGGGACAATCTGTCCGCCCGCGATAACGCGAGAGCATGACCCGGTACTGTATTTTGTACGATTTTGTCTCCAGGTACATGAAGAAATCGTGAATGCCGTCGAAGTATTCGTTCCCGGTCCAGAGTAACTCGCGTTGTTGCTTCGTCAATTCATTGTATGGACGATGAATCGGAAAATCGAATTTGATTCCGTTCTTCAACAGCGGCTTTAACCATTCGCTCATCGACTCACTTCGCCAGGGGGCGATCGCGCCTTCAAAGACCGAGAGCGATTTGTCCGGGATGACGAGGTCCTCGTCGATGCCTAATACTTTTCCAAACCCTTCGCAGGTTTGGCACGCTCCATACGGATTGTTAAAGCTGAAGAAGTTCACCGAGGGTTCGGTGAACGTCATCCCGTCGAGTTCAAAGCGATCTGAGAATGCTGTGCGCAAGAACTTGCCGTCAGCCGACTCTACGTGGATGAAACAATCACCCTCACCCTCAAAGTATGCTGTTTGTACAGAGTCTCCTAGTCGAAACGTGGTGTCTTCGTCGTCGGGATTTACTGCGGTGCGATCGATCAGAATCTCGATTTCCCCGCTTATCTTTTGCGGCTTCTTTTTTCCTTCCGGCGGTGTGAGCAATTCTTCGATATACCTGACTTCCCCTTCCAGGAGAATGCGCGCAAACCCCTTGCTAAGCAGCAGGTTCAGTTCGTCAGCGAGTTTACGGCCCTTGCGCGCCTTAACGGGGCATGAAACCATGATACGGGTTCCGGGAGTCTGGCTGTTGATAAAGTTGACGACGTCAGTTACGGTGTCGCGCTTGACTTCGCGTCCTGTCACTGGCGAATAGGTCTTTCCTACCCGCCCGAACAGCAACTTCAGATAGTCGTAGATTTCAGTAGTGGTTCCGACGGTCGATCGCGGATTGCGGGTATTGACTTTCTGCTCAATGGCAATAGCCGGCGATACACCTCGGATATAATCCACATCTGGTTTTTCCATCCGGCCGAGGAACTGGCGAGCGTACGAGCTCAGGCTTTCGACGTACATCCGCTGGCCCTCAGCGAAGAGCGTGTCGAAGGCAAGCGACGATTTCCCTGATCCGGAAAGCCCTGTGATAACGATCAGCTTGTTACGCGGAATAGCAACACTAAGGTTTTTCAGATTATTGACCCGCGAGCGTTTGATGATAATGAATTCGCGGGGGTCGAGGTTGTCAAGCCAGGCGTCGTTAATAGCGAGTGTTTCGTCCACGTGTATCGTTGTCAAAAGCCTGTAACAAATATTCCGAGAGAAAGATTTGCATGCCGAAAAGGTGCCGCGCGGCGGTGGTCCCAACCGTTGCAAAACCAACAAAAAAACACCATCGTCTGACGGTGTTAGCCGGTATCAATCAGAAATCAGATTAATTGTCGAAGTCGGGGTCGTAACTGGCCTCCCGGCTCTTGCGTGATCCCCCGTCATCGTCATAGTCGTCATCGCGGTCTCCGGCGGATCCATATGCGTCATCTGTGCTGAAGTCGTCATCACCCTCGTCGCCGGTTTTCTCGAATTCGCTTTCGGGATTCGCCTCCACGTCGTATTCACCGTCGCTGTTTTTGGTGGCGGGTACCTTGATGAGGTAGGTGGCGTCTTCGGTCTCGAGCGGGAATACGAAGATCGGTTCCTTCTTCGCATTCGTGATCCGCGAAATGCTTCCCTCATACCCGTTCGGATACTGGTCTTTCATCAAATCCCGCAAATCCTCCGACAGATTCTCAAGACTTTTAATGACTTTCTTTTTGCTAATCGCCATAGGTGAAGATGCACAAAAAATATGCGACAAATACCCAAAGAATTTGGGTAGAAGGCAAGAATTTTTCAAAAATTTTTTGCCGTTTCACAACTATTCCATACCTTTTCAAACCTATTACTCACCAAAAACCCGGCACAATATCGAGCGAAAAGTCTACGTTACCTAAATGTAAGGCGCAATGACAGAACACGGATTAAGCGACAGCCAACTTGTGTCGCTATACCGCAACGGTAACGAAGATGCTTTCGAAGTGCTCTTGAACAGACACAAGTCGAAAATCTACACCGCTATATACCTGATCGTTAAGGACCGGTACACGGCTGAAGACCTCCTGCAGGAGACTTTTGTTAAGGCCATTAACACCATCCGTGGCGGTCGCTACAATGAAGAGGGAAAGTTTCTCCCCTGGATTAGTCGAATTGCCCATAACCTGGCGATCGACCATTTCAGAAAAGAGAAGCGCTACCCCGAGGTTATCCTGGAGGACGGGAGCAATGTCTTCAACTCGATGGATTTTGCAGAGGAGTCAAGCGAAGACAAACAAATGTTTCGCGAGACCCGGGCTAAACTTCGAGCCTACATCCGGGAATTGCCGGAAGAACAAAAACACGTGCTAATAATGAGGCACTATTTTGATATGAGTTTTCAGGAGATCGCCGACCGCACAGGCGTGAGTATCAACACGGCTCTGGGCAGAATGCGATACGCACTCATTAATCTGCGTAAGAAAATGATGAAACACAGAGCCTATGATAAAAACATTTACCCAGACGGATTTAGTCAGGTATTTATACCACGAGACTACGGAGGAGGAGAACAGCGAAATTGACCGTGCGCTTGACCGCGACAGCAATCTGAAAGCCTTGTATAACGACGTACGAGCGGCGCTTACCGACCTCGACGATGCCGCGTTGGCACCGTCAGATACGACGGTAGCCAGAATTCTCAATTATTCGAAAACTCTACAGGCGAAGTAGGCGCCACCCGGCAACCTTCTCCATGTATGGCGCAGGAACGACAACTCCGGTCAGGAAAGTCCTAATCGTTCATCAACATTTCAAGACACCGCTTGGAGGTGGTGCGATTCGTTCATATTACCTCGCGAAGGCCTTGGTGGCCCGGGGCATTCGAACGGTGGTTATTACGGCGCACAACGACGATGCACAAAAAGTGGCGAACGTCGAGGGTGTTGAAGTGTCTTATCTCCCTATCCCTTATGATAATCGATTCGGGTTTTACCGGCGGTTATTGTCGTTCTACAATTTTGCAAGGGCTGCAGTCGCAGCTGCTGCAAACCACAGCGATGCCGATCTGGTTTACGCGATCTCCACGCCCTTGACTACAGGGATCGCCGCCCGCGCTATCCAAAGCAGATTTAAGATCCCCTACATTTTTGAAGTTGGCGACCTGTGGC
>JBIQJZ010000116.1:0-12684 GCA_044507115.1 Flammeovirgaceae bacterium | reverse complement strand
CAGCCGATACCGACTGACGGGAAGTTTCCGAAGCGATTGCCGCGACTGAAAACATGACTACCATCTCGTCGAACGGAAGCCGTTAGGAGATACTTGTCATTCAACGTGTAGTTGACACGAGCGAAGTAAGACAACTGAGCAGACTGAAATACCGATCCTCCTGCGATCCTGCTCGACGGTGCAGCGGCGATATTCTTGAGATCGTCGTTGGGGAAATTGCTGCCCGACAGACTGACGCTTCGTCCCATAACACCCTTGCGATAGCTATTTCCAAGAGTGACATCAAACTGGTGTGCACCGAATGCCTTGTTGTAACTGAAGTAGTTCTCAAGAAGCGGATTGATTTCCCAACCGTATTTTTCCGTGATTCCGTTTGGCCCAACCACGTTGCCATTTGCGCTTGCCTGATTATAATCGTACTCGCTCGAGTTATTGAATTCCAATGACACTTGCGAACGAAACCGCAGTCCGTCAATCAGGTCGACTTCCCCAAAGAACTGCCCAAACGACAAGAAGTTCCGATCTCGTTTCTCCGTTAAGAATACTCCTGTCAACGGATTCGCGGAATCGTTGAGGTCGTCAACAGATGTCACTTTCGCGAAGCCTCCGAGGTTGTTGGGGTCGCGGATCGGAGAGTACGGCGGCATACGAAGTGCCTCCGTAAAATTCGCTGCTACTCCCGACTTCACCGTGTAGCGGAAGTTCAGAACCTGACCAAACCGAAATCGCTTGCCTGCGTTCTCCTCAAGACTGATCCGGAGATTGATCCGTTCAAAACCAAAGTCTTCCATGATCGCATCCTGATTCGTATAAGTTGTCGAGACGCCATAGAGGACTTTATCATTCCCACCGGAAATTCCAATATTGTGTTCCATCAACGGTGCCGTGCGGAAAATAGCTTCCTGCCAATCAGTGCGGTCGACGAGCACATAATCGCTTTCCAACTTTGACGTGAGCGTATTTCCGGTGATATCCCTGACAAGGTCGATATACTGCGCGGAATTCATGATATCGAGTGTTTTCCAAGGACGCGCAACACCATAGTATCCGTTGTACGTGACGCGCGGTGTACCGGATTTCGCCCGCTTTGTAGTGATAATAACGACACCGTTGGCAGCATTCGCTCCGTAAATCGCGGTCGATGACGCATCCTTCAATACCGTGACATTTTCAATATCGTACGGACTGATCGCGTTGAACTGGTTAACATTCCCCTGGATTCCATCAATCACATAAAGGGGGTCAGCGTTTGTAAACGTACCTGTACCACGCACGGTGATCTTCACGTTTGACCCCGGCAGCCCGTTGGAGTTGATCACTTGTACGCCGGATACCTTTCCCTGAATAAGCTGTTGCGCGCTGCTAACGGCAACATCACCGAAATCCTCACTTGAAGCAATTCCCACCGACCCGATGAGATCCTTTTTTTCGACGGTTCCGTATCCCAGTACCACTACCTCGGAAAGTGTCATAGTATCGGGTGTCATGCGGAGATCTATGCGCGATCGGTTGCCGATCGGCACCTCAACTGTTTCATAGCCGATAAAGGAAAACACCAGGACTCCGTTTTCAGGAGCCGAGAGGATATAGTTTCCTGCCTCGTCAGTCGTCGTTCCAATCGTAGTACCTTTCACGACTACGTTAACCCCCGGCATCGGTTGGCCCATTTCATTGGTAATGGTGCCTTGTATCGAAACCTCCACCGGGTTCATGAGCAAGTTCAATTTCCTGATGATGCTGGTCGGACCACTGGCAGGCTCACTGGCGGCCCACAATTGAGCCGACTCCTTCTTCCTGACTTCGCGTTTGACATCCCGAACGGTCCCCTTCTCAGATGGTGTGTAGATGACGTAGATATCATCTACTTTTCTGAACCTGAGACCTTCGGGTGTCAATACTTCCGCGAGGGCCTTCTCGATTCCATTGGCGCGATTATAAAGTTTGCCAGGTCTGTTCTCAACTGTCGAATTGCGGAACGTAAATAATACGCCATAGCGCACCTCCATATCCTTCAGCACGTCTACAAGCGACAGCGTTCCAACGTGGGCGTCTTCGCCCGGTGACCGGCTGTAGCCCTGTTGCGCGACGGCCACAACAGGCATCAGCGCCCACAAGAGATACAGCACGAACTTCTTGAAGTAGATAAATACATTCATAGGCTAAGTTTTAGGTGTTAGGTTGTTGACTACTATTCTCTATTTCTCGATCATGATCTTGTCGTCTTTGACAGTGATTTTTACATCGTACAATGTCGCGAGGATGTCGAGCATGCTCTCGAAATTCCGCGCTGGCAAAACGCCGCTGATCGTCTCTGTGGCAAGCGAAGGCTCCAGAATCACAACGATCTTACCGTAGATCGTCTCAATCCTCTTCGCCACGTCGAGCAACGCTGTGTTATCTAATATCCAGTAGTTGTTTGTCCACGAACTGATGTTCTCCGGCTTGACGGTCTTGCGAATCGCTTTTTGAGTAATCGATGAAAATTCTATCTGGTCTCCAGGGTTCATGACAATCTTCGGTTCGGTAGTTCCCGGAATATCCAGGCTTACCTTTCCTTCCTGCAAGGTGACAAGAGTCTTCGCGTCGCGCCTTAGCACGTTAAACTGCGTTCCGAGCACTTCTACCTTGAGGTCCTCGGTGGACACGACAAAGGTGGGGTGGCATCCTTGGGGACTCCTGACAACGTCGAAATAGGCTTCCCCCTCCAGCGACACAGTGCGAACGTGGTCGTCGGTCCATGACCTGCTGTACCAGATGTGGGAATTGGCGTTGAGTATCACCACCGAGCCATCCGGCAACGTGACCTTCTTCGTCTCACCGTAATTGGTAGTATGATGGAGTTGACCGAACTGGGCGATAGCCCACCAACCGGTGGCAGCGGCGCACATCAGAAAAAACGTAATTGCAGCTGCCTTCAAATAAGACTTTCGGACGATTGGTATCACTTCCGTCCCGGCGGCAAGTCCGGTTTCCGCCTGAATCGCGGACCACAGAGCGTCGACGCGCGTTTCCGGCAACGCGTCATGCGCACCTTCCATCTTTCGCAAGTCGAGAATAATCGATCGAGCTTCCTGCAACAGGCTGACTTTTTCGGGGTTCTGGTACTGCCAGATCTCCCAGAAAGCGTCGTTCTTGGGATCCGGATCCGTCACCCATTGATTAAAGTTTCGGTCGAGGACGAAATCCTCCACAGTGTATTTCGTGTAATTCATACGTCAACGGTATTCGCAACCGATTTCAATGACAAGAGCAGCTAATCGCAATTATTCCATCACTTTTTTTGACTTATTTCTCGAATCGCGCAAACACCACCAAAACGCGTCGTTTTTCATCAACCGGCACGGCATTCGAATGACATTTCTGACTGAAGACACCATTCTAACTGACGGAACAGGCATTTGAAAGAATGAACGAGTGCCCTTGCTTCGTCTGGCATAAATTCTTTCGACCTACGGGAATGTTTAAGAATTAACCAACTGCGTTATGAAAGGTGTAAGAACAATTTTTCGTCCGATAATCGCTGGAGTCGCTTTTTCACTCACGCTGCTTTGCTCAGCGGCTGTGATCGCCCAGGACACGACCCGTCAGCCGTCTACCGCCATGCGGGAGGATTTCTCCGACGCGGAGTTGACCTCGTTCGTCAAGGCAAATGAGAAAGTCATGCAGATACAGGTAGAGGGGGAGCAAAAGATGATTAAGGCAATACAGGATGAAGGGCTAACGGTGGAGCGCTTCAATCAAATATTGGAAGAGCAGCGCGATCCTCAACGCGGAGGGGAGACCTCGTCTGAGGAGTTATCATCGTTCAACAATGCCGCACAACAAATTCTTCAGGAGAATGCCCGTCTCGAACAACAGATGGAGACATCCATTAAAGAAGAAGGGATAGATGTGGAAACGTACAAGCAGATATTGCTCGCCTATCAACAAATCCCCGACATCAAAGACCGGGTTAATCGGATGGTGAAACGGGATTGAGGGTCGTGAATCGTGAGACGTGAGTCGGCAGTCGTGAGCAGTTCTATTCTCCTTTCGTTGCTACCTTAATGTCGCCCTTACAGGGCTTGCAAAGACACAGCATCAAAGGATATTATGGGAATGTATAGAAAACACAACATAACGCGCGCAATGTGTTCTCGGCCTAAGACCTATGATCCGCAGGTATAACCGTAGAGCCGTCACGTCGCGCCTAATCAATTCGGATGACTAGATACGTGACGGGATGGCCGTGTCGAAACAACCCATCTGATTTCAGAATCCAAACGTCGGTCACCTGTACGAGCCCCGTAGGAGCCGGCCTTATGGTAGAAAAACGTACGACGACAAGAACCATTAGTCCCGTAGGGACGACCTTATGTTTCGCCCCGATTTTGTTATGCTATGATCGTATCGGATAAGGCCGTCCCTACGGGACTACGCGGAATTCTCCCTGCCGTTCGCTGCTACCATAAGGTCGCCCTTACAGGGCTTGGAGAAACTCACCACTCACCACTCACCACTCACCACTCACCACTCACGACTGCCGCCTCACGATTCATCCCAGCTCCCGTTCCATCTTCTCGCGATCGAATTCCTTCTCGTTGTTTGCGAGCCATATCGCCGCGACTCCGTTGCCGATAAAATTGGTAATTGCCCTTGCTTCGGACATGAAGCGATCAACACCTAGCAACAACGCAAGGCCTTCTACGGGTATGATCTTTACCGCCGTCAGCGTCGACGCCAGTACGACAAACCCACTGCCGGTAACACCAGCAGCCCCTTTCGACGTAACGAAGAGGATAGCAATAATCGATACGACATTCTCCCACGTCAGGTGTACGTTGAACGCCTGCGCGAGAAACATGATCGCCATCGAGAGATAGATGGTCGTTCCATCGAGGTTGAACGAATATCCCGCAGGTACAACCAGTCCAACAACCGGTTTCGAGCAGCCCATGCGCTCAAGCTTTTCCATCAGTGACGGCAAACCCGCTTCCGAGGATGATGTACCCAGGACGATCAACAATTCCTCGCGGATATATTTCAAAAACTTCCACAGGCTCACCCGGTAATAGCGCAAGATGAAGTGAAGTCCGACGAAAACAAACAACGCCATCGTGATGTACACGGTTACCATCAATTTCGCGAGTGGCAATAATGTATCGATCCCATACTCGCCGATCGTATAGGCCATGCCTCCAAATGCCCCGATAGGTGCGAGGTACATGACCAGATGCAGTGCGCGGAACACATATTGTGAGAGGCGACTAAGGACACGAATGATCTTTTCGCGTTGCTGTACCTTGCTAAGCACAACTCCAAATACAATCGACAGCAGCAACACCTGGATGGTAAAATTATCTCGCAGAAATTGCATCCAGCTGAAATCAGTAGCGCGCTCGGAATATCTCTCGACACTGGCCCCTTCCACCGCGCTCGTAGCCACACCAGCGCCAGGTTCTACGACATATGACACAATTACTCCGATGACGAGCGCCACCGTCGTTACTACCTCGAAGTACAGAATGGCTTTTCCGCCGACCCGACCGACCTTTCGGAGATTGCTCATCCCGCTGATGCCAAGGGAAATGGTCAGGAAAATGATGGGGTAAATGAAGACCTTGATGACTTCGATAAAGCCTTTGCCAAGTATCTGCATCTTCACCGCTTGTGCTGGCCAGAAATGACCCATCAACGCACCGGCGGCAATGGCCACAACTACCCAGAAGGTAAGGTTGGCAAGGACTTTTCTCACTCAGTTGCTATTTTAGCCAACTCTCCACTTCGTCGAGGGTAGGATTAGGGATATCTAGCTTCATCTTCTTCCGCATGCCACAGACGTCGTTGAAAAGCTTCGAAGGTTTCATTTCGCGCATTTGCGCAATCGACGTGATCCCGAGCTTCTGCAGCACGGGGATCAGCTCACTGCGCACACCTGCCTCGGCAAACTCCTGATCAGATGCTACACTTGCACCCTTCTCGGGCTTCATCTGCGGAAAGAAAAGGACGTCCTGAATCGAGGGTGAGTTCGTCATGATCATCGCAAGTCTGTCGATTCCGATGCCAAGTCCCGCGGTCGGAGGCATTCCGTACTCCAGGGCACGAAGAAAATCTTCGTCTAAGGTCATAGCTTCCTCATCTCCCCGTTTACCCAGTTCGAGCTGCTCCTCAAAACGCCGGCGTTGATCGATAGGATCATTCAACTCTGAAAAGCTATTGGCGATTTCCTTGCTGTTGCAAATCGCTTCGAAGCGCTCGACCAGCCCGGGCTTGCTCCGATGTTTCTTCGCCAGCGGCGACATTTCAATCGGATAGTCTGTGATAAAAGTGGGCTGTATCAGTAAGGGTTCACATTTTTCTCCGAATATCTGGTCAATCAACTTGCCTTTCCCCATCGTGTCGTCTACTGGAACTTGTAGCTTATGGCATGTTTCCCGCAATGCCTTCTCATCCATCTCGGAAATATCGATCCCCGTAAATGTCTTGATCGCATCGAACATCGTGTAGCGCTGCCATGGTCTCTTGAAATCGATCAGGTTATCACCGACTTTGACCTGGGTTGTACCGTGAAGATCGATGGCAACCTTTTCAATCATTTCCTCGACGAGATCCATCATCCAGTTGTAATCTTTGTAAGCGACATACAACTCAATCTGGGTAAACTCGGGGTTGTGAAACCGCGACATCCCTTCATTGCGGAAATCTTTTGAAAACTCGTATACACCGTTGAATCCGCCGACGATAAGTCTCTTCAGATACAACTCGTTGGCTATACGCAAATAGAGCGTCATATCCAGCGTGTTGTGATGTGTCTTGAAAGGCTTCGCTGCCGCGCCTCCGTACAACGGTTGCAAGATCGGCGTCTCGACCTCGAGATAACCTTTCTTATTAAGATACTCGCGCATGGAGTTCACCAGTTTCGTGCGCTTCACGAACGTCTCGCGAACTTCGGGATTAACAATCAGATCGACATATCGCTGGCGGTAACGCTGCTCTGGATCCGTGAATGCATCATGACGTATGACATTCCCTTGCTCGTCAACACTCTCTTTAACCACTGGAAGCGGGCGAAGAGATTTGGCGAGCATCTTCAGACTGGTTACATGGATAGAGATTTCACCTGTCTGCGTCTTGAAACAGTAGCCGGTGACGCCGATGATGTCACCAATATCGATGTGCTTCTTAAACACAATATTGTACAGTGTCTTATCCTCACCAGGGCATAGGTCATCGCGCCTCAAATAGATCTGGATCCTCCCGCTCTCGTCTTGCAGTTCCGCAAAAGCAGCAGATCCCATGATGCGCCGGCTCATCACTCTGCCAGCGATAGACACCTGTTGGTAGTTCTTCTTCTCCTCGTCGAAGTTGCGTTGTATCTCGTCCGCAGTAGCGTTGATGTCGTAGAGGTCTGCCGGATATGGATCGATGCCGAGTTTCTCCAGCTCTTCCTTGCTTTGTCTGCGGATAATCTCCTGTTCGCCTAATGCCATAATAATAGATTCACGCAAAAATAAGGGAATAATGCTGAGGTACAATCGCTATTAGGCAGGATGTCAGCGCCGTTGTCTTCGCCTCCGCAGCTCCGCGCGAATAAGCGTCAACTCGCGGCTGCTCTGCCCCGCCACCGACGTGTTCTCCTCCGCCCTTCTCAAGAGATAGGGCATCACTGACTTCACCGGGCCATAGGGTACGTATTTAGCAACGTTGTAGCCCGCCTTCGCCAGATTAAAAGAAATGTGATCACTCATACCGTACAACTGAGCAGACCAGATCCGTTTGTCGTTGGGAAGTAAATCTCGCTCCGCCATCCCCTTGACGAGAAGTGCGCTGCTCCCTTCATTGTGCGAGCCGCACATCAGGTGAATATGATCAACGTGATCAAGACAAAAGTGGAGAGCCTCGTTGAATGCGCAATCTGTCGCGTCCTTATCAACGTGAATCGGACTCGGATACCCTTCAGCCTCCGCCCGATCACGCTCCTTCTCCATATAAGCGCCCCGCACGAGCTTGGCTCCCAAAAAATACTCTCCCGCAACAGCATCCTGAAAATCACTAACAAGATTGACCATCGAAGACGTCCGGTACATCTGGTACGTATTCCAGATGATCGGCGACTTCTTGTTGTAGCGAGCCATCATTCTATCGGCCAGCTGATCGATCGGATCCTGTATCCAGGTCTCCTCGGCATCGATCAGAACCGGGACTCCGTAAGCATGCGCCTTTGCGCAAATGGCGTCGACCCTCCGGCTTGCACGCTCGAACGCCTCGGTTTCCGCAGCAGACAAGGGAATTTTGCTGTTTAACTTTTCCAGGATTTCAGTAGATGCGACCCCTGTTACCTTGAACACACAAAAGGGAATCCCGGAAGACTGATGGGCCTTCTCAATTGTGCGTATAATTTCTCGCTGTGTGGCATCAAAGCCGCTTTCGGATTTTTCTCCCTCAACCGCGTAGTCGAGAATGGTACCTACACCATATCGCTCAAGTTGTCGGATCACGCGCTCGCTTTCAGCGATCCCCTCTCCCCCACAAAAGTGATCAAAGGCAGTCCGGCGGATCAGGCCCTCAATGGGGAGTCCCACTTTCAGCGCCCACGCGGCGAACGCGGTGGCTGCGGAAGAGAGCCACGGGTGATTAACAAGGGAAAAAATAAGGTTAGCCTTGCGGAGATCGGCAGTCGATTTATAATCAAACGCGACCGCTGTATCGTCAAACGATATTTCTGGAAGAGGGTACATATACGAGTGCGCAAATATAGGGAATCGGCCATAGCATTCGACATCCTTTTAACCGGCCACTCACCCCCGTATTGCGGTAAATTTGATAACTTTCGGGCCACAATAATGACCGACAATATCCAGTTCACTTCTGCGCCGGCTGCTGATCTAGAGGCATTCCTGCACCACAAACAATACAGTAAGATTACTGTCCTGGCCGATGCCAACACGGCCGCGTTATGCTATCCTATTATCAAGCCCGCACTTCCCGCCCACGATTTGATAGAAGTACCGCCGGGGGAAGAGCACAAGAACATTGCGACGTGCGAGTTGATATGGGGACGGATGACAGCAAGCCAACTCGACCGCCACTCGGCTATGATAGTAGTAGGAGGAGGTGTGCTCGGAGACATGGGGGGATTCTGTTCCGCAACCTACAAGCGTGGAATCGACTTCATCCTGATACCCACAACATTGCTGTCGCAGGTGGATGCCAGCGTTGGCGGCAAACTCGGTGTCGACTTTCAGCATTTCAAGAACCACATCGGCGTATTCAAGACACCAGCGCTGACCCTGCTACACGCGGGCTTTCTCAGCACGCTGCCGGTAGAGGAGAAACGCTCCGGGTTCGCTGAAGTGATCAAGCATGCACTGATTTCCGATGCGAACATGTGGCGGCAAATCCAGTCGCACCCGATGGACAAACAACCATGGGATACGTTGTTGCACCATTCGGTGAACATTAAACTCGGCGTTGTAAAGACAGATCCTTATGAAAGAGGGCTGCGAAAAACACTAAACGCCGGGCATACCATCGGGCACGCCGTAGAGACCTACCTACTACAAGAGGGGAGAAAAATCCTGCACGGAGAAGCGGTTGCGGTCGGGCTGATCTGCGAAAGCTTTCTCGCGAAGGAAAGGAAAATGCTCACGGCCGAAGAGTTTGAAGAGATCACGCGTTACCTCATTGCCACCTTCGGGAAAGTTGTGTTGCACGAAGAAGATCAAGATCCCATCGCCGCCTTGACAAGCCAGGATAAGAAAAACAGAGAAAACAGAATTTTGTGCGTTCTCCTGGATGGAATCGGGAACGCGAAATGGGATTGTGAGATCAGCTCCGATGAGGTAAAAAGGGCTCTGACATTTTACCGTGACGCCTAGAAATAATAGGATTCAGTTTCATCATAGACAGGTCTCTCAGCTTTGATGCTTTTCTTGATGCTGGCAGTCCGTGTGGAAATGAATTTTTTTGTCTTTTCCTTCCGGGTTCCTGTCAAAAGCCAGGCCGCCAACAGAGCACCTGAAGCCAATCCAAAGCCGATCGCAAATGTGCTATAACTCCTCATATTACTAATATAACTTAAAAAACCAGACAATTGTTACAGTAGTCACGAAAAAATCTTAGCCAACTAGTAATTTGCAGATTCTAAAAACCAAGCTGACTTGAACACCATCTCGATCAAAAAACAACCGCGTATTTCAGGAACGATCAACCACCTGCCAGCATCAAAGAGTATCAGTAACCGGGTACTCATACTAGACGCGCTTGCCGGTAACAAGTCAACCCTTCATAACCTATCCGATGCGAATGATACCCAGCTTATGCTGAAGCTCGTTCGCTCCCCGGAAAAAACTATCGATGTCGAAGACGCCGGCACGACGATGCGATTCCTGACTGCTCTATTCGCAGTGACGAATCAAAACAAAATCCTGACCGGTACAGCCCGTATGAAGGAACGCCCTATCGGTATCCTCGTCGACGCCTTACAATCGTTAGGAGCAGTGATTGAATACCTATCCGTACGTGGGTATCCGCCTTTGGAAACCAAGCAATTCTCCGGCCAGAAGACCAACGTCCTTTCCATCCGGGGTGACGTCAGCAGTCAGTTTATTTCCGCGCTCATGATGATTGCTCCAACCCTCCCGGAGGGACTGACCCTGAAACTGGAGGGAAGGATCGGGAGCCGACCATACATCGAAATGACTGCGGCTTTGATGCGGGAGTTCGGTGCAACGTGCGAGGTCCATGACCGGGAAGTTAAGATCCCGCACGGGGATTACTATCCCATCGACTTCACGGTGGAGTCCGACTGGTCTGGCTCCAGTTATTGGTTCTCGTTCGCAGCACTCGCGCAAGACGCAAATATTCGCCTGCCACGCCTTTTCCCCGTATCGCTGCAAGGCGACAGCGCGATAGTTCGGATCATGGACTCCCTTGGCGTCAAAGCAAACAGGGAGAACGAGGTTTTGGCACTGGCGAAAACTTCGCCGGGAACTGATCTCGCGTGGGACTTCACACATTGCCCCGACCTCGCACAAACAGTTGCGGTAGTCTGTGCAGCTACGGGAGTCACCGGTCACTTCACCGGCCTGGAAAGTCTTCGAATCAAAGAGACGGATCGGATTGCAGCACTTCAGAACGAACTCAGAAAAATCGGAGCGGACCTGGTGGAAGACAACACTTCCTGGAAACTTATACCGTCTGAAAGACTTCCCGATAGCGCCGCATTCAGCACGTACAAAGACCACCGCATGGCTATGGCGTTCGCGCCACTGGCGACCTTAATGGATGTCGTCATTGAAGACCCATTAGTGGTCAGAAAATCTTATCCCAGATTCTGGGACGACATGAAACTTGCAGGTTTTACAATTGAGTGATTCGCAACGGAATCTGTCGGTCACTGGGAGAGGAAAATAACGCACAGAGCACACAGAGAAAAGACCCTCTCTATAAAAACTCTGCAGCCCCGTGCGTATTTCTTCAATGTGGCTATCTCTGAATACTACTTCAATTTACGAATTACCACCTAACATTACAATCCCGCCAGGTGGTTCCCTCGAAGGAAATTATTCGGCGGCTTTCAAGGTAAGGATAATTGCCAGAACAAGAATCCATCGATTTGCACGACCGGTATTTGCGCTGGATAAGCGGTTTCATTTCCGCAGAATTTGGACAGATGCCCTATTTGAAGTACCGGAAGTCATGGCCAGGCTTCAACTGAAGCAGGAATTCATAGATCAGCCTGATCACGCTCTCCACGTCGTCTTTGTGAACCATCTCCACCGTAGTATGCATGTATTTCAGCGGAAGCGAGATCAGACCGGAAGCAACTCCCTCGGCGGAGTAAGCAAATGAGTCCGTATCCGTTCCCGTTGATCGCGAAACGGCTTGGCGCTGGAATGCAATCTTGCGTTTTTGCGCCGTATCGATGATCATCCGCAGAACGTTGTTCTGGACAGCCGGACCATAGCACAATACAGGACCACCACCTGCCTTTAGATTCCCGCTCTCCTTCTTATTGTACATCGGCGACTGCGTATCATGTGTAACGTCCGTACAAATCGCAACATCGGGTTTGATGCGGCGCGAAATCATTTCAGCGCCGCGCAGGCCAATCTCCTCCTGGACAGCATTTACCACGTACAGGCCAAACGGCAGCTTCTTGCGATTCTCATGCAGGCGGCGCGCCACCTCGGCGATCATAAAGCCTCCCATGCGGTTGTCCAGCGCCCGGCCTACCAGCCACCGCTTATTGAGTTCGATCAGTTCGTCTTCAAACGTGATCACACAGCCAACATGAACTCCCAGGGCTTCAACTTCCTTCTTGCTCTCGGCGCCGATATCGATGAAAATATTCTTGAGTGTGGGGGGCTCTTCCCTGGCCATATCGCGAACGTGAATCGCAGGCCATCCAAAGATGCCCTTGACAATTCCTTTGTCTGTGTGAATGTTTACGCGCTTACTGGGTGCAATCTGATGATCAGATCCACCGTTGCGCCGCACATAGATATATCCGTCATCCGTGATGTAGTTCACGAACCACGAAATCTCGTCAGCATGGGCCTCGATCACGACCTTATACGACGCTTTCGGGTTGATGACCCCGACAACGGAACCATATGTATCGACGGTATAGTCCTGCACATAAGGCTTGAGGTAATCGAGCCATATGCGTTGACCCGACGTCTCAAATCCAGTTGGCGATGC